>NZ_JBVHHB010000044.1:0-40078 GCF_055561295.1 Kitasatospora sp. NPDC022785 | reverse complement strand
GCGGTCAGGCCCCCACCCTGCGCATACCGCACACCATTGGCATACCGCAGGGATCACTACCTGTCACCACCGACAACAGAACGAAAACCTCAGTAACGAGTACGCGGTCTTCGACCAGCAGGGGGCCGCGCTGGGCTCGGTGGTCCAGGTCGGTCAGAGCGCTCTGCGCAAGGTTCTGCGGCTGCTCTCCTCCATCGACCAGTACCTGACCCACAAGCTGGAGATCCGTGACGCGCACGGCACCCCGGTGCTTCTGCTGACCCGCCCGGCGAAGCTCATCAAGTCGCGCGTGGTCGTGCAGCGTCCGAACGGCCAGGAGGTCGGCCAGATCGTTCAGCAGAACGCCATCGGGAAGATCAATTTCGCGATGGAGGTCGGCGGGCAGAAGGTCGGCGCCGTCAAGGCCGAGAACTGGCGGGCCTGGAACTTCTCCATCGTCGACGAGACGGACACCGAGATCGCCCGGATCACCAAGACCTGGGAAGGCCTGGCGAAGACGATGTTCACCACGGCCGACAACTACGTGCTCCAGATCCACCGCCCGCTCGCCGACCCGCTGCTCAGCCTCGTCGTGGCGACCGCGCTGACCGTGGACACCGCGCTGAAGCAGGACGCTCGCGGCCTCGGATAACCGCAACCCGTACGTGGTCCGAGCCCCGCCCCCCGACGACGGTTTCCGGCGGGCGGGGCTCCAGCACCATGGCCTCGCGGGCCCCGGCGTCCGAGCCGTCCGCGTAGGCGCGGCGCAGATTGCGGCCGATGGTGCCGATCGCGGTGAGGGCGAGGCCGTGACCGAGTCCGCCCGGTGCTCGTGCAGCGCCGCCAAGCCCGCGACCAGCGAGTCGGTCGTCGGGTCGGGCACGGTGTCGGCGAACAGTCGTGGGTTCAGCCCGGCCTGGAGCAGCGTCGCCGTCAGGCGCTCCGCCGCGCCGGTCCCGACCAGGAACGCGTCCGTGACGAGCAGGGGGCGGTTCAGGCCCAGTCCTGCGACGACGTCGCCCGGTTCCTGGGCGGCGCCGCGGCCGACGCGCACGATCCGGGGCCAGGGACAGGCCGGCAACCACGGAGTACACCTCGAGGCGTCACAGTCGGAGCACCGTCGGCCGGCGCACCCGGCCGCCGTTCCTCCCACAGCACGTTCGAAACGCTCCCTAGCCGACCGGGGCGAGGCGGCTTCCGGTGGCCAGTTGGTGGAGTAGTCCGATGGTCTCGTCCTCATGTGACGCGAAGACTCCGTGGTCGCTCTGCCAGGTGATCGCACGGGTTGCGCGTGTGGCGAACCGGTGTTGCAGGTCTGGGTGCATGACGCGGTCCTCGGTGCAGATCACGTAGGTGCTGGGCCGCTGGTGCCAGGCGGCGCCGGTCGTCGGCTGATGGCCGGGGGCCATCCTCTGGGGGACGAGCTCGGCGGTGTGGCGGGCACGTTCTTCTTCGCCGAGTTGGGCATGGAACAGTCTTCCCGCAGCCTTCGGGTCGATCGTCGTGGTTCCGGCAGGGTCACCGATCATGCTGGTCCCCAGGTCGGTGGCCGGTGCACCGGCGAGAAGGCCGAGGGCGGTCTCGCCGCGGTCGGGCATCATCGCGGCGAGGTACACGAGGTGGTCGATCCTTTGTGGCGGAAGGCCGGTGATGACGGCTCCGCCGTAGGAATGACCGCACGCGATGGCGGGGCCGCCCTCGGGCAGCTGGTCCAGTGCGGTCTCGGCCGCGGCTATGTCGGCTGCCAGCGACCCACGGTGCAGCTCGGCGACGGCCACGGCGACACCACGTGCCCGCAGCCCGGCCGCGACGCCGTCCCAAGCTTGACCGGTGTGCCATGCGCCGTGCACCAGCAGTACTCCCCGGGGCGCGAAGGAGGGTGAGGAAAGGATCATGAGGGGGCCTCTCGGTGTTCGGTCGATTGCGGAACAGGGGATGGCATGCGGACGGCACCCGCACGCGGGTGCCAAAGGTGTGGGACGGCGGCGGGCGCCGCCTACGACAGCGCCGTGGCCGCGTCGCCTGCTGCGAACGCTGCGTCGTACATCTCGGGCTCGGCATGGCTCAATGCGCTGTCGGGGGTGCTGTTCATCGTGCGTTCTCCTCGGGACGGGTGTTCAGGTGCTCGTGCACGGCAGCGCACGCAGTGCAGCCGCGACTTCGTTGCCGTGGTGCCGGCCATGGCGACTCGACCCCTGCGCAGCCGCAGGACCGCCACGCACCTGCACGCCGGCACCGCAACGGCCACCGTGCCGACGACGACCACAGCTGCCGAACCTCCTCCAGCACGTCCTTCCAGCCGTTCGACCATAAGAGCGACCAGCCGGGAAAAGGATTCAGCTTCCGCCCGGAAATCCTTCGTAGGGGGTCTGTGCGGTCGTCGGCGTCCGCGAGCGGTACGGGCCGTGGGAGCGGATCCACGATCCCCCATGCCCACCCGCGAACCGAACACCCTCGGCGTCCTGATCACCCGCATCGATCTCGCCGCGACCCAGACCGCGCTCCGACAGGCCGCCGTGAAGGCGGAGTTCCACCGCAGGGACAAACCCGTTCTCGAAGCGCACCCTGTATCCGATCCGAGTGCCGCCTCCGGCGTCGGACGCTCCCGGCCCGATGAACCGCTGACGGAGGCCCTCGACCAGGCCGGCCACATCGCCCTCGAACCGGCCGTCGCGGATGTGCTGCCCGAAGCTCGCGAGGATCCTAAGCTCAGTTCCTGCTCGGCGCCGGGGCCTTCGCCGGCCCGGCCAGGTGCTCGGGTTCGAGTACGAAGACCGGGATCACGCGGTGGGTCTTCTCCTGGTATTCGGCGTACGGCGGATACGCGGCGACCGCGCGCTGCCACCACTGGGCCTTCTCGTCCCCCGTGAGCTCACGGGCCGTCATGTCCTGGCGTTCGGGGCCATCCTGGAGCTCCACCTGCGAGTAGGCCTTGAGGTTGAAGTACCAGGCCGGGTGGCGCGGGAAGCCGCCCTTCGAGGCCACCGCCGCGTACCGCCCCTCGTGCTCCACGCGCATCAGCGGAATCTTGTGGATCCTGCCGCTCCTCGCGCCGCGCATCGTGACAATGACGACCGGCAGGCCCGTGTCCCAGAGCGTCGTGCCCTGTGTGCCACCCGAACTCTCATACAGCTCGACCTGTTCGCGCACCCACTGCGCCGGACTCGGCTCGTACTCGCCCTCAAGAGGCATCGCATTCACCCCATTGTCGTGTACGGACTATGTTGGGACCGTCCAACACAGGCCTCGCGCGAAGGGGAGACCGCCGCCCCCGCTCTGCCGACGGATTCAAGTGTGACGGCAAGGTCCCGGAGTCGCACCCGGCTTTGCGTCTCCGCAGGTCAGGGCGGCAGGCGGCACCCGGCAGCAAGGTCGAATGAGACAGGGCAGTTGCGGTCGGTGTCCGGTCAGATGCCGGGGGCGGTCCGCCGAGCGCGGTCTCGGCGGGCCGAGGGCCGCGAAAGGTCCGGACGGCGCTGTGGGACGTCGCGCAGCCGTCGGGCACGTGGGCCCTCCAGTCACGGCACGGCCGCTCGCCCGGCGGCGCCCGCCGCCCGACCGCGAGTACCGGAAGGCGTCCTTTCCGCTGTTGGTCAGCGTCGCCGGTCGGGTGCAGCCACTGGTGTGGTCGACCTGCGGTCCTCCGGCGCGCTGCGTTGCGGTGACCGGGGCGACTCGGGTGTCACGCGTAGGTGCAGTGCGGCGAGCAGTACGCAGAATGCGGCCATCGCGGACCACAGCGCGGTCGTCCCCGCGTGAGCGAGCAGCTGGGTGCCGAAGACGGGTGCGAGCGTCGCGGCGATCCCCCAGCTGGTACCGAAGACGGCCAGGTAGCGGCCGCTTGCGCCGGGTGGTGCGAGGTCGGTGACGAGCGCGTAGACGCGGCCCATGACCAGCAGATCGCCGAGGCTCTTCACGGCGGCCGAGGCGAGCAGCGTCGGCAGGGTGCGGCTGAGGGCGAGGCCGGTCAGCCCCGCGGCCAGGAGGAGATGGGCGAGGGCGAGCGCGACGGGGGTGGTGAGCCGGGTCGCCCAGGGCAGGCGGATCAGCGGCTGGGCGAGCACGGTGGTGGCCGCGGCGGCGGTGAACAACAGCCCGGCGTCGGCGGCGGGCAGGCCCTGCCGCGCGAGTGCGAGCGGCAGGGCGATCACGGCCTGTTGGTTGATCAGGGCGTAGGCGGTGCCGGTGGCCAGGACGCTCAGCAGGGCGCGGTCGCGCAGCGGCCGTACGGCGGTGTCGTCCCGGTCCGCTGCGGGCGGTGCCGGGTGGTCGCGGGGGAGGGCCAGCTGGATCAGCAGCGCGCAGGCCAGACACGTGGCGGCGTCGGTGACGAAGAGCCAGCGCAGGTCCCAGCGGCCGAGGAGGGCGGCGAGCAGCCCGGCGCCCATGGCGCCCGCCGCGAGCGCGGCGCTGAACAGGCTGAACGCCCGCACCCGTTGCTGCTCCGGCACGGACTCGCCGATGATCGCCTGGCTCGGCGGCTCGTAGAGCTCGAAGGCCAGCCCGAGCAGCACCGCCCCGGCGACCGCCCAGGTGAGCGACGCGGAGGCTGCGATCGCCAGCTGCGCGACCGCGCATCCGCAGAGCCCGAGCACGATGGTCGTGCGTCGGCCGATCCGGTCGGCCAGATGTCCCCCGGCCAGCCGTGAGGGGATCGTCGCGAGCCCGAAGACGGCGCTGACCAGACCGGCGGCGGTCAGGCTCGCGCCGTGGTCGGTGCTGATCAGCACGGTGAGAAAGGGCAGTGAGAAGGCCCCGAGCCGGTTGACGACCCGGGCGAGTAACAGCAGGCGGACGGTGCGGGGCAGTGGTTCGGAGCGCGACATGGCGCCTCCTGTTCTCGTGGAAGGAATCGTCGATGTCGGGGATCAGATGTCGGGGATCAGCGGGGGGTACGTGCGCCGAGGTCCGTCTCGTCCTCGTGTGACCTGCGAGCCCTGCCCGACGCCGGCGGCGCCGGTCGCAGCACCGGCCTGCGCTGCCGGGGCCGGCGATCCACCGTCAGGTCGGACCGACGCCGCGGGCGAAGTGCGGCAGCACCATTGCGACCAGGGCGTCGACATCGGCATCGACCATCGGTTCGCCGGTCATGCCCATCCGGTGGAGCAGGGTCCCGACGACGGCATCGATGAAGAACAGCACCCTGTTCTCCGGCTCGTCGAGCGCGTCCTGGAGGGCGAGGCGGTAGGGGTCCTGCAACCGTGCGGAGAGGATCTCGCGCAGGGCCGGGTCGCTGACGGCGTCGCTGAACACGCCCGCGAACGCGTCGCCCACCCCGGGCTCGCCGATCTTCGCCGCGATCCAGCGGATGACCGAGGACATGAGCTCGGCCCGGTCGGCGCCCTCCTGCAGCGGCACCGGGCCGAACGCGTCGAGGAGGCAGTCCACGATCAGCGCGCCCTTCGACGGCCAGCGGCGGTAGACCGTCGTCTTCGCGATGCCGGCCGCGGCGGCGATGCGCTCGACCGTGGCGCGCGCGTAGCCGAGTTCTCGGACGGTGCTCAGCGTGGCGGTGAAGACCTCGGCGTCGACGCCGGTGCGTGGGCGTCCGGGCGGTCGGGCGGGAGACGGCGTTCGAGTCATTCCCTCACCATAGCTAGTTCCGCTACCTTGGGTATCGATACCTAAGGTAGCGGAACCATCCGGGGAGGAGAAGGCATGAGCGGGGACAACGGTGCGCGGCAGCCGTCGGCGGGCAGCAGCGGGTTGCGGCAGCAGGCGTTGGGGGGTGAGCCGGACTGGGCGGGGATGACCGGCGAGGAACTGGCCGCCTACCGCGAGGCGGAGAACCGCAGGCGGGCGTCGCCTGCGATGCGGGCGATCACCGGGATGCCGGACCCGGGTGCCGCGATCGACTGGCAGTCGCTGGAGCTGCCCGGCCGCCGCCTGCCGGTCCGGGTCCACCGGCCGGTGCGCGAACGCGGCGCCGGCTCCGCGGGCCCGGCGGCGGCCCTGCCCCTCGTACTCCACGTCCACGGCGGCGGGTTCGTGGGCACGGCGGTGCAGAGCGACTGGATCAACAGCCATCTCGCCGCCCGGTTGCCGGCCCTCGTCGTCTCGGTCGAGCACCGTCTCCTCGCCCCGGACACTCCGCTGTCGGCCGCCGCCGACGACGGCTGGGACGCGCTCGACCACCTGGTGCGGCACGCCGCCGACTGGGGCATCGACCCGGCGCGCACCGCCGTCTTCGGCGAGAGCTGCGGCGCACTGATCACCGCCCTGGCCGCGATCCGCGCCAGGCAGGCCGGCCTGCAACTGCGGGCGCAGGTGCTGGTCAACCCCGTCGCGGACGTGACCGGGGCGATGTTCGACCACCCCTCGGTCACCGAGCACGCCCACAGCCCGACCCTGACCGTTCCCCAACTGCGGCTGGTGCACCGGCTCGCCGTCCCCCCGGGAACCGATCCCCGTGTGCTGTCGCCGCTGCACGCCGGCAGTCTCACCGGGCTCGCCCCGGCGCTGGTGGTGGTGCCGACCCATGACCCGCTGGCCGACCACGGCCGCCGCTACGCCGAGCGCCTGCGCGCGGCCGGGACGCCCACGCGGCTGACCGAGTTCCCGGAGGCCACGCACGCCTTCGTCAGCATGCCGGCCGTCGTGCCGCAGGCCGAGGCGGCACGGGCGGGGATCACCGAGTTCCTCCGGGACGCCCTCGGCAGTCGCCCCGGCGGTCGCTGACCAGGCGAGTCCGACGGACGGCCCGCCGCATGCGGCCCCTGGCGGGCCGGTGCCGGAGGGGCGGGTCGGTGCCGGAGGGGGTGCCGCGACGGGTGATGGGGGCTGGTCACACCTGTGCGCGCGGAACCACTGCCTGCGTGTACCGGACCGCGCCCGGCAGGGGCAGAGCGAGGACACCGCGACCTGCCACCGCGGTTTTCCGGTGCGTCATCCGCTGACGTCCACTCGTCCGGTCGGATGACCCGGCCTGCGGGCGGTCGGGCGCAGCTCGAGGATGGGGCAGCGGCGGCCTGTGCCCGGCACGCTGGCGTGGGCCCGTGTCGGAAGGTGGTGTGCGGTGGTCGGGGCGTTCGCGGTGTGGTGAACCTGGACGTGCGGGACTCGCGCAGGTCGGGCCGGGGGAGCGTCCGCTGACTCGGTCGGACAACGCTCGCCGGGCACCGCCGGTCCGGGTTCAGCTGACGGCGATTCCGCTGACGGCGGATGGGGGTGGACCAACCGGGACGCGCTGGGGACAGTGGCGCACATGCGACTTCTCATGCTCGGTGGATCCGGCTGCGTCGGACGGGCCGACACCGTGACGGCGACGTCGCGCGCGGCGGCCCACCGGTCCGACCGGAGGCCGTTCCGCCGATGGCCGAGCACACTGGCCCCGGCCCGCTGTCCGCAGCCGGCCGGGGCCACCGTGAGCGGCGGGCCCGGCCGGATCGGCAGGCGTCGCCACCGGCCCGGCGAAGGCGTGCCTCCGGGCGGCCTCTCCGGCGCTCCGCACCGCTTCAACTCCACGATGACACCGCACACCTGCTGGGATCACCATGCCTACTCTCATAGCGCCTGACGGCACCGAGCTCGCCTACCGTGTCCTCGGGGAGGGCACCGGCGCCCCCGTGGTCTGCCTGCCGGGCGGACCGATGCGGGATTCCGTCTACCTCGGCGACCTCGGAGGCCTCCCCGCGCACCGGCGGCTGGTCGTGGCCGACCAGCGCGGCGCCGGGCTGTCCGCGACACCGGAGGACCTCGCCTCCTACCGCTGCGACCGTCTGGTCGGCGACGTCGAGGTGCTGCGCGAACACCTCGGCCTGGACCGGATCGACCTGCTCGCGCACTCCGCCGCCGCCAACCTTGCCGTGCGATACGCGGAGCAGTACCCGCACCGCGTCGGCCGGCTCGTCCTCGTCACGCCCGGAACCACCGCCGTCGGTCTGGAGGTCACCGGTGAGGACCGGCGCGAGGTCGGGCGGCTCCGCAGGGACGAGCCCTGGTACGCGACGGCGTCGGCGGCATTCGACGCCATCGACGCCGGCCGGGCCGAGGCCGATGACTGGGTGGCCATCGCGCCGTTCCTCTACGGCCGTTGGGACGAGACGGCGCGTGCCCACCGGGCGGCCGAGGAGGCCCAGTGGAACGCGGCGGCGGCGGAGGTCTTCGGATCCGAGGGTGCCTTCGACCCGGATGCCACCCGGGCGGCGCTCGCCGCGCTCGACACGCCGGTCCTGGTCCTCGCCGGGGAGTTCGACCTGGCCTCGCCCCCGCACCTGCTGTCCCGCTTCGCCGCGCTGTTCCCGCGCGCCGAGTTCGTCGTCCAGCCCGGCGCGGGCCACTACCCCTGGCTGGACGACGCCGACAGCTTCGTGTCGACCACCGTGCGGTTCCTGACCTGAGACCCGGCCCGGACACGCCGTGGCCGGTGGTCGCATGCCACCGGGCTTCGTACCGGCCGCCCGGCCCACCCCGAGCGGCCGAGAGCCCGGCTCAGCCGGCCCGGCCACCGGCGTTGTCGCAGAGCCGCGCCGCCAGCGCGGTCGGGCCGGGCATCGCGGAGATCTCCGCGCTGACCTCGCGCGCGGCCCGGGCCAGCGCGTCGTCGGTGAGCAACCGGTCCAGCAGCGCCGGCCCGATCTCCTCGGCGCCTGCGCTGAGTCCGGCTCCCCGCTCGCGCACCGCGTCCGCGTTGACGAAGCGGTCGGACCCGTCGGGCAGCGCGAGCTGCGGGATGCCCGCGTCCAGCGCGGCGAGCGCGGTACCGCTGCCGCCGTGGTGGATCGCGGCCGCGCAGGTGCCCAGCAGCGCCCGCCACGGCACCCAGCCGTACGAGCGGACGTTGTCCGGCAGGGTGCCGAGCGTACTAAGGTCGAGCTCGCCGGTGGCCAGCACGAAGTCCGCGTGGACGTCGGCGGCCGCCGCGATCACCCGCTCGATCCTGGTCAGGCCGTCCGTCCTGGGCGGTACCGTGCCCAGGGTCACCGCCACGCGCGGACGACGGGCGGGCGCGGCCAGGGGCTCGGGGAGCGCGCCTTCGCCGTTGTAGGCGACGGGCCGCATCGAGCAGCCGTAGCGTTCTCCCCGGACCATGCTCGGCGGCGCGAGGTCGACGGTGTCCACCGGCTCCGGCAGCCGGTCGATTCCGTGCCGGGCGAAGGTCTCCGCCATCTCCGCCAGCATCAGGGCGCGCAGCCGGGGGGTGCGGACGAATCCCAGGTCGTGCTGGACCGCGGGCACGCCCAGCCTGGTCGCCGCGAGCAGTGCCACCGGGAACAGGTACTCGTACACCACCAGGTCGGGTCGCCACCGCGCGGCGAGTTCGACGGTCGCGTCGGCCACCGCGCTGTTGACGTGGGCGGCCAGCGGGACGAAGGCCTCGCGGTCGGCCGCATCGGTCTCGACCACCCGCCGCATCAGGTCGGGCCGCCGGGTGCGGCCGGCCTCCCGGATCTCCTTGCGCCAGTCCACCCCGGGGGCGAGGGGTAGGTACGGCAGCCCGCAGGCGGCGACCGGCTCGCCGCCGTCCATCGAGGCGACCGCGACCACGTGGCCCAGGTCGCGCATGGCTCGGGCCAGCGGGACCAGGGGGAAGAGATGGCCGACGCCGGGAGCGCCGGCGAACAGTACACGCATGAAAAGTACCTCGGTGATCGACCGGCGGTATCAGCCGGCGGCCCGGTGCAGGGCGGCTTCCAGACCGTTCAGCACGGCGTTGCAGTCACGGCGCAGGGTGGCGGCGTCGGCGGCGCTCAGCAGGTACACCCCGAGCCAGTTGCGCGACCCCGCGGCGGGGTCGAACGCGGGCACCCGCTGTCCCGCCGGCATGGCGAAGGCGGGTACGTCCTCGATGGTGCTGCCCGGTGACAGCAGGCTCTGCCAGTCCACGGCCTGCGGGTTCCAGACGGGCCTGCTCCGCCAGGGCACTCCGGCCGCGTCGGCCGGGACGACGGCCACCGACGCGGCGGCCCGGGCGCCGTCGGTGAGCATGGCCTCGGGGTAGTCGACCCGCTCGCCCAGCAGCTGCCGGACCAGCATGCCGATCGGGTCGAGCCCGAACACCTCGTGGACCTGCCTGGTCGTCAGCAGGCCGCCGAACCGGGCTGCGGTCTCGATGACCACCAGCTCGCCGTTCTCCATCAGCTTGAACTCGGTGTGGGTGCCGCAGTTCTCCAGGCCGAGCGCGTCGACGGCCTGCCTCGACACCTCCTCGATCCGGCGCTGCAGCGGCACGGGCATGACGGAGGGCGAGGTGCTGGCCACCTCGACGAAGGACGGCACGGTCGGCAGTTTGGCGGTGATGGCCAGCGGACGGTACACACCGTCCGCGACGATCCCCTCCACGCTCACGTAGTCGCCGTAGCCGGGTTCCGGGTACCAGCCCTCGGTGGAGCCCAGGGCGATCTCCTCGACCAGGCGGTCCCGGTCGGTGTCCGCGGCGTAGAGCTCGTTCATGCCGACCCGGCTGCCGGCCTGGAGTCCGCGCTCGATCTCGCTCCACGCCGGGGCGGCGTCCCCGGCCGAGTCCAGGACGATCTGGGCGACCGACCCGGCGCCCCAGGCCGGCTTGAGCAGCAGCGGGGGTGTGAACTCGGCCAGCGCGGCGTCCAGGTCCGCGAGGCTGTCGACCCGGCGGAACCGGGGTATCGGCACCCCGGCGGCGGCCCACGCCTCCCGCATCAGCCGCTTGTCCCTGGCGCGGATGATCCCCGGGCCGGCACCGGCCAGGCCGAGCCGACGCGCGGCGTGCGCGACGGCCAGCACCGCGAACTCCGAGAGCGTCAGCACCGCGTCCGCCCCGATGGCCTTCGCGTGCTCCACGATCAGCTCGACCAGTTCGTCGCCGCGCGGCGCCTCGGGGACCAGCTCGATGCCGGTACAGCTGGGCCGCCACACCTCCTCGGCGGTCGTGGGCAGCGGAGCCAGTGCGAGCACGTGCAGCTCCCCGCAGGCGGCGATGCGCGGGAAGGCGTACTCCAGCGGGGCCCCGCCCTTGACGTAGACGTACAGAATCCTGTTCAACGTACTTTCTCCTGACGGAAGTTCACTGTCCTCACGGACGTCGGCCGGCGCGCTTCAGCCGGCGACGCGGAAGGGGCGCAGCTGCAGCAGGCTGACCCGGTCGCCCTCGATCGCCCACTCGATGTCGACCGGGGCGGCGTAGCTCTCGTCGGGTGAGAAGTGCGACTGCAGCACCCGGCTGATCAGCGCCAGCCGGCCCAGGAGGTCCTTGGTCGCGGAGTCCAGGTCGGCGGTGGCGGTGCCCAGCGAGACCGTGCGGCTGCCGCCCTCCACGGTGTTGCACAGGTACTGGAGCGGGGCGCCCTGGCCGGAGACCACCTCGGTCACCGAGTGCGGTGAGATGTTGAGGTAGACGTTGCGGAAGTCCTGCGGGCTCAGCGGGTTGCAGGTGACCAGGACGCCGCCGGTGGTGGCGCCGACCTGCTCCTGGACGATCACGCCCATGCGGCAGTGGTCCATGGGGATGCCCGCCTGGTGGCGCAGCAGGACGGCCCGTGGCGAGAACAGCGAGGCCCAGACCTCCCGGACCGCGTCGAGGACGGCGTCGGCGCCGCTGACGTGAGCCACCGACTCGTAGAGTCCGGCGGCCGAGAAGCCGGGCAGGTCCTCGGCGTTGGAGGAGCTGCGGACGACCTGGACGGGTGCGCCGTACAGGTGCCGGTCGAGCGCCCGGTCGATCTCGGTCCGGATCGGATCGGGCAGCGGGGTGGCGCGGATCAGCTGCTGCGCCTCGCGACAGAGCTGCTCGATCCGGGAAGTACCGTCCGCACGTGCGGAGTCGAGCCGGTCGACGGCGGCTCGGAGCTCCGCCGAGGAGTCCAGGAAGCGCTGTTGGAGAGAGAACGGCAGCACGATCCCGCGCGGCACCTGGGCGTGCTCCTTCACCAGGAGCTGCACGGCGGTGGTCAGTTCGTCGTCCGTGCCCCCGGGGACGTCGAGTTGCCGGGCCAGGTAGTGCAGCAGGTTGTCCCGGGGCGGCCGGGGGACGCGGTAGTAGCCGAGCCAGCGGGGTGAGCCGTGCTGCAGCAGGTGGATGACTTCACCGAGGTTCGCGGCCTTGGTGCCGAACCGGACGTGGTCGCCCGCGCGCAGTTCGGACAGGGGGGTGATCGGGCTGGGCGAGAGGTCGGGCCGGTCCACGGTGATGCGTTCGGCCGGCGGCGGCGTCGGCCGAACGCCGTCGCGTCGCGGCTGCGCGGCTTCGAGGAGGAGGTCGGATCCGTCGGCATCGACCCGGTAGTGGACCCAGCGGCCGTCCAGCCCGGCGCGGGCGATCCGGTCGGCGGCTCCGATGCCGACGGCGTTGGGGATCCGCCATCCGGCGGCCATGACGTTGATGTGGGAGAGCGGGGTGGTGTGCTCGGTGTGGATGATGCCGGACACCCGGGGGATGTCCTCGGGCACCCGGGGCATCGCCACGATGTCGTGCCACTCCAGCGGTTCGGGGCTGGCCCGGTACTCCTCCTCGGAGCGGAACACCCGCAGCCGCCCGTGGGCCGCCCCGGGGTTCAACGGCACGAAGGAGGCCGTGGAGTAGAGCTCGTGGGACAGGACGCGCGGTATCTCGGCCTCCGGGATCCCGGCGACGTAACCCTCCTGCCGGTGGTTGGCCGGTTTGAGGACCAGCGGCAGCGACGGGTCAATGTGGTCGCGCACCCGGTGGTAGAAGGACCGCAGCATGTCCTGGGACATGGTGTCGACGTCGACGGTCTCCAACGACATGAAGGTGTCGGCCGCTCGGGCGCCGGCGGCGCCGCGCCGGGTGTGCAGGGCGAGGGTGCCGAGATAGAAGCGGCGGTCGGGATTCCGGTAGACCTCGTCGTTGAACGAATCGAGATCGCGGGCCAGCTCTTCTATCGACATGCCGAGTATCTCGGACGCGATGTAGCGGACGTGGAGCGTGCCGTCCGCACTGTCGATGAAGTGGAGCACCGAATCGGTGCGGTCGAGCACGATTTTCACGTAGGGATAGCCGCCGACGTTGCCGGCGAGCCGGGAGAACTCCTGGAGGGTGAGATTTTCGCCTGCGAGGAGAGGCCGCGTGGTCGCTTCGTTGCGACCCGAACGGTTGCTGCGCAAAGTTGAGCCATTCGTCATCGTGTACACGTTCAGTGTGCAGAAGGTCAGAGAGGTGGTGCGGCCGCACACATATTGCCATCAAAGCAGAATGTCTGATGAAGTGTCAGATTGGATTTGGCCACTGCGTAATGATCCGGCCATAAAGGCCCACCTTCGTGAACATGACTGCAGGTCAGGCTGTGGCAAAGGTCACAACAAGGGTGCTTATGGCCCGGGCCAAGATCGAATTTCTCCGGAAATGTTGATTCCTGCACGATCTCTGTTCGGGGTGAACTGTATCCGGGTGCCTGTCATGCTCAATGCAAATTCGTCGGCGTATGGCGAGGCGAACCCATGGCTGTGCACAGCGCCCGGGGAGGTCGTGACGGGGTGTCCGAAAGGCTCCACGGTCTTCGCGATCCTGCAGTGAACGACGGGTGCACCGGCCCGGGTGAGGAGCCGCGTCACCGAGGAGGTCCGTCGAACGGGCCCCGGTACGGCGTGGCGATGCCGGTGGTGGGCGTCGCGGTCGTGCAGCGTGGATCGTCTCGCTCGGACCTTCTCCGGCGCGCGCCCTCCGCCCGCGCCGTCGGGTCAGCCGTCGCTGCGGAAGTGGTCCATCGAGATCTTCACCGGGCCGTTGGCGGTCACGGAGACGACCCGCACGATCGCGATGTCGTGGGTGCTGCGCGCGCGTAGGCAGAAGGCTCGTCCGGCGGGCAGGTCGCCGAAGCCGAGAGCCGTCGCCGGCTGCCGGTCGATGGCCGCCGAGCACTCGGTCGGGGTGGGCCGGCCGCCCGGGGCGATGGCGGCGTCGCTTCCCGTCGGGATCAGGAACTCGTTGGCGTTGTGCCCCACGGACCACTGGGTGGACTCTGCGGGGATCAGCCTGCCGGTCTCGATGTCGAAGTCGTACGACTCGTCGGGGGCGGTCAGGTCCGCACCGGTGTAGACCGCGGTGTACGTGGCCGGGTTGGCGGGCGTCGGGCCGTCGGCCACCGGTGCCGGTGTGTCCGGGCCGGTGTCACGGGCCGTCGGGCTGTCGTCGGCCGATCCCGTGGCTGCGAGGACCCGGTCGAGCTTGTCGGACAGGACCACGCCGCCGACCGTGCCGCCGAGAGCCACCACCAGCGCCGTCGACAGCAGCGCCGTCTTCCAGGTCACGCCCTTGCGGCGGGGCCTGCCCACCGCGGGTGCCGCGGGAGCGACGACGGTCGGCAGCGGGGGTGGAAGCAGAGCGGTCGGCGCCTCGGGCAGGGGCCGCGCAGCGCCGTACGAGCCGGGCGGGGCCTGGACGGCGACGACGTCGGGGGAGATCACGGTGGGCAGGTCGTGCGGGAGGCCCTGCGCCGGGTCCTGCGGCAGCTCGGAGCGGCGGGTGATGTCGCTGCTGACCCGCGTGGGCAGCCAGTCGTCGGCGAAGCGCAGCCCGCCGCCCACGGCGGGGTGGTTGCGGGCGGCCTCGATGATCTCGGCGGGTGTGGGCCGGTCCTCGGGTTGCTTGGCCAGGCAGCGCAGCAGCAGCGCGTGCAGGTCGCCCGGGACGCGGCCGAGGTCCGGCTGCTCGTTCACCACCCGGTAGAGCACCGCGGTCTCCGGTCCCTCGCCGAACGGCTGGGTGCCGCCGGCGGCGTACGCCGCCAGCGAGCCCAGTGCGAAGACGTCCGTCGCGGGGGTGACCGGCCGGCCCAGCGCCTGCTCGGGCGCCATGAAGGAAGGCGAACCGATCCGGAAACCGGTGCCGGTCAGCGCGACGGCGTCGGCCGCGCGGGCGATGCCGAAGTCGATCACGCGCGGACCGTCGGCCGCGATCAGCACGTTGGCGGGCTTGAGGTCCCGGTGCACCACCGCGGCGCCGTGGATCGCCTGCAGGGCCTCCGCGATCCCGCCCATCAGCAGCAGGACCGTGCGCACCGGCAGTGCGCCGTGTTCCCGGACCACCTGTTGCAGCGACGGGCCCGGAACGTACGCGGTGGCCAGCCAGGGCACGTCGGCGTCCGCGCCGGAGTCGATCACCTGGGCGGTGTACAGCCCGTGGATCCGCCGGGCGTTGGCCACCTCCTGTGCGAAGCGCCACCGGAACTCGGTGTCCTGCGCGAACTCCGGCCGGACCGTCTTGAGGGCCACCGGCCGGCCACCGGGGGTGTAGGACAGGTAGACCCGCCCCATGCCGCCCGCCCCGAGCCGGGCGTGCAGCCGATAGCCGCCGACGTCACCCGGGTCGTCGGGCTGCAGCGGCTGGAAGGGCGGTGACGTGGTCAAGGAGTCCGGGGACATGTCGACGGGCACGTGGAAGGTCTCCAGTAGGGCGAGCTGTGGGCGGGGGCGGGGCGGCGCGGGGGAGTCCCGGCCGTTCAGCAGGTCGTCCCGCTCGGAACCGGCTTCAGGCCGATGAGGTAGGCGTCGACGGCATCGGTGACGCAGGCATTGCTGCGGCCGTAGGCGGTGTGGCCGGGCCCCTTGAAGGTGAGCAGCATGCCGCCGGGCAGTTGGGCCGCGAGGCCTTGCGACCACGGGTAGGGCGTGGCCGGGTCGCCGGTGGTGCCGACGACGAGGACCGGGGGCAGGCCCTCGGCGTTCACGCGGTGCGGCTGCTGCTGTCCGGCCGGCCAGTCCTTGCAGGTGAGTTCGGCGAGCACGGCGGAGGTTCCGAAGACTCCGGCCTCCCGGTCGGCGCGCTCCATCAGGTCCCAGTAGGGCTGCGGGTCCCTGGGGTGCGGCTGGTCGAGGCAGTTGACGGCGGTGATGGCGACGGCGGAGTTGTCGGGGGCCCGCTCGCCGGAGCCACCCGGTTCGGACGGGGAGCCGGCGCTGTCGTTCTGGCCGGATATGCCGGGGCCGGCGATCTCGGCGAGTTTCGTCCCGTCGCCGCCCCGCGCGGCGCGCAGTGCCTCGGACAGGTCCTGCCACTGGGACTCGGGCGAGTACATCGACCTGGTGAGGGCGGTGAGCAGCATGTTCTGGTCGAGCCGCTCGGTGGTGCCCTTGATGGGCAGCGGGTGCCTGGCCGTCCGCCGGTGCAGGTCGGCGATCACCTTCTGGATGCCGTCCGGGGTGGTGGCGGGGCAGGCGTCGTGGACCACGGTGGCGCACTGCCGGGCGTAGTCGTCCACCGACTTCCGGAAGGCTCCGCCCTGCTGGATGGCGGCCTCGGACCACCCGAGTGAGGGGTCGACCGCGCCGTCGAGGACGAGCGCGCGGACCCGGTGCGGGAACAGCTCGCCGTAGACGGTGCCGAGGTAGGTGCCGTAGGACCAGCCGAGGTAGCTGAGCTTCTCGTCGCCGAGGGCCGCACGCAGCACGTCCATGTCGCGGGCCGCGTCCAGCGTCCCGACGTGCGGCAGGACGGCTCCGCTGCGGGCCTTGCAGGCGGCGACCTGCTTCTCGGCGTCCGCGAGCGCGGCGCTGCGTTCGGCGGCGGTCTTCGGATACGCACTCGTCGGGGCGGTGTCGGATTCGGGCTGGTCCTGGTCGGCGGAACCGGAGGAGCCGCAGTCGACGGCCGGCTTGCTGCCGGCCACGCCCCGGGGGTCGAAGCCGACGATGTCGAAGCGGGCGCGCGCCTGTTCGCTGAAGGAGGAGAGACCGCCGGACTTCAGCTGCTCGACCCCGGATTCGCCCGGTCCGCCGGGGTTGAAGACCAGGGAGCCCATGCGCTGGGCGGGGTCCGTCGCCACGGACCTGGCCAGCGGCAGGGTGAAGGTCCGGCCGGTCTCCGGGTGCGCGTAGTCCATCGGGACGGTCAACGTGGCGCACTGCAGCTCGCCGCACGTGGTCCAGGCCGGCTTCTGCCGGTAGAAGGTCTGCAGGGCGCTCTGCTGCGCGGAATCGGTCGGCGCCGTGCCGGTGCCCTCCTCAGCCGTGTCCCCGTACGCCGGGATGCATCCGGCAAGTGCCGTCACGCCGAGTGCGGCCAGGGCCAGGATCAGGCCGGCACGCTTGCTCGTCGGGTGGTTCATGAGGGTGCTCCAGAGGGAATCGGCAGGGTTGTTGCGTACGGCGGGCCGCGGTGGTCGGCGGTCGGCGGGGCCGGCACCACCCCGGTGGCCCGGGGCGGCCGGGCCGAGGGCTCCGCCCGCCGGCCGGTACAGCGGTCCCCGGGCGCGTGGGGGATCGCGCCCGGGGATGTCTCACGGCGCCGCGTGCCGGTCCGCCCACGGATCTCCCGGGCGAACGGCCGCGCTGTTCGGCTCCTGCCGGTTCGCTCCGCTGTGACCTCACAGATGATGGCCGGGCGAAGCTGAGGATTTGATGAGGGCGGCCCCGGCCGCACATCGGGCTATCCTGGCCGCCGTGCGAGTACTGGTGGCCGAAGACGACGATGACCTGCGGTTCGCCGTGGCCGCGGCGCTGCGCAGCGAGGGGCTGGCGGTCGACGAGGTGGCCGATCTGCCGGCCGCGGACGAGGCGCTGTTCGTCACCGAGTACGACTGCGCGGTGTTCGACCGGATGCTGCCCTCCGGGGACGCCGTCGACTTCGTGCGCGAGCTGCGCCGGGCCGGGCGGACCGTCCCGGTGCTGTTCCTCACCGCCCGGGACACGGTCGCCGACCGGGTCGAGGGGTTCGCCGTCGGCGGCGACGACTACCTGGTCAAGCCGTTCGCGGTGCCCGAGCTGGCGGCCCGGGTGCACAGTCTGTGCCGACGGGCGGCCACCGTCCGGCCCCCGGTGCAGCGGTTCGCCGACCTGGAGATCGACACCGCCCGCCGCCAGGTGCACCGGGACGGCGTGCTGCTGATGCTCACCCGCAAGGAGTTCGCCGTACTGGAGCTGCTCGCGGCCCGGGCGGACCAGGCGGTGCCCCGCGCCGACCTGATCGAGAAGTGCTGGGACGAGATGACCGAGCCGAACTCCAACGTCGTCGAGGTGCTGGTCTCCCAGCTGCGCCGCAAGCTCGGCGACCCGCCGCTGATCCACACGGTCCGCGGGGTGGGCTACCGGCTGGCACCGCCCGGCGGCGCCGGCGGCGGACGGTGATGACGGCCGCAGCCCGGATCCGGCGGCTGCGCAGACGACTCACCGCACTGTTCGCCCTCACCAGCGCGATCGGACTGATCGGGCTGGCGGCGTTCGCCATCCGCACCGACGACAACGCCTGGAGCGACCGGCTCGACGACGCGCTCACCCTGCAGACCAGCCAGGCGATCCTGCTCCTGAGCTTCGACGACGACGGCCAGTTCGACGCGCAGGCCCTTCAGGACGGGATGGAGACCGATTGCCCGCCGGTGACCGTGGTGACCGGCACGGCCGACCGGCCCGCCGTCGCCTACACCCCGCGCAAGCCCTGCGTTCGGGCCCATCCCGAGGACCTGGAATCGGTGGCCGCGGAGGCCATGCGCGAGGGATCGGCCGTCGTGGCCGACGCACGCAGCGACAACGGCCACCGGATCCGGCTCCTCGCCGAGCCCTACGCGGGAGCCGACGGCCAGTCGACGGCCGGTGCAGTGGTCGCGGCCGATGACACCACCGGTGACCGGGCTGCGCACCGCAAGCTGGCTCTGCTGCTGGTGGCCGGCTGTGCGGTCCTGGTTGCGCTCTCCGCGGTGGCCGGGCACCTGCTCTCCGGGCGGGCGATCCGGCCGGCGCTGACGGCGCTGCAGCAGCAGGAGGAGTTCCTCGCCGACGCGGCCCACGACCTGCGCACACCCACCGCATCGCTACGCGGCCTCGCGGAGACCGCGCTGCGCGACGACGAGCACCGCACCGCCGCGCTCGAACGGACCGTGCGCCTGGCCTCCCGGATGGGGGACCTGATCGACGGCCTGCTGACCCGGGCCCGGTTGATGGCCGGTGTCGGCACCCTGGCCAGCCAGCCGCTGCGCCTGGACCAGCTCGTCGAGGTGGTCGTCGACGACACCGAGACCGGCGAGCACCGCGTGACCGTCCACACCGACCCGGTCGTCGTGGTCGCCGATCCCGACCTGCTCCGGCGGGCGGTGGCCAACCTGCTCGGCAACGCCCTCCTCCACGGCCATGCCCCGGGCCTGCCCGCGGAGGTCGACGTCACCGTGGCCGCCGACGGAACGGTGACCGTCGACGACGCCGGCCCCGGCGTCCCCCCGGCTCTGGCCGACTCCCTCTTCCAGCGCTTCCACAGCGGCTCCGGCTCCACCGGACTCGGGCTGTCCATCGCCTCCTGGGTCGCCCAGGCCCACGGCGGCACCCTCGACGTCGGCACCAGCCCGCGCGGCGGCGCCCGCTTCACCCTCCGCCTCCCGCCCCGGACGAAGTAGGCCAGGCGCGGCAGGTCCGACGCCTCGATACGGTGACAGGGCGTCCGACGGGCCGAAGGGTTGGCCGGGGCGACCTGTCGGATACCACTCCTTGCTCTCGCCGCTGCTCCGGTCGGGCGGACTTGCACGGCCATTCGTGGGACACGGCAGGCCGTCGTGGTGGTTCGGACACGTCTTGCTGCTAGAAACGGCCGTCGGGCCGGATCTCGAATGATGCCGACGAGAGCGCTCTGCGGGTCGGGACCCCTGGTCGCGACCCACCGCCGGCGGGTACGTGGTGCCGGCGTCGGCTCACTCGTCGGCACCTGGAGGCGGTTCATGGGTGGACCACGCGGCGCACTGGACCCGGTGATCGGGTGGCTGCGATACGACAGCGGTGTTCTGGCCGTCTCCTGGAGCGGACCCGGGAGGCCGAACGCCGGGGTGACGTACGTGGTGCAGGTGTTGAACGACGGCCGCACGGTCGCGGAGGCGTGGGCCGGGGCGGCGACCGATGCCTCACTGCCTCTCCACGCGGCGCCCGGCGAGGTCTATCAGGCCCGGATCGCGATGTACGTCCTCGCTTCGGGGCCGACGCTCTCTCCCGAGGTCACGGTCGTCACCGACACCTTCACGGTCGAGCGGGCCGAGACGGACCCGGTGAACGGTGCCCTGACGCTGTCCTGGAAGGCCGCGGACACCGACGACTTCCTGGTCCGGCTCGTGGTCAACGGCGCCGCGTCGCCGCTGGAAGCCCCGGTCGCCGGCGGATCGTTCGTCCTGGAGCAGCCACCGCCGGCGGGCTCGACCGTGGCGGCCACGCTTGCCCGCGTCCGAACACGCGAGGACGTGGTGTCCATCGGGCCGAACGGGCCCGGCTTCGCGGTGCCGACCGAGCGGCCCGAGCTGCTCGCCGTCGAGTTCGACGCCGATCTGCTCTCGGTGGCCTGGACCGCCGTTCCCTCCGCGGACGCCTACTGGATCAGCGTGCTGAACGACGACGGCGTGTTCCTTCCGGCTGCCGAGGTTCACGCGCCCGCGACGACGGCCGAGCTGGAGCCCGGCACTGCCGACCACGGCGCGTACCGTGTCGTCGTCCAGGCCGTCGACAAGGCCGGCTCCGGGCCGCCGTCGGCACCGGTCCGGATCCGTCTCACGCCGCCGGGTGTCACGAGCGTGACGTCGGACGGCGCGACGGTCTCGATCGACGTGGAGCCGCCGGACTTCGCGCCCACCGCGTACGACGCCGTCCTGTTCCGCGACGACGTGCCGGTCCGCCGGGAGACCGTCAGCCCCGCGGCGACGCTGTCGATCGCCGTCCCGCAGCCGCTGCCGTGCGGCGCGGCGTACGCGGTGTCGGTCCGCGGTCGGGTCGGGCGGTCGGTCGGCCCGGCGGTGACGGCCCCGGTCGTGCCGGCCGCGCCGATGGTCGCGTCGGTGGCCTGCGACGAGGACCTCGTCGTGGCCGCGACCACCGGAGAGCTGCCCGAAGGGGTGCCGATCGAGGCGGTGCTGTACGCCGACGGGGTGCGGGGCACGCCTCAGCAGGTGGGCTCGGACGGCATCGCCGTGTTCGCCGTGCCGGACGACGCCGTCGTCGTCGCCGTCGCCGTGCGCGGGGTCGACGGCGTGGCGACCGGGCCGTGGTCCGTGCCGGTCCCGGTGCCCACCGAGCCGGCCGACCTCACCCTCGCCCGCGCCGACGGCGGCCGGGTCGCCCTCGCCTGGTGGGGGCCGCCGGACGGGACGTTCCGCGCCGCCGTCGGCGACACCGCGCTCCTGGTGCAGGGGCAGACCGCCGACTTGCCGCTCACCTCCGACCTGGCCACGGTCGCCCAGGTCGCCCAGGTCGCCCAGGTCGCCCAGGTCGCCCAGGTCGCCCAGGTCGCCCAGGTCGCCGGAGTGGCGAGGGGCCCGGTGACGTCCCTCGACCTGGTCACGGCCGGTCCACGGCTCACCGGCGTGGCCGTCGGCACCGACCGGACGGTGGCCCTCACGTGGACGCCACCGGAGTCGCCGTCGCTGACCGGCGTGCAGCCCGTGGTGCGCTGCGACGGCACCGAGGCCGAGCTCGACGTCGAGCCGGCCACCGACGATCCGATCGTCCTGACTCTTCCGGACGGCATCCCCAACACCGCCACGATCGCCCTGCGGGGACTGGCCGGCATCGCCGTCGGCCCGCCCGGCAACGCCGCCGCATTGCTCACCGTCGCACCGACCGGCGTCACCGTGGCCTACGACGGCGCCGACCTGTGGGCGTCCTGGGACGCACTGTCCTCGCCGCTCGTCGACGGGTACCGGGTCAGCACGGTCGTCGACGGGACCGTCACCGAGCTCGGCGACACCACGGCGACCTCCGGCAGCTGGCCGGTGGAGATCGAGTCCACCTCCACCGCGGTCGTCGTCCAGGGGCTCGCCGGTCCGGCGGTGGGGGCACCGTCGGAGCCCGTCCCGGTGTTCACCGAGGCGCTGTTCGTCGGTCGTTCGTACGTCGCGCCGCAGCTGGGCCCGGTGCTGACGGCGACCGACATCACCCTCGGACTGCCGGAGCTGTTCGTGACCCGGCAGCCCGACGCCGTCGAGCTGCCGCTCGGCTTCGTCCTGACGCCGGCCGACTCCGCGCCGTACGCGTACACGTTGCTGATCCCGGCGACCAGCCCGGTGTGGAGCTTCACCGACCGCCCCGACCTGTTCGCGCGGTGGGCCGAGCTGCTCGCCCGGTTGCAGCCGCTGGGCATCACCCCGTACGGGGTCGGTGTGCTCACCGAGGCGGTGTCGCGGTCGATGCCGCAGACGTTCGACGAAACGCTGTACTTCGCCTACGGGCTGCGCTTCGACCGCGGCTACTTCGACCTGCGCCCCGGCATCGTGATGCGCGTCGAGTACGAGGGCTACCAGATCGCGGGAGGTGCCCAGGGCGACTCGCTGTCCGGGTTCGTCACGACCGGCGTCGCCGACTACGAGGTGGCGTCCTACGACAACTCGGGCACCTGGACCAACAGCCTGGACGCGTTCCTCGCCGAGCTCACGCGGCGCAACGGCGTCGACGTGCCGAACCCGTCCAGTCCGGAAAAGGGTCAACTATACGGCAGTGGAGGCGTGTTCGACCTGTTCGCGAAGGCGCTGCGGCTGCCGTACGCGCGCCTGGTCTACCCGAGGACGCTGCTGCCGACGACCACGCCGGGGTCGCTGTGGCCCCAGCAGAACGCCGTCCTGCTGGCTGCCGCGACGCCCGGTGCGCTGGACGCGGCCACCGAGAACGTCCGCCGGCAGGACCCGCCCGGCGGTGGCGTCGCCGCGGCCTACCTGCGCGGTCGCGCGGTGGTCCGCGCGATGGTGCGGATCAGTGTGAACGGCGCACCCCGGCTGGTGCCGCTGGGGACGACGCTCGGCAACGTGCTCGCGAGCCAGGGCCGTCGGCCGTCGGCCCTCCCCGTGCCGCTGAGCGGCGTGACGATGCACCGGCCCCGGACGGCGGCGGCGCTCGTCGACGGGCCGGCCGGCGACTGGCCGGTCGTGCCGGGTTGGCAGCCGCGCGACCCGGGCGCGCTCGGGTTGCCGCTCCTGCACGGTGACCGCCTCGCTCTCGCAACGGGCCTCGGCTGATGACGGAGCCCACGTTCACCCGTGCCGGAGGCACGGCGCTCTACTGGGCGGATCCGACGGACCGCGTGGCGGCGTTCCTCGCCTCCGACCCGGGAGCGCTCGGCAACCGGCCGACGCTGACCCGGACATGGGAGGACGGCTGTGGTGCGTACGTCTTCCTCGGTGCGCCGGCCGCGGACCCGGCGGGGTTCCTGACGGCCCTGCGGACGTGGCTCGGCTACTACGCGCCCCTGGGGCCGCCGCGCTTCCTCTGGGTCGCCGACCCGTCGGCTCCGCCGACCACGTGGGCGACGACCGCGCTGACCGGCAGTGCGGGCCGGACCGGGGCGTGGGTGTCGGGCGGGGCGACCTTCCAACTGGCCGACTACCAGGTCACGTTGGCCGAAGGCGGCGTGATCGCTCCGGCGGAGACGGAGGCGGGCTGGGGCTTCGCCGTCGCCGACGGTGCCGACTGGTCCGCCGCCACGCTGTACTCGTCGACCGCCCGGTTCCCCGCGCGGCGTACGACCACGCTGCTGTGCATGGAGGCGGGGCACACCGGTGCGTTGCGGTTCGTCGTGGACGTGTCGGCCGGCGGCGGGGACGCGTTCGCCGGGCTCGGCGCCGGGCTGCGCTTCTTCACGCCCGGGGAAGCGGGTGTCGTCAAGACCGTCCGGTTCGGCGTCGTCCGCCAACCGGAGGGCATCGGACTGGAGTTCCACGCGCAGATCGATCCGCTGCGGCCGCTGGACGGTGAGCGCACCTCGCTGGGCTTCTTCGCGTGGACGACGGGCGAGGGCGATCCACCGGCACTGCCGTCCGGGTTCGCCACCGTGCTCGGCCATGGTGTCGACCTGCGTCCGCTCGCCGCCGGAGTGAGCACGGCGAGCCCGGCCCGGCTGGTGTTCGGCGTCGCACCGTACCTCTCCGACGAGAAGGCGAACGCCGGCTACTACCTCGTCCCGGACGGGCCGTTCGCCGTCGGGGTCGCGACGTCGGGGTCGCGGGTCATCTGCGGCATGTCCGGTCTGGAGTACCTCGGGCTGCCCGCCGAGGGCTGCACGCTGGTGTTCGTGCCCGGGCGGCCGGCCTACGCGCCGCTCGGGCCGCACCGGACCGGCGGCGACTCGCTCACGTCGCACGGGACGACGTCCTGGGTGTCGGTCGAGCCGGCCGTGGACGCCGCCGCCGTCACGTACTACAGCCAGCCGGAGGACGCGCCGCTGTACACGGCCGACTCCTCGGCAGCAGCCGGCGGCGTCGACCTGCTGGACTTCCGCGAGATCCCGGCCGCGACCGCGACCGGGACCCCCTTCCCGATGGCGCCGTTCCACGGGCTCGTCGGCGACGCGGTTCCCGACGCGGTATCGGCCGAGCAGCTGGCCATCGCACCGACCCGCCGCGCCGTGCTGCTCCCCGGCGAGGGCGGCGAGCCGGCGGCGGACGCCGAGCCGACCGTGGCCGTGACGCCGCAGGGGCTGGCCGTCGGGCTGGCGCCCGACCTCACCTGGAGCTGGCTGGGCATCGGCCACGACGGTAGCGCGGCGGCCAAGCCCGACCTGCGGTTCACCACGGTCACCGGGCCGTTCCGGCAGGCCATGCAGACCAACAACCTCTTCCTGGTCCTCGGCGACCCCGAGGAGTTCAACCGCTTCGGCTCGGTCGCGTACAGGCTCACCACGGCGACGCTCGGCGTCATCGCCACCATCCCCGTGGAGCACGGCGGCGTGCCGGAGGACGTCCTCGACGCCGTGCGGGAGGCGATGCACGACACCGAGTACGACACCCGAACCGCGTTCGTCGCCGCGCTGGTCGACGCGTGTCCCGGGATCGCCGAGGCGGAGCAGCGGGTATTCCTCCGGTACGGCGGCCTGCTCACCCCGGTGGCCGGCGGATGGTCGTTCCGACTCTCCCCGGACAGCTGGCGCGAGTCGACGCACCTCATCGTCAAGTTCGTCCTGGGCCGCAGGATCGTCGACCTGGTGGAGGACGTGTCGACCTGGGCGTGGCCCTCCGTCGCCTCCCGAACCGGCCGGCCGGCCGACGCCCAGGCGGCGATCCGCGCAGTCATCGACGCGGCGCGGAACGCGCCGTCCGGGTCGCCCTACGCGTCGTTCCTCCAGGTCGTCCAGGACCCGAACTGGACCGGGGTGCTCGCCCTTTCGGCGGAGGTCCCGCTCGATCAACTCCCGGACGAACTCCAGGTGCTGGCGGCCGGGATCGACCCAGCGGGGTTCGCCGCGCACCACTTCGGGCTGTCGCTCACGCCGTTCCGGCTCACGGACGGGCAGTTGGTCTTCGAACGCTCGGCGATGTTCGGGCTGATCGACCACCGGAACCCCGAGGACCAGTACTTCAGCGAGAACATCCACTTCGCCTTCCGTGTCCTGCAGTTGACGGTCGGCGTGCGCAACTCCGTCGTCACGACGTTCACCAGCAGGGTCGAGCTGCTCGTCAACCGCCTCTTCGGCTCCGCCACGCAGTTGATGCCGACCACCCACGGGAACAACATCATCCTCGACGGCGCGCTCCAGCGCCAACGGCTGCCCGACGGCACGACGCACGACACGTACGTGTTCTCGACGGCGGAGCAGAACACCTTCCTGCTCGACGGCCCGGTGCTCCGGAGCGTCGAGTTGCTGTCGGCCCAGCTCGTCACCGCGAAGGCGGCGGACCCGGCGTCCGGCAGGGCGACCGTCGACGCCGTCTTCCGACTGGCGGGCAACCTGCGGTTCCACGAGCCGGAGAGGTTCGACCCGTTCTGCTGGGGCGCGGACGAGGCCGGGGAGGACGGCTACCTCCGCTTCGGCGGTCTGGCGATCGCCATGTCGTTCGACCTGGGCGATCCGGCCGGGACGACCCGGTTCACGCTGAAGGACGGCAACCTGTCGTTCGACGCGGCGAACAGCAGGCCGCGCGCCCGGTCGCTGGTCGCCCGCTTCCCGATCCGGCTGAACGGGCTCGTCGCCACGCCCGATCCGGAGCTCGCCACGGGAGCGCCGCCACCGCCGCAGACGCCCGACGACATGGGCTACGTCTCGGTCACCGCGCCGCTCGACCAGTCGGCGCTCGCCCAGCCCTGGTACGGGCTGGACTACACCGTCGACCTCGGCTCGCTCGGCGCGCTCGCCGGGAGCAAGGCGCTCGCCATCCGGGTGCTGGTCGCGTGGAGCCCGGGCGCGGGCGACACCGGTCCGGGGATCTACCTGGGCGTGCGGCTGCCCGGCGCAAAGGGACTGCTCGGGGCCAACCTGCCACTGCAGGGCGTGGTGACCACGGGCTTCCGGTCGGTCGAGTTCCTCGTCGACCAGCAGGAGGACCAACTGCGGACGTACACGCTCCGGTTGCGCGACTTCGCGCTGCGGCTGCTCGGCCTGGCACTCCCGCCCGGGCACAACGACGTGATCCTCTTCGGCAACCCCGATCAGGGCGGCGCGTCGAAGGTCGGCTGGTACCTCGCGTACGCGTCGGCCGCCGACCCGAAGCGCCCGCCGCCACCGCCGGTGCGGGCGGCGCTGCGATCCGGCGGGCGGGTGTGACCATGGAGAAGTCGCCGCTGGAGAAGCAGAACCCGCTGACGGTGGTGAAGCTGTTGTGGTGCGGCCAGGGCATGACCACGCTGGTCGAGATCTACAACGACGGCGTCGAGAAGGAGGAGGCCGACTTCCTCGGACTGGTCAACTGCGGTGGTGACCGCGGCCACGCGCGAGGGGCACTGGACTACATCACGCGCAAGGTCGGCGCCAGGCGCCTCAAGCTTCTCAACCTCGTCGTCCTCACGAGCCTGGCCGAGTCCCACACCAGCCTGCTCGGCGACCTCGGCGATCGCCTGGAGGACATCAGGGCGGAAGGGTTGTACGCCTTCGTCGCCGGGGCCAGGAGTTCCACCCCGGACTCCGTCCGGAAATTCCTCACGCGTCTCAAGTTCAAGCGGGAGAACCTCGGATTCTCCGCCAACAAGCTGAACAGCTACACCCACGGCACGTCGGGCCGGCCCACATGGATCACCGAGCACAATGGCACCTACTTCATGATCCTGGCATCAACCCTGGAGTCGACCGTCCTGGTCGTGGACAACAAGAGGTTCTCCGTCGTACTGCCGGGTGAACTGACGTACGAAATCATGGGCGAGGTCAAAGAGATCAACGACCTGAAGAATCTCCTGTCGCCGGTCTTCGCACTCGTGCTTCCGCAGGGCGACGAGCTCGACACCGCGGTCAGGAATCACCTGTGGAGCCCGCTCGCGACGGAGGCGCCCGGCTGGGACCTCATCACCTGGTTCGCACAAGCCATGAACCCGCGGAACATCGGGGTGAGCGCCGGTCCGTTGAACTCACGCCGCCATCCGACTGCGCAGGTCATCGAGCTGTTCGTCGGCGACAACCTCCAGAAGGTCACTCCGCACACCTATGTTTCCTACGTCCTGGCAGAGCTGGGTGACAGTCAGAACGATCCTGCCGGATGGGTGACCAGGACGACGGCAGACGGGATCCGAAGCACCGTTCGGGCGCTCGGACAACCGGACGACTACGGCAATGTCGAGTACAGGTTCAAGCTGCGCCCGGATCCGACCGAGGAGGCGGCGGCGGTCACCCCCCGCAGGACGTTCGGGACGCTCGGGGCGGACGAGGCCGTCGTCCAGGCCCCCGAGCCGTAGGAGGCCCCCGTGTCAGTCGAAGAGATCCATCGCGCGTTCCAGGCCGCCGTGGCGAAGCGCATCCTCACGCGTGACGCGCCGCCACCCGGGCTCGCCGACCTGCTGGACTCGCTCGGCGTCAGCAGCCTCCAGGTCCGCGACGGCACCGCGTCCCTGGGGCCGCAGAGCGCACTGCTCACCGCCACCACGACCTACCTCAACACCCCTTGGACGATGCGGCTCACCGGCACTCCCCAGGCCGGTGCCGACGGGGCGGCCCTGGCGCTGGAGCTCGGTGGCACGGCGCCGGCCGAGCCGTGGACGTTCCGGACCGCGTTCGGCACGCTGCCGGACAGCCGGCGTCCGGACGGCGGGCTCGTCCTCGGGCCCAGTGTCATCGGCCCGCTCATCCTCGACCAGCCCGTCGTCACGGCCACCAACGCGCCGGCCGACTCACGGCCGCGGCTGTCCGGCACGTTGCTGCTGCTCGGCAGCCCCGAGGTGTCCGGCAGCGACATCCTCGCCACGTACGCGGACTTCCTCGGAAAGCGCCTCTACGTCGAGGGGCCCGTGGCGTTCCCGGCCGGCGCGCCGCCCGTCATCGAGCTCCGCGCCATCGCGCCAGGTGTGCGGCTGGAGATCTCCAAGCTGGAGGTGTCGGCGGTCGGCCTGATGCTGACCACCGACTACCCCGACCCGTATCCGCTGCCCGAAGCGGGCGCCCGCCGCTCGGCCGTCCTGATGTTCGCCGAGGCGAGGCTGCCGACCGACCCGGGTGAGACGGCCACCGTCAGCGGGCCTCTGTTGATCGGCGACAACGTCTGGCCGCTGGTCGTCGCGCTGGATCCCCCGATCGGGCTCGCGCACGGGATCCAGGCGCTGATCGCGATGACCGGAGGCACGGAGAACAGCTTCACGCTGCCACGTGGGATCGCGGCGATCGACCGGTTCCACCTCCAGGACGTCGGATTCGGCATCGTGCCGGTCGGTCTCGGCGGACCAGGTCTGTCGTACGCCCGGGTCGGAATCGTCTCGAACGAGCCCTGGGATCCCCCCGTGCCCTACCTGACCCTCGACCGGGTCGGCACCAGTTGGACGTTCGCCTTCGGCTCGGACGGCCGGACGCTCACCACCGGCGTGGTCTTCGGGACCATGTGGTTCGGCCGGAAGACCGGTGCCTCGCTCGGTTCGCAGGCACCGTACGCCGAACGGGTGGAGCGCGGGCTGCTGCCGCGTACCGGCGTCGAGGACATCGTCGTGACGGTCCGGCTGTCACTGCCCGACCTCGGGTTCTCGGCCTTCACCGAGGCGCCGTTCGCCCTTCCGATTTCCGAGGCGTTCCGGGCGTTCTTCGGCGGCGACGGCCCGTCCATCGGCGCCGACCTGACCTGCGAGTCGCTGACCATCGACGCCTCGCTCCTGCAGAAGGAGTTCGCGGCCGGCCTGACCGTGAGCGGCGACTGGCCCATCCAGGCCGGGCTGGTCACCCTCGCGCTGACCGGGCTGCAGCTTCAGGTGCAGGTCTCGCAGAGCCGCGTTTCCGGTCTGCTGATCGGCAAGGGCGAGATCGCGGTTCCGGACTCCGCCCCGATCGAGCTGCTCGCGCAGGCGCAGTACCCGGGCACCGGCGGATGGGAGTTCGGCGCGATGATGAGCGGCGCCGTCGACCTGCCGCGCCTCGTCTACGGCCTGATGGGCCAGGAACCGCCGGATTGGGTGAACGAGCTCGCCATCGAACTCGCCGGCCTCGGCGCCCGGTTCAGCACCGCGGACGGCAACCCGTACTCCGCCTCCGGCACGTTGCAGGTGGCGGTCCCGCAGACGCTGATCGGCATGGAGCTCCGGCTGCTCCTGACCGCCGGCATCGAGCGGCGCCTGCGCACCGCGCCCGCCGACGAGCACCTCGCGATCGCACTGCGCGACACCGCGCAGGTGGACGCGCTCACGGTGACCACCGGCAGCCTGTCCGGGACCTTCGCGATCAACAAGTTCGAGGTCACCGCCTCGGTGTCGGTCACCGACTCGGGCAGGGACTACACGTTCACCATCGCCTACCGCGACGTTTCCCTGAGCGCGGCGACGTCCTGGACCGGTGCGGGGACCGACCGGCATCAGATCCTCACCGTCCGTCTCGCCGGCACTCTCGGCGAACTGATCACCGACCTCGTCTCGCTGGTCAACCCGAACGCGACGTTCCGGCTCGACCCGCCCTGGTCCTTCCTCAACAGCATCGATCTCACCGGTCTGGAGCTGTCCGTCGACCCGGCCAAGCAGACGGTCGCCGTCAAGCACAACCTGAAACTGGACCTCGGATTCGTCGATATCCGGTCCGTCGGCCTGAGTTACGACCGTTCGACCGGAAGTCCGGCGGTGTACATCGTGCTCGACGCCCAGTTGCTCGGGGACACCACGGCCAAGCCGCTGACGTGGGATCCGGTCACTCAAGCACCTCCTCAACCGGCAGGCCTGGGAGAGAAGTTGTTCTCGCTGCGGTACCTGGGACTCGGCCAGCACGTCTCGCCGAAGAGGATCACCGGGTACACCGGCATCGCCGAGGTCGTCGACGCCATGGTCGCGGCGATGCGCCCGGTCGATCCTGCCGTCGGCAAGCCGCCGCTCGACCCGGCGACGATGGTGTTCGACGCGTCCAGCCAGTGGCTGTTCGGGATCGACGCGACGTTCATGGGCACGGTCGCGGTCAAGCTGGTGATGCACGACCCCGACCTGTACGGCATCCTGCTGGCGTTGGGCGGGTCGCAGGCGGGCTCGCTCGCCGGGCTGAACGTCGAACTGCTGTACAAGAAGGTCACCGACGACATCGGTGTTTTCCACGCACGGCTGCAGATTCCCGACGCCTACCGGAAGTTGGATCTCGGCGCGGTGTCCGTGACGCTCGGCGTGATCACCGTCGACATCTACACCAACGGCAACTTCCGGATCGATCTCGGATTCCCGGCAGGCCGCGACTTCACCGACTCGTTCGCGATCGAGGCCGGCATCTTCAACGGCCGGGGCGGGATCTACTTCGGGGTGCTGAACGGCGCCACCTCCAGCCGCGTTCCGCGCCTCACCGACGGGACGTTCAGCCCGGTCCTCGAACTTGGTGTCGGCCTGTCCATCGGCGTCGGACGCACCTTCCAACGCGGGCCGCTCAAAGCGGAGATGTCCGTCAATCTCGTGGTGATCTTCGAGGGCGTGCTGGCCTGGTTCCACCCGGACGAGGACGGCAGGAGCGCCGAGCTCTACTACGCGTGCCGGGGCACGGTCGGTATCGTCGGCCGGCTGAACGCAACGGTCGACTTCAAGGTCGTCCGGGTCGACGTCAACCTGCAGATCTCCGCGATGGCGACCGTCGAGCTGGCCGCGCACCGGGCGACCGTCGTGACGCTGAACCTCGCGGTGCGGGCCAGCGCCAGCGTGAAGATCCTGTTCGTCAAGGTCTCGTTCTCGTTCTCACTGACACTGGAGACCTCGTTCACGATCGGGTCCGACAGTACGCCGCCGTGGCGGATCGCCCCCGGCGTCGCCCGCCGCGTCCTTTCGGCCCCGAGCGGACGCGCGGCGTCCGTGGAAGCAGAACAGCCGCCGTACCGGCTGCACTTCGACCCGGACGTGCACGTCTTCCCCGGCGGCCGGCCGAGGACCGCGCACCTCACGCTCGTCCCCGCCTACGCCGTCGCGAACGTCCCGGTCGACTGGACCGGCCGGACGGCGCCGCCGAACGACGAGCCCGACCACCGCCTCGTCGTCATGCTGACCGCCGACAACGCCGTCCCGGTGGACGCGGTCACCATCGCCCGGAGCGAGCGGCCCGACGTGTCGCGAAACCCGTGCGCGGACACCCCCGCCGACACGTCGTTCAACCGCCTCGCCGACGGCCTGCTGCGCTGGTCGGTCGACGCGCTCGGCGTCACCTCGCCGACCGTCACGCTCGACGAACTGCTGGAGCTGGTGGAACAGTTGGCCCTGGCCGAGGCCGAGAACGCGGGCTTCACCTGGGCCAACATCCAGGGGTTCCTGGCCGCCAACCTCCACCTCGTGGTCAGCGGCACCCCGGCAGGCGGCACACCGGAGGACGTCTCGGGAACCCCGTTCCCGATGATCCCGGTGCTGAAGTGGACCTCTACCGGTCTGCCGGACCCGGCGGACAAGGGCCGTGACTTCGCGACCTACCGGCAGATCGACGCCACGTACGAGGCCGAGGCGATCGCGTACTTCGCCGAGCTGGACCCGGCCCCACCGGGCGACCGCCTCTCCACCCTCGCCGTGGCGGCCGAGCCCAGTGAGTCCATGGCGACGTTCGTGCTGCGCGACTACCTGCGCATGGTCGCCCGCGCCACCGCGCAGGCCGCCGTGAGCCTGCTGACCGCGTTCCCCCACGAGGTGACGGAGACGGACACGCTGTACTCCATCGCGGCGGGCTTCGGGACGGCCACCGCGCCGTACGAGGTCGCCCCCCGGGACAGCGCGGACCACCTCGCCGCGTCCCTCGGGGTCTCGGCGGCCGAGCTGTCGGCGCTGAACCCCGGCCTGCCGGACCGGCTGAGCGCCGCGCGAGCAGGCGACACGCTCACGGTCACGCTCGGCGTCACGCCGCAGTCGATCGCCGTCGCGAACCCCGACTGGCCCGTCGTCGCGGACGCCCCGGTCAGCCTGGGGACGCTGCCGGTGCAGCTCGGCGCGGGGCAGTCGCTCGGCCGGCTGGCCGACGCCTACCAGGCCGACCCGACCGCGCTGCTGAACCACCTGCGCGACACCACCCCGCTGCTACGCGCCGGCGCGACCGTGCCGCTGCCCGGCTTCGTGCACGCCGGGCTGTCCGTCGACGACACCGCGGCGGCGTTCCACGTGCGGCTCGGGCTGACGCTGCCGACCGACGTGCCGCTCGCCGACTGGTACCAGCAGGCGATCGACCGGCTCAACGACAACCCGGGGCTGCCGCTGCCCTTGACCCTCCGGGTGCCCGACGGCTACCAGAGCGCCGAGACCCTCACCTGGACCACCCTGCCGGGCGACACCGTCGCCGACGTCGCCGCGTACGTCGCGCTGATCCAGAACGTCGTGCCCGGCACGCCGTTCGCCGACTGGCTCGACGCGGTTCGCGCGGCGAACGAGCCGATGGACCCGGACGGCGTTCACCTGCCGGCCGACGCCGCGGCCGTGATCCTGCCGAACGACACGCTCCGCTCGCTCCAGGACCGGCTCCTGCTCCCCGAGGCGCGGTTCGACACCTACGCCGCCGCGGCGGACGCACTCGTCCCGCTGGTCACCGTCGAGGTGCCGGGCGCGGTCGGCACGACGACCGACGGACTCACCCTGTTGACGCTGGCCCAGAAGTACGGGCTCGGGATCGAGGACCTCGCCGGGCGGATGGCCTTCGATGCGGGCGTGCTGGCCACCGGGCCGGGGCTCACCGTGCCCGACGTGCCCGCGATGGGGCTGGACGAGCTCGTCGCCGCGCTGCACGCGGGCCCGGCGATGGCGACCGTGAGCGGCCAGGTCGCGCGGTTCATGCTGGGCGGACTGCGCCTGCCCGCGCCGGTCCCGGTCGACGGCGTGTACCACGCCACCGGCCCGATGACCGGAGGCTACGAACTGATCGGTCAGCAGGTCACCGGACCGCCGCCGCCGCCGGCCGGGTCCGAGGACCCGGTCGTGACCATCACCGTCGACAAGGCCGTGCCCGCCGACTGGCTGACCTTCGCCGGGCCGGTCGTCCACGACGGCGTGATCCGGCCCGGTGCCGCCGAGGCCGGCAACGCGGTCATCTCGATCACCGCCGCCGACCTGCGGGACAACTACCCCGCGACCGGGCTGGCGCCGGTCGTCGAGAGCCCGCTCGCGGCCCTGCCGCTGTCGCACGGGACCGGCACACGCCACGCGGTCACGCAGGTGATCCCGTGGCAGACGACCACGCCCGTCCGGCTGCCCGCCGCCCCCACGGCCCCGCCCTCGCTCTGGCCGCTGCCGGGTGACCTGATCGCGCGCGCCGGGTCCGACCGCGGCAGCTCGGAGTTCCTGCTGGAGCAGACGACGCCGCAGACCGGCGCGGACGCCCGCTACACGGAGCTCGGCTCCTACGCGTGGGCGACGCTGGTCTCCTTCGACGTCCGCCGCATCCCGGGCCTCGCGGGGACGGTCGAGGTACTCGGCGCGGACACCGCCGACCGGCAGCGGATCGCCCAGATCCTGGAGTACCTGCGGAGCACCTCCGGGAAGCCGGCAACCGGCGCCTTCCCGCCGGCGCCGCCCGGCGAGAGCCTCCTGCTCACCCTGCTCTGGCAGCTGCCGCCGTCCCCCGGCCTCACTCCGGGCCTGACCTCGACACCGCTCGACGCCGACCGGACCTTCATCGTCCAGACCAACCTGTCCACCGAGACGCGAAGCGGCCCGGCGGCCCGGGACGCCACAGCGGCGCAGCACTTCGCGGCCATCGCCGACTGCGAGCGGTTCCTCACGCTGCTGTGGGAGTGCAGCGTCGTGGGCGGTGGCGGCTACTGGATGCAGTACCGCGGCGAGGCTCCCGACTCGATCTTCGACCAGGACGGTCTCGCCCGGCTGTCGCTGCTGGCCCAGCTCTCGTCGCAGTGCGGTGCTTCGCCGGACCGGCACCTGTACGCGTTCACCAACCTCGCCGTGGTCGGCGACGGCGTGGACCCGGCCTCGGTCGCGCTCGCCGCCCGCGCGGTGGACCCGCCCGAGCTACGACCGGTCGCCTCGGTCGGCCCCGGCCAGGTCGGCTTCACCGCGCGGTTCGCCAACCCGCTGGCCGACGATACGCCGCAGGGCCGGCTGCGCCGCCTGTACGGGCTGCTCGGCTTCCACCTCGACCGGACGGAATGGTTCCGCGGCAGCGTCGAGGGCCGGGCGGTGTCACCGAAGCCGGCGGACGGTACGGACGAACTCGGGCTCCTGGTGGCGAGCGAGGCCGCCGAGGAGGTCTGGGACCTCACCCGGACCGTCGACATCAACCGGTTCGCCCTGCAGCACGCCGAGGCCGTCCCCACCGCCCCACCCCCCGACGCCGACCCGTACGCCGGCATCGCCGAAGGCGCCCGGACCCAGGTGCGGGTGTGGTTCCAGGACGTCTTCGGCAACCGGTCGGGCACCCCGGAGCAGACCGCCGTGCACGTGCGGTACACCGACCCGGTCATCGGCGTCGGCGGGTGGCCGTCGACCACCCTGCGGTACGACGTGGCGCCGGCCGGCGACCTCGCCGAGCTGACCGTCGCCGCCGACCTGCAGGCCATCGCCTACCAGCCGGGCGCGGCCGAGGCCGGTGGGTCGGCCGCCGCCGCGGCGGAGCGCGACCGGAACCGCCTGGTACCGGTCTACTACCAGGTCGGCCGCCCCGACGTCCGGGCCGCGCTGCTCACCTCGCTCCAGCAACCGTCCGGCTCGGACCCGACCCCGCTCGCCGTCGACGTGGACGCGCTGCGCCGGTACGTGCTCGGCGCGCACGCGCTGCTCGGCTCGCTCGCGGCGATCGGCTCCGCACCGGCCACGGAGGCCGCGACCCTCGACGCCGTCTGCACCATGTACGGGGTCGGCCACGACGAGCTGGGCAGCGCGAACGCGGACACGGCCGTCAGCGGCATGCTGGACGCCGACGAACTCGCCGTTCCGGTGGGCGCCGCGTTCCGCAACGGCGACACGATCGCCGGGCTCTGCCACGCCGTCGACCCCTCGCTCGACCCCGAGCAGGTGCTGCTCGACGAGGACAACACCGTCCTGCCGCTGAACCCGGCCGTCGAGCTCGTCACCCCGCCGCGCGACGCTCTCGTGCCGCCCGACTCGCCGCCGGCCGAGGAGCTCGCGGCGGCGCTGCGCTGCTCCCTCAGGGTGCTCGTGACGGCCAATCAGGACCGGTCGGGGCTGCTCACCCCGGGGTTCGTCTTCGACTGCAACGGGGTCAAGGTGCAGGTCGCGCCCGACGGGCCGGCCAGTGAAGCGACGCCGGCGGGCGTCGCGTCGGCGTTCCAGGGGCTCGGTGTCCCGTTCGACGCGACGCAGGTGGTGTCGCTCAACGCGGACGAGCCGGGCATGTTCCGCGCGGGCGCGTCACTCGCGGTCGCCGGCTACCTGGTCGAGAGCGGCGACACCCTGCGCGACAACCGGGCGGGCCTGACACCCGAGCAACTCGCACCGCTGAACACCACGACCGCCGACCTCTTCACCCCGGGCACCCCGGTGTTCCTCACCACGATGCCGACGCCCGTGCCGGCGGGCGACACGCTCGGGCACTTCGCCGCCGTCAACGGCACCACACCCGGAGCGCTGCTGCGGCACAACGGCGCGGTCGAGGTTCTGGCCGACTCGCCGCCGGCCGTGCCCGGGACGTGGGCGTGGCCCGCCGACCCGGACGCCCTGCGGGTGCCGTACACCGTCCGCGACGGTGACTCGCTCGACGGCATCGCCGCCCACTTCCCCGGGGCCGACCTGGTCGTGGTCAACGCCGCGATGCCGGGCACCATCGCGTCCGGCGTCACCATCACGGTCGAGGACGAGACGGTGACGACGACCGCACCCGTCTCGTTCGCCGAGGCCTGCGCGCTGTTCAGCCCGCCGGTCGACCTCGCGGCGCTCGCCGCCGCCAGCGGAGAGCGGACCGACCTGCTCGCGACCGGGGCGCTGCTGGTCTGCCCGCCCGGCGTGCTCGCCGGGCTGCCGGCAGTGGTCGGAGTGACGCCGCAGGAGGCCGCCCGGCCGTTCGGGGTCACCGCGGTCGCGCTGCTCGCCGCGAACGCCGGCACGCCGGAGCTGCTGCTGCCCGGGCAGGTGCTGCGTGCCCAGCAGCCCGGCGAGGCCGACCGCACCGTGCCTACCGAGACGACCGCGGCTCGCGACACACTCACCGCCGTAGTGGAGCGGTTCCGCCGGCGCGGCGTGACGACCGGGCTCGACGCCGTCGTCGCGGCCAACGCCGGTGTCGCGTTCCTGCGGGCCGGTGCACGCGTCGTCGTCCCGCCGGCCACTGCCCTGCTCACCGTTCGGTTGGGGGAGTCCACGCCGGACGGTGTGCAGTGGTCGTTCCCCGAGCCCGTCTTCCCCGTCACCGTGGCCCTGGAACTCTCCCGCGATCCCGCGCTGGTCGACCCGGCGCTCGCCGCGACCGCCACCCGCGACCGGACCGCCGTCCCCGCCGCCCGGGGTGCCGACCCGGCCCAGGACGGCGCGCTCACCCTGGCGGCGTTCGCCAAACGGGTCCAGCACGCGGTGCCCGTCCTGCGGCTGGCGACGGCGCCGGGCCGTACGTCCGACACCGACGTCTGGGCGGTCGTCTTCGACGCCGACGGCATCGAGAGCGTCAGCATCCAGCCCCCGTGCGAGATCGCCGGCACCCGGCAACCGCGCACCTTCGCCCTGCGCCCGCTGAGCACCACGCTCATGGCGCGCCGGCACGTGACCACGCCCGGCTTCGACGTCCGGACCGGGCTGTTGACGGATGGTCCGATTCGCGACTACCAGGGCATCGACCTGGAGGTGTGGGCCGGGGCCTTCCTCGCGGACGTCGAGCTGCTGCTGTCGGCCGCCTACATCCAAGGGGTGTACGCGCTGGGCCGGGACGTGCTCGACGCGGTCATCGGCGTCAAGAAGACGCTCGCCGGAGCCGTCGCGGAGGGCCTGGACCCCATCCTGGCCGGGCAGGCACCCGCCGGCGCCGACCCCAAGCGGGCGGCGGCCGTCGAGAGACTGCGGCAGGAGCTGCTGGTCTCGTTGACCCGCGGCTACGCGAGCTCGGCCGTGGTCCAGTACGACACCAGCGCCTCGTCCCCGTGGCCGGGCCCGTACGCACGGCTGTCCGGCAACCCGGTCGTCGACTACGGCGACGTGCCCGCGCACCTGCGGACCGCGACGGTGTCGAACGGCAAGGTCTCGCTCACGGACGGCGACTCGCAGGTGAGTTTCGTGCTCACCGTCCCCGACGTGGCCGCGCACGCCGCGCTCGACCTCACGCTCGACTTCGCCGGCGTCGAGCTGGAGTTCGGCATCGTGCCGGAGACCGAGGGGTACGAGCGGTCCGACTGGCTCTCCTTCGTCGCACCGCTCGCGTCGGGCTCGCCGGCCGCTCTCGACTTCGACCTCGGTGCTCCGCGCGTGCCGGTCCCGCTGCGCGCGTACCCGCCGATGCCGATCCTGCTCGACCAGCACGCCGAGGTGCCCACCTCCGCGGCGCGGCTCGCCGACGCGCTGTACTGGCAGTACCGCTTCTCGGTGCAGCACCAGTCGGCCGATCAGGACACCATCGAGCTGCGGGTCACGTACAACCGGGCGGCCCCCGCGCCCGCCGCCACACCGACCGAGGACCTGTTCACAGCGCTTGCGCGGTACACGGCGGTCTCCGCCCCCCTGTTCGGCCTGCTCGCCGGGCTGCCCGACTGGGAGCGCGCCGACGCCGACCGGCGCACCGCCCTGGCCAACGCCCTGGGCACCTACCGGACGCTCGCTTCCGCCGCCGCGGAGGCCTGGACCGCGTACTGGGGAGATGACGCGACCGGTGCCGAGCCGGTCCTCCCCGCGCCGACCGGTGACGTACCGGTGCTGGACGTCTACCGGTACGAGCTCGGCCTCGACGCCCAGGACGGCTGGTACACGACCCTGCGGCTGACCCGCACGGTGGAGTCCGGCCCGGGCGGGGTGGGCCGCCCGGAGAGGATCGTGTGCGTCACGGCGGCCGGTGAGCGCCACGACCTCACGCCCGTCGACCTGACGGTGTGCGGGTGCACCGATGCCGACCACTGCTGGTGCTACGCCTTCCCGCTCCACGCGGTCGAGGCGTTCACGCTGCTCACCTTCGAGGTCACCCTCCCGCGCGTCCACATCGCCTCGTACCAGAGCGCGTCCGCCAGTGCCCGGGTCACCCGCAACGCGCGACTCCTCGGCGAGGGCTGGCCGGACACCGCACAGGCCTTCGTCTACCGGACCCCGGAGGTCGGCCACGTCGAGCCGGTGGTGCCGTTCATCGACCTCACCGGCGCCATCGCCATCGGCCCCTGGGACCCGCCCGGCCACAATCCGCTCGTGCCGATGTTCGACACCGTCTTCGACGGTGACCCGGCCGGACGGACGATCGCGATCGGCGCGCGCTACGAGTACACGCTCGTCCCCGGCGACCCGCCGGTGTCGGCGCTCCTTCCGGTCGTCCAGTCGACCGTGGGAACGTACGACGACGACACGGTCCCGGCGTTCACGCGCGCACTCGTCGAGTGGGGCGAGCGCGAGCACCCCGAGACGGACGGCGGCGCCTGGGCCTTCCGAGTCAGTCTCTTTTCGTCCGTCGACGCGTCACTGCAACGGCCCGTGCTGCAGCTCAGGCACGTGTCGTCCGCGCAAACCGCACCGCCGGGGCCACCACGTCGGGTCTGACCACAGCGGGTCACCTGCGAGCGGGTGCCGTGCGGGCGGAACCGCCGGGTTGCCGACCTGCCGTCGAGTGATATGCATGGAGATGAATCTGGCCGCCGCCGACCCACCGGCCGTTCACTGCCGCCCGATGCCTCTCATGGAGCGAGCATGCCCGTACGACGTCACCTCGCGCTGGTCGCCTCGGTTGCCGCGCTGGCGCTCTTCGGCAGCGTGCCCCTGGCGCCCACCGCGCTCGCCGCACAGCCGCAGCCCCTTGCCGAAGGCAGGAAGTGGTCCGGATACGTCGCGACCGGCAAGGCCTACGACTTCACCGAAGTCCGCGCCAGCTGGATCCAGCCGGCCGTGGACTGCACCGACCCCGACGCGGGCGCGGCCTTCTGGGTCGGCCTGGACGGCTGGAAGACCGGCCCGATTCTCGAGCAGACCGGCGTCGCAGCGCAGTGCGATGGCGGCACGCCGGAGTACTACGCCTGGTACGAGATGTTGCCGGCGTACCCGGTCGTGTACAACGACCCGGTCATGGCCGGTGACCTGCTCCAGGCCCGTGTCGTCTACGTCGGTGGGAACACGTACGAGCTCACACTCCACGACGTCACGCAGAGGTGGGTCGAAACCACCCCTGCAAAGCCACCGGGCGGAACGGACCCCAAGCGGATGACTGCCGAAGTGGTTGCCGAGGCGCCGACCAGGCAGTCCGGCGGGGTGCGGCCGTTGGCCGACTTCGGCAAGGTTTCGTTCACTGACTGCTACGTCAACGGAATGAGCCTCGGGGCCAATTTTCCCGAGGACGTGACCATGGTCAGGGACGGCATCGAAAGGGCCGCCCCCGGAGCGTTGACCGATGGCGGGACGGCCTTCGACGTGATCTGGAAGCACAGCTGAGCACGGCGGCTGCCCGGCACCCCGGCGCAGGCGGTCGGCTCCGCCGTGCCGTTCTGCGCGGGGAGGGCGCCGAACCGTCCGCGGAGACGGGACGGTCGGTCGAACGGCCGGCCGGACGGCGCTCTGTCCGTGGTCAGGTCCGGCGCAGGGCCTCGGTGAGGTGGCGGGCGGCCTCGATGATGGCCTGGGCGTGCAGCGGGCCGGGGTGGCGGGTCAGGCGCTCGATGGGGCCGGAGACGGAGACGGCGGCCACCACGCGGTTGGAGGGGCCGCGCACGGGTGCGGCGACCGAGGCCACGCCCGGTTCGCGCTCGCCGATCGACTGGGCCCAGCCGCGGCGGCGGACGCCGCTCAGCGCGGTGGCGGTGAAGCGGGCGCCCTGGAGGCCGCGGTGGAGCCG
>NZ_JBVHHB010000043.1:0-42244 GCF_055561295.1 Kitasatospora sp. NPDC022785 | reverse complement strand
AAGACGCTGGACCACACGCGGGTGACGATCGCGGCGCAGGCGTTGGGGATCGCGCAGGGGGCGTTGGACTACGCGAAGGGCTATGTGCGTGAGCGTAAGCAGTTCGGGAAGCCGATCGGTGATTTCCAGGGTGTGCAGTTCATGTTGGCGGACATGGCGGTGAAGCTGGAGGCGGCGCGGCAGTTGACGTATGCGGCGGCGGCGCGGTCGCAGCGGACGGATGCGGATCTGACGTTCTTCGGGGCGGCGGCGAAGTGTTTCGCGTCGGACGCGGCGATGGAGATCACGACGGATGCGGTGCAGTTGCTGGGTGGGTACGGGTACACGCGGGACTACCCCTTGGAGCGGATGATGCGGGACGCGAAGATCACGCAGATCTACGAGGGCACCAACCAGATCCAGCGCATCGTCATGGCCCGCAACCTGCCGTAACCCGGCCGCTGTAGGCCGCTGTCGGACGCTCCGCTGCGTCATGGGTTTCGGCCCCCGGTCACTTCGACCCGCCGGGGGCCGGTTCCCTCGGCGGACCCGCCAGTTCGCGCACCACGGCGGCGAATCCGTGCACCAGTGGGTTGTCCGCGCCCTCCGGCCAGGCGAGGGCGACCCGCAGCGGCTCGACGTCGGTGAGCGGGACCCAGACGAGGTCCGGGCGGGCGTAGTAGCGGGCCAGACCGGCCGGGGCGAAGCAGATGGCGGCGCCCTCGGCGACCTGTTCCAGCATCTCCTCGACGTTGTCGTTGGTCGGCCCCCAGCGCGGCGCCGAGCCGTCCGGGCGCGGGTTGACCGCCCACCAGTCGACCCAGGCGCGGGGTGCGCGCTCGGTCCACATCAGCGGCTCGTCGTTGACCTCCAGGACGGAGATGCCCGCGCGCCCGGCCAGCCGGTGGCCGGCGGGCAGTCCGACGACCCGCGGCTCGGTGTGGACGATCTCCGCGTGCAGCCCGGTGAGGTCGGCCGGCAGCCAGACGAAGGCGACGTCCACCCGGCCGTCGCGCAGCCCGTCGGCCTCCTGGCCCCAGTCGAACCGCTTCGGCTCGACCCGTACGCCCGCGTGCCGGCGCGCGAACTCGGCGCGCGCCCGGGTCGTCAACTCGCCCGCGCCGCTGGCCTCGAACCCCACCCGCAGCACCCCGCTCGCCGCCCGCCGGTGCCGCTCGGCGGCAGCCGTGATCCGCTCCGCCTGGGCGACCGTGCGGCGGGCCTCGGCCACCACGTCGAGCCCGGCCGCGGTGGCGGTGACCCCGCCGGAGTGGCGGTCGAAGAGGCGGACGCCGAATTCGGTCTCCAGGTTCCGCAGGGCGTAGGAGAGGGCGGGCTGGCTCACGTACAGACGGGCGGCGGCCCGGCCGAGGTTGCCCTCGTCGGCGATCGCGATCAGGTAGTGCAGCTGGCGCAGCTCCATCCGGTGATCATAAGGACGGTGATCACGCGGTGGGCCATAAAGCATCCTTATCGAGCGACCAGGCATCTGTCTTGGACGCCCGCCGGGCCCGGCTGACATAACTGAGTGCGTCAACTAGCAAGTCTTCCAACGGCTTACGGAGGCACTCCGGATGACCAGTACCACCCCTGAGAAGAACGCGGCCGGCCGGGTCTGGCTGATCACCGGCGCCAACTCCGGCTTCGGCCAGGCGATCGCCGAGGCCGCGCTGGCCGCCGGCGACACCGTGGTGGCGGCCGCCCGCCGCCCCGGGACGCTGGACGCCCTGGCCGCCGCCCACCCTGACCGGGTCGTCCCGGTCCGGCTGGACGTCACCGACCCGGCCGGGATCGCCTCCGTGGTGGCGGACACCCTGCTCTGGTACGGGCGGATCGACGTCCTGGTGAACAACGCCGGGCGCGGGCTGATCGGCGCCGTCGAGGAGTACACCGACCGCGAGCTGCGGGACTTGATGGAGCTGCACTTCTTCGGCCCGGCCACGCTCACCCGCGCCGTCCTGCCGCACATGCGGGCCCAGGGCTCCGGCGCCGTCGTCCAGATGAGCAGTATGGGCGGCCGTTTCTCGTTCCCCGGCGTGGGCGCCTACTCGGCCACCAAGTTCGCGCTTGAGGGCCTCTCCGAGGCGCTGGCGCAGGAGGTAGCCCAGTTCGGCGTCAAGGTGCTGATCGTCGAGCCCGGCTCCTTCCGCACCTCCTTCGCCGGTCCCGGCGCACTCGCCCAGGCCACCGTCATCCCCGCGTACGACTCGGTGGTCGGTCCGGTGCGCGCGGCCCTGCCGGAGAGCGACGGCAAGCAGCCCGGCGACCCGGCCAGGGCCGCCGCCGCGATCCTGTCCGCGCTGTACGCCGAGCGAACCCCGCTGCGGCTGGCGCTCGGGAACGATGCCGTCGATGCCGTCCTCGGCAACCTCCAGGCCGCCGAGAAGGAGCTCCGGGACTGGGAGCCGGTCGGCCGGGGCACCGACTTCCAGGCCTGATCACATGGAGAAACCCCACAACATCTTCGTGGTCGAATCGGTTCCCCTGCACACCTGATCGATCATCACCTCCCTGGCAAGGTGGCAGGTGGGGCGGCTGCTCCCCGCGTCGACCCGACGCGGGGAGTTGTGCCTCTCTCACAATCTCCACAACAGTCAGGGGGTTCGTTCGATGAGTGTCGACAACAACGGTGTGCTGGTCACCGGGCTCGGCGCGACGACGCCGCTCGGCGGGGACGTCGCCTCGACCTGGGCCGGTCTGCTGGCCGGCGACTCGGGCATCCGCGCGATCGAGGAGGAGTGGGCCGACGGCCTGCCGGTCCGGATCGCCGGGCGGCTCAGGGTCGAGCCGTCCGAGGTGCTGGACCGGGTGCAGGCCCGGCGGATGGACCGCTGCGAGCAGGTGGCGCTGGTCGCCGCCCGGCAGGCCTGGGCCGACGCGGGGGCACCCGAGGTGGACCCGGAACGCCTCGCCGTGGTGATCGGCACCGGTACCGGCGGGGCGCTCACCATGCTCGGCCAGGACGACGTGCTGGAGGCGTCCGGGGTGCGGAAGGTCTCCCCGCACACCGTGCCGATGCTGATGGCGAACGGCCCGGCCGCCTGGGTCTCCATCGACCTGGGCGCGCGGGCCGGCGCGCACACCCCGGTGAGCGCCTGCGCGTCCGGCGCCGAGGCGATCGCGATGGGCCTGGACCTGATCCGGCTCGGCCGGGCCGACGTGGTGGTGGCGGGTGGCGCCGAGGCGTGCATCTGCCCGCTGCCGCTGGCCGGGTTCGCCCAGGCCAAGGCCCACTCGACCCGCAACGACGAGCCCGGGCGGGCGTCCCGTCCGTTCGACGTGGACCGGGACGGCTTCGTGATCGGCGAGGGTTCGGTGGTCGTCGTCCTGGAGCGGGCCGGGTTCGCAGCGGCCCGGTCCGCCCGCGCGCACGCCACCCTCGCGGGTGCGGCGGTCACCTCGGACGCGTACCACATCACGGGGGCCGCGGCCGAGGGCCAGGTCCGGGCGATGCGCCGGGCGGTGGCCGAGGCCGGGCTCGCCCCGGGCGACATAGGCCTTGTCCACGCCCACGCCACCTCGACCCCGCTGGGCGACCTGGTCGAGGCCGAGTCGGTCGCCGAGGCGATCGGCCTGCACCCGGCCGTCACGGCGACCAAGTCGATGACCGGCCACCTCTTCGGGGCCGCCGGTGCGGTCGGCGCGCTGGCCGCCGTCCTCGCACTGCGCGACGGCGTCGTGCCGGCCACCCGGAACCTGGAGACCCTGGACCCGGCGGTCAAGCTGGACGTCGTGGCGGGCGCCCCGCGGCGCGGTGCGCTGAGCGCCGCGCTCACCAACTCCTTCGGCTTCGGCGGCCACAACGCGTCCCTGGTCTTCACCCCGGCGCCCTGAGTGCCGGCGCCTCGGAGCCGGCACCTTGAATGCGGCACCCGGGAAGCCGGCGCCTTGCGCGCCGGGGCCCTGAAACCGGGCGACCGTGCCGCCGGCCCTCACTAGGGTGACCGGCATGTCTACGTCGTCGCCTTCGCCCTCGCCGGCCCTGCGCCTGGAGCCGATCACCCCCGCCACCATCGACGCCGCGCTCGCCCTGAAGGTGCGGCCCGACCAGGAGGGGCTGGTGTCGCCGGTGGTGAAGTCCCTGGCCGAGGCGTACGCCCATGGAGACACCGCCTGGCCCCGGCTGGTCTTCGACGGGGACCGGCCGGTCGGGTTCGTGATGGCGTTCCTCGACATCCGCTTCAACCCCGACCAGCCCGGGGACCAGCCGCGCTCCGGCCTCTGGCGCCTCAACATCGGTGCCGAGGAGCAGGGCCGCGGGTACGGGCGCTTCGCCGTCGAGCAGGTCTGCGCGGAGATCCGCCGCCGCGGCGGGCGCCGGGTGACGGTCACCTACGTGCCGGGCGACCACGGGCCGGCCGGGTTCTACGCGAGCCTCGGCTTCCGCCCCACCGGCGAGTTCAGCGGCGACCAGGAGGTGGCCGAGCTCGCTCTGCCGGGGGACTGACCCCGGCCCGTCCGGGCGGCCCGGACGCGTGTGGAGCAGGAGGCCGGTCCGGCCGACCTCCTGCTCCACCGGTGCGCCGGGCGTCAGCCCAGCAGCAGGTACTTGGTCGACAGGACGCTTCCCTGGATGTTGCTGCAGTCGGTGTTCTGGATGGTCTGGCTGTAGGTGAAGCCGGTGGGGATGGTGCACGCCCAGATCCCGTTGGCCGGCTTGCGGAGGTGGAAGGTCGTGGCCTGGACGCCCTGGTTGAGGCTGCACTGGCTCGTGAAGGTGATCCGGTCGTAGGTGAAGGCCGGGGTTGCCATGCAGGCGGTGAGGCCGTCGACCGGAGTCCGCAGGTGGTACGCGTTGGAGGTCACGCCGGGCATCTGGCTGCAGGCGCTGCCCCAGGTGATGGCGTCGTAGACGAAGCCGGGCGCGCTCTTACAGGCGGTCAGCCCGTCGACGGGGGTGCGCAGGTGGAACTGCGGCGCGTTCCAACTACCGGAGCTGCAGGTCCGGTTCATGGACACCTGGTCGTAGACGTAGCCGGCCGGGACGTCGCACGCCCAGGCTCCGTCGAGGCTGGTGACGGCGGTGGTGGCGGCGGAGGCGGTGGTCGCGGTGGCGGCGCCGGAGAGCAGCAGTGCCAGGACGGAGAGGGCGGCGAGCACCAGGCGGACGGCGCCGGTGCGGGCGGTGCGTGCGGCGGACATGGGTCTCCCAAGGGGTGGCCGGTGGTGTGAAGGTCGCACGGTGATTCGGGCAAGGTTTTGTGCCCGCCGCTGGTTCTAGCATGCTCATGTGGATCTCCGCACCCCCGCCGGACGGCAGGGGCGGTTACCCGCCACCGGACGCCCGTCCGTCGGCCATATCCGTCCGTGCGGCCGCTCCCGGGCTCAGTCGAGCAGCGCCGCCGCCTCCCGCCGAGCCTGCTGCAGCCACTGCGCGCGGGTGGCCTCCGTCGAGTCCGTGACGGTCCGGAAGACCACCCGCCGCACGTCGTCCACGCCCACGTAGGGCAGGACGCAGGCCGTCCAGATCCGTTGCAGCGGATCGCCGAACTCGCCGTGCTCGCGCTCCTCCGGGGTGTCGGAGGTGTTCAGCACCAGCGCCCGCCCGGCCCGGAGCAGCCCGGCCGGCTCGCCGTCCGCCGTGCCCAGCTTGTACGCCACCCCGGGCACCAGGACCCGCTGCACCCAGCCGGCCAGGACGGCGGGCGGCATGCCCCACCAGTTCGGGTGGACCAGGACCAGTGCGTCGAGGGTCGCCACCTCGGCCCGGTGCAGGGCGAGTTGCGGGTCGGCGGACTCACCGGCCGCGGCGACGGTCTCCGTCTCCCCGGCGGTCAGTGCCGGCTGGAACCCCTCCGCGTACAGGTCGTGCGCCACCACCTCGCAGCCGTGGCCGCGCAGTTCGTCCGCCACGGCCTCGAACAGCGCGTGGTTGAAGCTCCCCGGCCCCGGATGTGCCAGATAGACCCCGACCCTCAGTGCGCCCATGTCCCGTTCCCCCTCCGTCAGTTGCTCTGTGATGATCCTAGGGTGCGTCGGCGGGCCCCTCCCGGCGGCGCCGGGTGGGGTGTGGCGCCCGTCGCCGGGGTGGGCGGGGTCGGCGGCCGCCCGGTCGCCGGGGGCCGCCCCGGTGTGGGCCGCGCGGTTCGAGGACGGACTTGAACCTGACACTGATGTCAACTTCTACGGTTTGCGCATGACGAACACGACGAACGCGACGAAGACCACGAGCCCGGCCGGGACCACGACCACCACGCAGCCGACCTCGCTCTTCCAGCCGGCCCGCCTCGGTGCGCTGGAGCTGCCGAACCGCCTGGTGATGGCCCCGATGACCCGTACCCGCGCCACCGCGGACGGCGTCCCGCAGCCGATCATGGCCACCTACTACGCCCAGCGGGCCTCCGCCGGCCTGATCATCGCCGAGGCCACCACCCCGAACGCCGTCGGGCAGACCTACGCCGACATCCCGGCGATCCACGCGGAGAAACACGTGGCCGGGTGGCGGCTCGTGACGGAGGCCGTGCACGCGGCGGGCGGCCGGATGTTCCTGCAGCTGCAACACGGCGGGAGGGTCGGCCACCCGGAGAACAGCGGACTGCACCCGGTGGCGCCCTCGGCCGTCGCCCTGCCGGACACCATCCACACCGCGGGCGGCCACCGGGAGGCGGTGGTGCCCCGGGAGATGACCGTCGCCGAGATCCACGAGACGGTCGCCGACTTCGCGGCCGCCGCCCGCAACGCGGTCGAGGCGGGTTTCGCGGGTGTCGAGGTGCACGCGGCCAACGGCTACCTGCTGCACCAGTTCCTGGCCCGGAACACCAACCGTCGCACCGACGCGTACGGCGGCGCGGCCGCCGGCCGCGTCCGGTTCGTCGTCGAGGTGGTGCGGGCGGTCGCGGAGGCGATCGGCCCCGAGCGGGTCGGCGTGCGGATCGCGCCGGGCCTGACCGTCAACGGCATCGAGGAGGGTGACACCGAGGAGATCTACCGGACCCTGCTCGGCGAGCTGGCGGGGGAGGGCCTGGCCTACCTACACGTGGTCTTCGCCGACCCGCAGTCGCCCCTCTTCCGGGAGATCCGGAAGGCCTGGGACGGTGCGCTGATCGCCAACCCGGTCCTCGGCTGGGGCGAGCCCCTCCCGGCGGACGGCGGCCGCTCGGCCGGCGAGCGGCTGCTCGCGGCCGGCGCCGACCTGATCTCCTACGGCCGCGGCTTCCTCGCCAACCCCGACCTGGTCGAGCGCCTGCGCACCGGCGCGCCGCTCAACCCGGTGCGCGGCGCCCAGATGTACGCGAGCGGCGCGGAGGGGTACACGGACTACCCCGTGCTCGCCGCCGAGCCGGCCGCCGCCTGACGCCGGTGCCGCCTGCCCCGGGCCGTTAGCGCCCTGTGACCGCAGGCCGGGGTCGTCGCGCGTCGCGGGGGGCGGCATGCCATGATCCCTGCATGGGTTCCAACGTTTACTTCGACATCACCATCAACGACGAGCCGGCCGGCCGGATCGTCTTCAAGCTCTTCGACGACATCGTCCCGAAGACCGCCCAGAACTTCCGCGAGCTGGCCACCGGCCAGCACGGCTTCGGCTACAAGGGCTCGTCCTTCCACCGTGTGATCCCGGGCTTCATGCTCCAGGGCGGCGACTTCACCCGTGGTGACGGCACCGGCGGCAAGAGCATCTACGGCGAGAAGTTCGCGGACGAGAACTTCCAGCTCAAGCACACCAAGCCGGGCCAGCTCTCGATGGCCAACGCCGGCCGGAACACCAACGGCTCGCAGTTCTTCATCACCACCATCGTGACCGACTGGCTGGACGGCAAGCACGTCGTCTTCGGCGAGGTCGTCGAAAACCTGGAGCTGGTGACGAAGATCGAGTCGCTCGGCTCGCAGAGCGGCCGCACCAAGGCGAAGATCACCATCGCCGACTCGGGCATCGTGGAGTAGTTCCGCCCGCCTCGAGGCGCTGTGGAGCAGGACGTCGGCCCGGCCGACTTCCTGCTCCTCGCCGTTTCCGGGCCCCGGAGCGTGCCCTAGGACCAAGGACCGATGGCCGAACGGAGCCCGGCGCGATGGAATGGGTGGTGTGGAACATCCTTCATCGACCGGCGGCGGGCTGACCGCCGCGCAGGTGGACGCCTACCTCGCCCGGATCGGCGCGGTCCGGCCCGGTCGGCCCTCCGAGGCCGCGCTGGCGCAGCTGCAGCGCGCGCATCTGGACGCCGTGCCGTTCGAGAACCTGAGCGTGCACCTCGGCGAGCCCGTGCTGCTCGGAGCCGGCGCGCTGTTCGAGAAGATCGTCACCCGGCGCCGCGGCGGATTCTGCTACGAACTCAACGCCTCCTTCGCGGCCCTGCTGCGCGCACTCGGCTACCGGGTGAGCCTGCTCGGCGCGCGCGTCTTCGACGGGGACCGCCTCGGGCCGCCGTTCGACCACCTCGCCCTGCGGGTGGACCTCGACGGGCCCTGGCTGGCCGACGTCGGGTTCGGACGGTTCAGCCGGCTCCCGCTGCGCCTGGACGACCGCGGGCAACAGCCGGACCCAGCGGGGGAGTTCACCATCACCCCGTACGGCGGCGACGAGCTCGACGTGCGGATGGACGGCGAGCCGCAGTACCGGCTCGGCCTGCGCCCGTACGAGCCGGCCGACTTCGTGCCGACCTGCTGGTGGCAGGCCACCTCGCCGGACTCGCACTTCACCCACTCGACCACCTGCTCGCTGCCGGCCCCGGACGGCGGCCGGGTCACCCTGAGCGGCACCCGTCTGATCCGCACCGGCGCCGACGGCGGGCGCACCGAGGAACTCCTCGACGAGGCCGCGGCGTTGGCCGCCTACCGTTCGTTCTTCGGCATCGCCCTGGACCGCCTCCCCACGGTGCTGCACCCGCGGTAGCGGGAAGCCGGTGACCGGAGGAGGGGAGTCGGACCGGCCGGTCGGGTGCGCGGAACAGCGGACCAGGCGGCCGGCTAGCGCAGGTCGGCCGGGGCCCGCCCCGCCTCGCCGGGGGCCCCGCCGGCAGCCACCCCGCCGGCAGCCACCTCACCGGGAGCCTCACCGGGCGTCAGCTCGTCCGGAGCCGCTGCGCCCGCCGCCCACGAGCCCTCACGCAGGCCCACCCTGCGGGCCGGAGCGCCGGCCCAGATCTCGCCGGGGCCGGTCGAGCGGGTGAGGACGGCGTTGGCGCCGACGACGGTGCCCGCGCCGACGGTCAGCACGCCCTCCTTGCAGACCACCTTGGCTCCCGTGCAGAGCACCGCGCCGTCCTCCACCACCACCCGCCGCATCGCGCTCCGCTCCTGCGGCACCCACGGGTCGGCCCGCCCGATCGTCACGCCGTTGTAGAGCGTCACGCCGGCGCCGAGCGTGGTGTTCGGGTGCAGGACGGTGCCGAAGCCGCGGTGGAAGACGGTCAGTCCGGGCCCGATCGCGGCGGCGGCCGGCACCTCCATCCCGTAGAACGCGAGCGCCTCCTGGACCAGGCGGCCCAGGAGGCGGTGACGGCGGCGGTAGATCAGCGCGGTGACGAGTGACATCCACCCATTGTGCCGATGGCGTCACGCCGCGTCACGTGTGGTCGCGGGGGTTACTTCGTGTCCGGGACGGCCGTGTCGTTCTTGAACGCGTCGAAGACCTGCTTGGCCTTGGCGCTGTCCCACTTGACCGCAGACTCACCGGTGTTGGTCTTGAAGTCCGGGTTGGCGATCGGCACGGTGATGCTCTTGCCGCCCCCGCCGTTGACGTCCTTCATCGCGAGGAAGAGCGAGCCGAGGTCGGTCAGGCCGGCGTCGTCGTCGACGATCAGGGTGCCGAGGCCGGAGTCCACCAGCGGGTAGAAGGTGAAGGGGTTCAGCAGGGTGGCGGGCGAGGCGGCCTGCTTGGCCAGTGCGCCGAGGAACTTCTGCTGGTTGCGCATCCGGCCGAGGTCCTGGTCGGCCATCTGGTGGCGCTGGCGGACGAAGGCGAGCGCCTGGGTGCCGGTGAGGTTCTGGCAGCCGGCCTTGAGGTCGAGGCCGGAGTCCTTGTCCTTGACGTCCTGGTCGATGCACATGTCCACGCCGCCGACCGAGTCGACGATGCCGACGAACCCGGCGAAGCCGATCTCGGCGTAGTGGTCGATGCGGATGCCGGTGTTCTGCTCGACGGTCTGGGCGAGCAGCTTGCCGCCGCCCGCCGCGAAGGCCGAGTTGATCTTCGAGGTGGTGGCCTTGACGGTCTTCCCGTTGTCGCCGGGGTGCTCGGGGATCGGTACCCAGGAGTCACGCGGGATGCTCATCAGGGTGTTCCCGTTGTCCCCGATGTGCAGGACCATCATCGAGTCGCTGCGCTTGCCGCCCGCGTGGCCGGTGTGCAGGTCCTCCTCCTGCGAGTCGGACAGGCCGTTGCGGCTGTCGGAGCCGACGATCAGCCAGTTGGTGCCCTTGCCGGCGGCGGGGCGGCCCGCGTAGTCGGTGAGCACGTTCTCGTGGTTCAGCTTGGAGCCGGCCCAGAACCAGGTCGAGACGGCGGTCACCATCATCGCGATCAGGACGCCGAACACCGACCACTTGATGATCCGGCGCCGCGGCCAGCGCGACGGGCTGGCGGCCGAGGGCGGCTGGGTGCCGCCCGGGGCTATCGGCCCGCCGGGGCCACCGGCGCCACCGGTCGCCCCCGGCCCCTGCGCGGGCACCCCGGGCCGAGTGCCCGGCTGCCCGTGCGACGGCGGCTGCCCGTAGCCCTGGGACGGCCCGTACCCGGGCGCCTGCGCCGGAACCGGCGCCTGCCCGCCGGACGGCTGCCCGTACTCCTGTGGCTGCCGCTGCGCGGGGGCCCCGGGCCCGCGCGGGTTCAGCGAAGCCGGCAGCGGCGGTTCGGCCGCCGTACCGCCCCCGCTGTGTCCGTACGCGCCGCCGTTGCCGCTGCCGCCGCCATGGGGGTCCCCCCAGCCAAAGGCTGGGGAAGGGTTCCCGCCGCCGCCCGGGCGGCCCTCCTGCCACGTGTTCATGTGGGAGAGGATGCCCGACGCCGGGTGCGGTGACTCCCCCCGGGGCCCCCACCAGGCGCCTTGTAGCAGTTTTGATGCACGTGCCGGATCGTTCCGCCGCAAGTTCGCGCGGGGCGGACCCGGCGGCCGACGCCGCGGCGGCCGAGCCCCCAGCGCGCACCACCGCGGCCCACTACCGCGTCCCACCATCCTTCTCGCCCCTGGTTCACCTGCCGGAACAATCCTTGACCGGCCGGAACGCTGCGTGTTTGCATGACTGCCATGGATCAGCGATGGACCCTCACGCGTCGGCGGCACGTCGACCTTCAGCGTGTGTCCTGTTCGCTCTGTCGTGGCTGACGCGCGCCCGTCGAACCCTCTCCAGCTCCCGCACCGCTCCGCACCCTGCTCCGCCGCTGCCCGCGCAGCGTGCGCCCCGCAGCCGTAGCGCCGTCCCCGCTTCCCGCCCCAGAGGTGAACTCCATGGCCACCGTCCTGTCCGTTTCCGGCTCGCCGTCCGCGACGTCCCGCACCACCCGCCTGCTGCGCCACGTCGACGCGCAGCTCGAAGCCCGCGGCCACCACGTCGTCCCGTTCGAGGTGCGCAGCCTGCCCGCGCACGCGCTGCTCTCGGCGGACTTCTCCCACCCCGAGATCGTCGCCGCCCTGGAGCTGTTCGCCCGGGCGGACGGCATCGTCATCGGCACCCCCGTCTACAAGGCCGCGTACTCGGGCCTGCTGAAGACCCTGCTGGACGTGCTCCCGCAGTACGCGCTGACCGGCAAGGCCGTCCTGCCGCTGGCCACCGGCGGCTCCACCGCGCACGTGCTGGCGGTGGACTACGCACTGCGCCCGGTGCTCAGCTCGATGGGCGCCGGCCACATCACCCAGGGCTGGTTCGTGCTCGACCGCCACATCACCGTCCGGGAGGACGGCGGCACCGCGATCGAGCGGGAGACGGACGTGCTGCTGACGCCGGTGGTGGAGGCCTTCGCCGCCGCGCTGGAGCGGCTCGCCGTGCCCGCGCTCACCGGCTGACGGCCTTCGGGAACGGCCCCGTACGGGCCGACCCCGACCCGGGTGGCGGCTACCCCTAGGGGGAGGGGCGCCGCGCCCCGTACAACTACGGTTGAGGCGCTTCATACCGGCGGATGACGAGCGATCGTGCCGCCGCTCCTAACGTGGATCACATCCCCGCCCGTCCGAGGAGGGTCCGGTTCTGTCGGGTCGGCAGCCAGGTCCACCGGAAGGGTGGAGCTGACTCCCGGTCGAGGACTCTCTCCTGCACCCTGTCGCAGCACAGGTGGCAGCGGCAAGGCTGGGGGTAACGGGTGGGCCCACTTCTTAGGAGAATCCAGTGACGACGGCAGCAGCCGTGTACGACCCCCAGCTTCCCGGCGGCGCGGCCGCCGTCGCCGCCTCGGCCCGTCAGGTGACCAAGGCCTACGGCACCGGCGAGACCAGGGTCACCGCGCTGGACGCGGTGGACGTGGACATCCAGCGCGGCCGCTTCACCGCGATCATGGGCCCCTCGGGTTCGGGCAAGTCGACCCTGATGCACTGCCTGGCCGGCCTGGACACCGTGTCCGAGGGCCGGATCCGGATCGGTGACACCGAGATCACCGGCCTCAAGGACAAGCAGCTCACCAAGCTGCGCCGGGACAAGATCGGCTTCATCTTCCAGGCGTTCAACCTGCTCCCGACGCTGAACGCGCTGGAGAACATCACGCTCCCGATGGACATCGCCGGCCGCAAGCCGGACACCGCCTGGCTGAACCAGGTGGTCGAGACGGTGGGGCTGGCCGACCGGCTCAAGCACCGCCCGACCCAGCTCTCCGGCGGACAGCAGCAGCGTGTCGCGGTGGCCCGGGCGCTGGCCGCCCGCCCCGAGATCATCTTCGGGGACGAGCCCACCGGCAACCTCGACTCGCGCTCCGGCGCCGAGGTGCTGACCTTCCTGCGCCGCTCGGTCGACGAGCTCGGCCAGACCATCGTCATGGTCACCCACGACCCGGTCGCCGCCGGCTACGCGGACCGCGTGCTCTTCCTCGCCGACGGCGTGATCGTCGACGAGATGCACGCCCCCACCGCCGACTCCGTCCTCGAACGCATGCGCCGTTTCGACGGCAAGCGCACCAGCTGAGCGGGCGGGACACAGACTCATGCTGCTCAAGACGTCACTGAGAACCTTCTTCGCCCACAAGGGGCGGATGGTGCTCTCGCTGATCGCGGTCGTGCTGTCGGTCGCGTTCGTGTCCGGCACCCTGGTGTTCTCCAACACCGCCACCAGCACCTTCGACAGGCTCTTCGCCTCGACCGCCTCCGACATATCCGTCCAGCCGGCCAAGGCCGACGGTGACGAGCCGGACCAGCCGGCCGGCAGGGTCGCCACCGTGCCGGCCGACGTGGTCCAGAAGGCCGCGGCCGCGCCCGGGGTCAAGCAGGCTCTCGGCCAGGTCTTCGTCGGCAGCGCCGTGCTGGTCGACCCGCTCACCAACAAGCAGATCGGCCCGACCGGCGGCGCCCCGACACTGACCGGCAACTGGACCGACACCCCGCGCAACTCGGTCGAGATCACCAGCGGCCACGTGCCGCAGGGCGGCGACCAGATCGTGCTGGACGCCGACACGGCGAAGAAGGCGAAGCTCGGCCTCGGTGCCAAGGTGCGCGTCATCACCGCCACCAACGGCAACCACGACTTCACCCTCGCCGGAATCGCCACCTTCAAGACCACCAACCCGGGTGCGGCGCTCGCCTTCCTGGACACCCCGACGGCGCAGCAGGACCTCCTCGGGAAGGCCGAGTTCACGTCGGTCGAGGTCTTCGGCGACGGCAGCCGCTCCAACGACCAGCTCAAGGCCGACGCGCTCGGCAAGCTGGGCGCCGGCTACCAGGTGAAGACCGCGGCCGAGCAGAAGGAGGAGAACAACAAGAGCGTCGGTTCCTTCCTCAACTTCATGAAGTACGCGATGCTCGGCTTCGCCGGTATCTCGCTGCTGGTCGGCGGCTTCCTGATCATCAACACCTTCTCCATGCTGGTCGCCCAGCGCACCCGTGAGATCGGCCTGCTGCGCGCCATCGGCGGTAGCCGCAAGCAGGTCAACCGCTCGGTGCTGGTGGAGGCGCTGATCCTCGGCCTGCTCGGTTCGACGCTGGGCCTCGGTGCCGGCCTCGGCCTGGCGACCGGCCTCATCCAGCTGATGAAGGCCGTCGGGATGAACCTCAGCGCGACCGATCTGCAGATCGGGCTGAACGTGCCGGTCGCCGCGTACGCGGTCGGCATCGTGATCACCGTGTTGGCCGCCTGGATCCCCGCGCGCCGGGCCAGCAAGATCGCTCCGATCGCGGCCCTGCGTGACCACGGCACCCCGGCCGAGGCCCGCTCCAACGTGGTCCGCACCGTCGTCGGCCTCGTGCTGACCGCCGGTGGTGGCGGCCTGCTGGTGCTGGCGGCCAAGGCCGGCAAGGCCGCCACCGGCGGCCAGTACCTGGGCCTCGGCGTGCTGCTCACCCTGATCGGCTTCGTCGTCCTCGGCCCGCTGCTGGCCACCACGGTGGTCCGGGGGCTCGGCGCCGTGCTGCCGGCCCTGTTCGGCCCGTCCGGCAGGCTGGCCCAGCGCAACGCGATGCGCAACCCGCGCCGTACGGGGGCCACGGCGGCCGCGCTGATGATCGGGCTGGCGCTGGTGATCGGCGCCTCCGTCTTCACCTCCTCGATGGTCAAGTCGACCAACGAGCAGATCGACAAGTCGGTCGGTGCCGACTACGTCATCTCCAGCAGCCAGGGCATCATCGGCGAGGCGATGGTCCAGGCGGCGAAGAAGACCCCGGGCGTGGCGCACGTCACCGAGCAGAAGGAACTGCGGGGGGTGAAGATCAACGTGCCGGACGGCCGGACGGTGACCACGGGCATCTCCGCGGTCTCGGCGGACTTCACCGACGACTTCCGGCTCCCGGTCAAGTCCGGCGCGGCCGGCTCGCTGAACCAGGGCTCGCTGGCGATCGGCGAGGACCTCGCCAAGGACTACGGCCTCAAGGTCGGCGACACGGTCAAGCTGGACTACGGCCAGGGTCGGGCCCAGTCCGTGCCGGTCGGGGTGGTGATGTCCAAGGGCGACTCGCTCTTCAACGGCGCCACGTTCGTGGGCATCGACACCGTGGCCAAGGCCATCCCGGCGGCCGAGATGCCGCTCGACGTGCAGATCTACGGCAAGGCCGCGGCCGGCGCCGACGTCGCCAAGACGCTCGCCGCGCTGGAGGAGTCGCTCAAGGACTACCCGCAGCTCAAGGTCCGGGACCAGGCCGGCTACAAGGACCTCGTCCAGCAGCAGATCAACACCCTGCTCTACATGATCTACGGCCTGCTCGGCCTGGCGATCGTGGTCGCGGTGCTCGGTGTGATCAACACCCTGGCGCTCTCGGTGGTCGAGCGGACCCGCGAGATCGGCCTGCTCCGGGCGATCGGGCTCTCCCGCCGCCAGCTGCGCCGGATGATCCGGCTGGAGTCCGTGGTGATCGCCCTGTTCGGCGCGATCCTCGGTACCGGCCTCGGCCTGGCCTGGGGAATCACCGGGCAGCAGGTCCTCAAGGAGCAGGGCCTGGCGACGCTGGCCGTGCCGACCGGCACGATCGTGGTCACGCTGGTCGCCTCGGTGGTCATCGGCCTGGTCGCCGCCCTCGTCCCGGCCTTCCGGGCCGGGCGGATGAACGTCCTCGCGGCGATCGCGACGGACTGACCCCCCCGGATCGGGGGACCGGGGGACGGCAGGGGCCGGGTGCGCGACAGCACCCGGCCCCTGCCGCGTACCCGCCTCGGCCGGGTCCTGTCCGGAGGATCAGGGCCTAAGGACAGATGATGTCCGTCGCCCGCTCGGCCGTCACCGGCACGGAAGGCGCCGCCGTGGCGGCCGGAGAGGCCGGAGCCGGTGAAGAGGCCGGGGGCGGCGGAGGCGCGGGCGGACCGGACGCGCCAGGCCCCCCGCTCGGACTCGCGCTCGGACTCGCGCCAGGCCCCCCGCTCGGACTCGCGCCCGGACTCGCGCCCGGACTCGCGCCAGGCCCCCCGCCCGGACTCGCGCCAGGCCCCCCGCTCGGACTCGCGCTAGGACTCGCGCCAGGCCCCCCGCTCGGACTCGCGCTAGGACTCGCGCTAGGACTCGCGCTCGGACTCGCGCTCGCCGACGCACCCGGGGCCGCCGGGTAGTCCGCGCCCGCGAACACCTGCAGGGTGGGCCCGAGCCCCGGAACGGTCGCGAGCTCCGCGCCCGGCAGGGCGGCCGCCAGCGTCCGCGCCGACTCGGCCCAGCGCGGGTCGTACCGGACCACCGTCCGGCCGGGCGCCGTCCCGGCGGGGGCGTTGGACGGCGCGCCGGTGGTGGCGAAGCCGGCCCGTCGCAGGTCGCCGTCGACCCGCGCGCCGAGCCCGACGACCCCGGCCGCGTTGAACACCTGGACGTGCACCTGCTCCGGCGCGACGGCGGTCGCGGTGGCAGCGGCCGGACCGGCGGCCCCGGCCGGCGTCGGACCGGAAGCCCCGGCCGGCGCCGGAGCCGGAACCGCCGAGGGCGACGTCTCCGCCGTCCCGTCCCCCAGTGGACGCCCGGCCCGCACCGCGTCGAACAGGGCCCGCGCCCCGGCCTGGTCCCAGAGCACCGTCGAGCCCCACCCGCTCACCGGGTGGTCGACCTGCGCCAGCGGCACCGTCGCGAAGTCCGCCCGGCCCGTCGACAGCTCCTTCATCCGGGTGGCCAGGGTGATCAGGTCGTCCGCGGTGAGGTCCTTGTCGGCCTTGACCGAGCCGAGCAGGCTGTCGGTCACCCGGGCCAGCCGGACCGGGTTGAGCAGGGTGCCGCCACTGGTGACCTGGTGCAGCAACTGGGCGACGAGCTTCTGCTGCCGGTGCATCCGCCCCAGGTCGGAGCTGGCGTCCACATGCCGGGCGCGGACGTACTTGAGCGCCCCGGCGCCGTCCAGGGTGCTGGTGCCGGCCGGCAGGTCGAGCCCGGAGTACTCGTCCTTGAGCGGCTTGGCGGTGCACACCTTCACGCCGCCGACGGCGTCCACGGCGGAGACGAACCCGGCGAAGTCGACCTGGAGGTAGTGGTCGATCCGCAACCCGGTGTTCTGCTCGACGGTGGCGACGGTGAGCTGCGGCCCGCCCATCCCGTACGCCGCGTTGATCTTGCCCTTGGCGGCCGGGACCTCCTTGCGGGTGATCCGGTCCCGGTGGGCGGGGATGTCCACGTACGAGTCACGGGGGATGCTGACCACGCTGGCCCGGGCGCCGTCCCCGGCGAGCTGGACGATCATCATGGTGTCGGTGCAGTGGCACGACTCGCCCCCGGCGTGCAGCACGTCCTTGAGGGTCCTCTCGGGGATGCCGTCCCGTTCGTCGGTGCCGACCACCAGGAAGGTGGTGGAGCCGTCGTCGGCGGGCCGGGCCTGGTCGCCGCTGAAGGCGTCGACCCGGTCGATCGAGCCGAGGCCGTGCAGCACCGCCCAGCCGCCGCAGGAGGTGGCGAGGACGCTGAAGGCGATGCCGGCGGCCAGCCGGCTGGGCCAGGCGCGGCGCCGCCCGGGCGGGGCGTGCAGGGGGGAGACGGGCATCTCTCGGATGGTAGGGGCGGTCCGCTCCGGGCTGGGTGAGGGCGCGCCGGGGGTGAGGAGTACGGTGGGCCTCGTCGATGAAACGTTCCTCCGGTGAAGGGTGTGCGGAGGTACCCGAACCGGGACAAGACGGCGACCCTTCGGCACCGGTACGGTTGGCCCCGATGAACACCAAGGCTGCTGAGGAGCTGCCGGCGGTCTCCGTGATCATGCCGGTGCTCAACGAGGAACGACACCTGCGTACGGCCGTCCGGCACATCCTGGAACAGGACTACGCCGGGCCGATGGAGGTGGTGATCGCCCTCGGCCCGTCCACCGACCGCACCGCGCAGATCGCCGCCGAGCTGACCGCCGAGGACCCGCGGGTCCGTACCGTGGAGAACCCCACCGGCCGCACGCCCGCCGGTCTGAACGCGGCGATCCGGGGGTCCAGCCACCCGATAGTGGTCCGCGTCGACGGTCACGGCCTGCTGACCCCCGGCTACATCACCACGGCGGTCCGGCTGCTCGGCGACATGGAGGCCGCCAATGTCGGCGGCATCATGCACGCCGAGGGCGAGACCGACTGGGAGAACGCGGTCGCCGCCGCGATGACCTCCAAGATCGGTGTCGGCAACGCGGCCTTCCACACCGGCGGCCTGGCCGGCCCGGCGGACACCGTCTACCTCGGGGTGTTCCGGCGCGAGGTGCTGGAGAGGCTCGGCGGCTACAACGAGGAGTTCGTCCGCGCCCAGGACTGGGAGCTCAACTACCGCATCCGCCAGGACGGCGGCCTGGTCTGGTTCACCCCGCAGCTGCGGGTCACCTACCGCCCGCGCCCCACCGTGCGGGCGCTGGCCAAGCAGTACAAGGACTACGGGCGTTGGCGCCGGGTGGTCACCCGCTACCACCGGGGCTCGGTCAACTTCCGCTACCTCGCCCCGCCGGCCGCCTTCCTGGGCGTCACCCTCGGGCTGGTGCTCGGCGCCGCCGTCCACCCGGCGTTCCTCGCGGTGCCCGCCGCCTACCTGCTGGGCATCCTCGGCGGCGCGGTGGTCGTGGGCCGCGGCCTCCCGGCGAAGGCAAAGGCACTGCTGCCGGTCGCCTTCGCGACCATGCACCTCAGCTGGGGCTTCGGCTTCCTCACCTCGCCGCGCTCGCTGGCGCGCCGGGTGATCGGCAGCCGCGCCCCGGCCGCCACCGACGTCGTGGCCGAGGTCGGCTGACCCGATCCGGCCAATCCCGCCGACCCGCCCTCGTGCCCCCTGCGCCGACGCTATCGTCGGGCGCCATGGGGACAGTTGAGGGCGGGCCCGTCGCCGGTGCCCGCGTCGAGCCGACCGCGGACGTGGACGACCGGGCGGTGCTCGGCTCCGGGACGACCGTCTGGCACCTCGCCCAGGTGCGGGAGGACGCCGTGGTCGGCGCCGACTGCATCATCGGCCGCGGCGCCTACGTCGGCCCGGGCGTGCGGATCGGAGACCGCGTCAAGCTGCAGAACCACGCGCTGGTGTACGAGCCCGCCGTGGTCGAGGACGGCGTGTTCGTCGGCCCGGCGGCCGTGCTCACCAACGACCTCTACCCGCGCTCCGTCGACGTCGACGGGAAGCTGAAGCGCGGCGACGACTGGCACGCCCGCGGGGTGACGCTCCGCGAGGGCTGCTCGGTCGGCGGCCGCGCCGTCCTCGTCGCCGGGGTGACGGTCGGCCGCTGGGCGCTGGTCGCCGCAGGCGCCGTGGTGCACCGCGACGTCCCGGACTTCGCCCTGGTGGCCGGCGTCCCGGCCCGCCGGATCAAGTGGGTCGGCCGGGCCGGCGAGCCGCTGGAGCCGGACGGCCCGGACCACTGGCGCTGCCCGCGCACCGGCGAGCGGTACCGCGAGACCGACGGCACCCTCGCGCCGCTCTAGGTCTCGGCCGGCCGGTCCTGCCGGGCGCGCGACCGGCCGGCCAGGACCTGGAGGCGTCCCGGCCGCTACTTGGCGCAGACGTCGGTGTCGTCCGCCTGGACGCGCTGGAGGTCCTTGGGCGCCTCGGTCGGCGCGGCGCCCGGGGTGGCCGCAGCCGTCAGCACGTCCTTGCCGAGCACCAGGACCAGAGCGTCCCTGGCACCCGCCTTCGGGTCCTCCCTGACCGCATCGGCCGGCAGGCCGAGGGCGGCGGCCAGCGCGGCGGCCTCGGCGGCCTTCCCGGCCGGGTACGCGACCGAAGTGGTGGGCGTGGCAGGTGCGTTGGCGGCGGTCGCGGCCTTGGAGAAGCTCTTCGCCTGGAGCTTGTCGACGGCCTGCTGCGCCTGCCCGGGCGTCCCGCTGCCGTTGCGCACGATCACCCGGACGTCCTTGGCGTCCACCGCGGGGGTGGTGGCCGTCGGCGAGGGTGCCGGCGCTGCCGCGGCCTCCGGGGTGGTGGCCCCGGGGGCGGCCGGGGCGGCAGGGGCCGCCGTCTCGGTCAGCGAGCGGTCGTTCGCGACCAGCGAGAACACCTGCCCGGCGTCCGGCTGCTTCAGCACCAGCCGGTTCTCGTCCTTCGGGTCGTCCAGCACCGGCACGGTGGCGAAGGTGATGTTCTTGGTGTCGACCTTGCTGACGTCCAGCGCCAGGTCCTTCAGCTTGTCGACGCTGCCGATACCGGAGTCCACGGTGAGCGCCTTGGTGGCGGCGTCGGCGAGCTTCCACAGCTTGGTCGGGCTGGTCAGCGTGTCGCTGCTCTTGACCGAGCGGATCATCGAGCTGATGAACTGCTGCTGGAGCGGGATCCGGGTGAGGTCCCCGCCCAGGCCGACGGCGTGCCGGGTGCGGACGAAGGCCAGCGCCTCGTCTCCCTGCACCACGTGCCGGCCCTTGGTCATCTTCAGGTGGGAGTCCGGGTCGTTGATGTCCTTGGCCGCGCACACCTCGACTCCGCCGACGGCGGTGGAGAGCGTCTTCACGGCATCGAAGTTGACCATGACGAAATGGTCGACCCGGATACCCGTCATCTTCTCGACGGTCTTCCAGGTGCAGCCCGGATCGCGTCCCTCCTGCCCGAGGCTCTCGTTGAACATCGCCCGTGCCGAGCCGGGGATCTTCTTTCCGGTATCGGTGTCGCACTCCGGGACCGGCACCATCAGATCGCGCGGAATGCTGATCACGGTCGCGTTGCTGCGGTCCTTGGCGACGTGGAAGAGCAGGGTGGTGTCGGCGTGCCCGGCACTGCCCTCGTCGCCGTACTCGCGGCCCAGGCCCTCCCGGCTGTCTGTTCCGATCACCAGGATGTTCAGCGCGTCACCGGCCGCCTTGGGCCGCTCCTCCTCGCTGCCCAGCTGCACCTTGACGGCGGTGATGTTGTCGTTGAAGTGCTGGTACGCGTAGTAGGCGCCGCCGCAGCCGGCCACCAGGACCAGCGCGCCGACCCCGGCCGTCCACTTCAGCGCCCGGCGCCGCCGGTTGCGCCTGGCCGCGCCCCTGCGGCGGTGTCCGGTCCGGCCGCCGGGGTGACCGGGCTCGGTGGCGGCTTCCGGTGCGGCGGCCGCGGAACCCGGTTCGGGGGCGGCCGCCCGGCGGCGCTGCGCGGGGATGCCCGCGCCCGGGTCGAGCCGGTACTGCCCGGTGTCGGGGTCGAGCACCCACTGGTCGGCGGGGTCGACCTCCTGCCTGTCCTGCTGCACGGGGGTTCCCTCCCTCCGACCGGTCTGCACGGGTCGGCGCGCGTGCCGCGCACCGACCCGGACACACTAGACGAGCCGCATGGGGGAATTGTTCCTGATGTGATCTCCGCCATGTCCGGAAACCCCAATTCACCAGGCAATCAGGCGCCTGGGAATTCCCGGGGAATGCCCGGCAGCCCCATGATCTGTACACAAAAGGGTGACCCGGCCCGCGGTCAATGGATCGCGCAGGAGTCCACGTCGGCGGTGCGCCCCTCGAAGGAGGGCGGCGCCGTGGCGGAGGGTGACGCCCCGGCAGCCCGGTCCGCCCCGGCCGGCGCTGTCGCCCCGGCAGCCGCACTCGGCGCGGCGGTCGCGCTCGATGTCGGAGTAGGTCCCGTGCTCGGCCGCGCGCTCGCTCCCGCCGAGCTCGGTCCCGCCGTGGTCGGAGCGGCGGACCCCGGCGGGCGGACGGCGACCGGACGGTCGTCGCGCAGCGCCGTGAACAGCTGCGTGGTCTGCGGCTGCACGAACTCGTCCCGGTCCGAGTCGAAGCGGTACGGGCGGCGCGGCGCGGTCAGGAACACCACGTCGGAGGAGGGGATCCCGCGCAGGTCCTGGGTCAGGTCGTAGAGCGCGCCCAGCGAGGAGAGCCCGCCGTCGGCCTTGACCGAGGAGGTCGCCGCGTCCAGCACCGGCCAGAGCCGGGCCGGGTTGAGCAGCACGCCCTGCGACTGCACCTTGCGGATCAGCGCGGCCAGGAACTGCTGCTGACGGCCCATCCGCTGGGTGTCGCTGCCGTCGCCGAGGGTCTCCCGGGCGCGGACGTAGCCGAGCGCCTGCTCGCCGTGCAGGGTCTGCCGCCCGGCCGGGAGGTCCAGCTTGGCGTCCTTGTCGTGGATCGCCTGCGGTACGCACACCTCGACCCCGTCGACGGCGTCGACCATGGACTTGAACCCGGTGAAGTCGAGGATCACGTAGTGGTCGATCCGGATGCCGCTCAGCTGCTCCACGGTCCGGATCGAGCAGGCCGGGCCGCCGGTCTCGAAGGCCGCGTTGAACTGCAGCAGCGCGGGCCGGCTCCGGGTGCCGTCCGGCTTCTCGCAGGCGGGGACGGTGACCATGACGTCGCGGGGGATGGAGACCGCCGTCGCGTGCCTCCGGTCCGCCGCCAGGTGCAGCAGGATTGTGGTGTCCGAGCGCTGCCCGCCGGCCTCGCCGTACGAGGCGTTGGTGCCGGTGCGGTCGTCGCTGCCGATCAGCAGGATGTTCTCGGCACCCTTGGCCCCGGAGGTGCGGCTGGGCCGTTCGGCCTCCAGCCGGGCCAGCAGCCGGTCGGTGGTGGAGTCGGTCTGGATGTTCCCGTCGAGCTTGCGGTAGGCGATCCAGAGCAGCGCGCCGCAGGCGACCAGCAGGAAGGCGAGGACGCCGGCGGTGATCATCAGCCACCGCCGGCGCCGTCGTCCGGGTGCGGTCGGGGTGTCCGGGGCCTCGGCGGCGTCCCGGGGAGGGGGGTTGTCGGTCGGGGGGTGCTCGGTGTCGTCCTCGGCCATGGCAGGGATCCCTACCCGCCGGGCCGGGGCCGGGAGTTACCCGAGGCGCAGTGTCACCCGTTCGGATTCGGTCCGCTTCTCCCACTGCTCGGCGCTGAGGCCCTCCGAGTTGCGGCAGAGCACCACCGAGGCGCCGGCCGCCAGCGGCGCCAGCAGGCCGGCCTCCAGGCCCGACCAGTCGTCGAACGAGAGGGTCGAGAGCACCCGGTCGCCGGTCTTGATGCCGAGCCGGGCGGCACCCTCCCGGGCCAGCTGCACGGTCTGGTCACCGGTCAGCTTCAGCGGCAGGCCGTCCACCCCGGTCTCCAGCGCGGGCGCGTCCGGCGTGACGGGGGAGTACGGCGCGAACCGGTCGCCCTGGCCGGGCACCTCGGCGGCGTAGTCCAGGAAGCCGTCCGGGCGCTGCGGGAAGCGGCCGCCGAGCGGGCGCAGCGCGAGGGCCACCCGCTCGCCCTCGCAGGCCTGGGCGGACTCCAGGCCGTCCGGGCCGCTGACCACCAGGTCGGCGTCGGCGGGCTCGCCGCCGGGGACCGCCGCCACCCCGACGGACCAGCAGGCCAGCAGCCAGACGGCGCTCTGCCAGTGGGCGGGCAGCAGCAGCGCGGCGCGGTCGCCCGGGCCGGCGTTCAGCTCGTCCTGGAGGAGGTTGGCGGTCTTGGCCACCCAGTTGTCGAAGGTCCGGGCGGAGAGCTCCACCCGTTCGCCGGTGGCGTCGTCGTAGAAGGTGACCAGCGGGGCCGCGGGATCGACTGAAGGAGTGCCACCTCGCAGGTATGCGTGCAGCAGCTCGACGGGGGTTCGGGCATCGGCAGCGAAAGGCGCAGTCATGGTGCGCCCCAGCCTACGGCCTTCGGGTGGGCGACCGGGAGGGGTGCCCGGGAGGGTGCGAGGCGGCGTGGCGGGCACGGCGATTTACCGTGAACATCCCTTTTATGCGCATCTCTCTCCCGGCGGCCCTCCCCGCCGCCGTCCTCGCCGGCTGCACCGCCGTGCTACTCCTCCAACCGGCCGCCACCGGCGCCCCGGCCGGCCCGGCCCCGCGGTACCGCACCTCGGCCGGCGGAGGCTCCGTCACCGCCCTGCCGCTGCCGGGCGGCCGGGCCATGCCCCCGAGCACCACCCGCCCGTTCGAGCTGCTCGGCGTCGGCTGGGACGGCCCGGCCGGCGCGCTCGCGGGCGGCTCGGTCCGGGTCCGCACCAGGGACGCCGCCACCGGGATCTGGACCGGCTGGCACACCCTGGAGGCGGACGGCGAGGACGGGCCGGACACGGCCTCGACGGACGCCGGGCCGCACGGCGCGACGGCCCCGCTCTGGACCGGGCGCAGCGACGGTGTCGCCGTCGAGGTCACCCCCGGCCCCGGCGGCCTGCCGGCCGGCCTGCGGGTCGAACTGGTCGACCCGGGCGAGGGCGCCGCCCCCGCCACAGCCCGGACGCTGCCGGCCAGGCCGTCGGACGGGCACCAGGCCCCGCGGCCCGCCATCGTCACCCGGGCCGGCTGGGGCGCCGACGAGTCCCTTCGGGACCCGGACTTCGAGTACACCGGCCCGGTCCGGGCGGTCTTCGTCCACCACACCGCCAGCGCCACCGCGTACGACTGCGCGGACGCGCCCCGGGTGATCAGGGGCATCTACCAGTACCACGTGCAGACCAACGGCTGGCGGGACATCGGCTACAACTTCCTGGTCGACCGCTGCGGCACCGTCTACGAGGGCCGGGCCGGCGGCGCCGAGCTGCCGGTGCACGGCGCGCACACCCTCGGCTTCAACACCGACTCGGCGGGCGTCGCCGCGATCGGCACCTACGTCACCGACCTCCCCCCGCTGGCCCTGCTCGACGGCCTCGCCCGGACGGCCGCCTGGAAACTCGGCCTCACCGGCCAGGACCCGGCCGGCACCACCGAGCTGACCTCCACCTCCGACGGCAGCCTCTACCCCAAGGACACGGTGGTCACCTTCGACGCCATCTCCGGCCACCGCGACGCCTTCGCCACCGAGTGCCCCGGCTCCGCCCTCTACCCCCTCCTCCCCACCATCCGCTCCCACGCCGTGTACCTCCAGACACACTGACCCCGGCCCGTCGGCGGCTCCGCGCCCTACACCGGCCCCGGTCCGCGTCCGATCAGCGTCCGCAGCTCCGCGGTGAGTGCCCGCGCGAGGTCCGGCCGCAGGTCGTACCGGGCCGGGGTGTTCTGCAGCAGCGCGATCCGCCAGCCCGTCCCCGCGTTGACCGCGATCACCGTCTGCAGGGCGTTCAGCGCCGGATCGAGGTCCTCGGCGTCGTCCGGCACCAGCCCCGCGACGGCGTCCAGCTGGGCCACCCCCGGCCCCAGCCCCCGGATCCGCCGGACCTTGGCGACGTACTCGGGGGTGACGTGGTCCGCGAAGATCCGCCCCAGCTCGGCGGCGATCACCGAGCGGCCGCTGTGCCGGGTGCCGTCGAACCCGATCACCTCGCCGTCCCCGGCGAACGGCCCGGCGAAGGCCGCGCCGTCCCGCAGGTTCCAGCCCTCCAGCGCCCGGTGGTAGAGCGCCCGGACGGCGCCCTCGTCCGCGGGGGACAGCTCCGGCAGCCGCGTATCGTTCATAACCCCATGGTCGGCGGAGAGCGAAGGAGGTGCACGGCGGTGACAGCCCCCGCGGCGACGAGCGAAGGCGCGGTACGCCGCTGGCGCCCCGGCTTCCCCCTGGACGCGGCCCGCACCCTGCTGCCGCTGCGCCGCGGCCCTGCCGACCCGGCGTACCGGACGACCGGCGACGGCGCGCTCTGGCGGGCCTCCCGCACCCCGGCCGGCATCGGCACCCTGCGCGTGCTGGCCCGCCCCGCCGAGGGCACGGTCGAGGCGAACGCCTGGGGCCCGGGCGCGGAGTGGCTGCTGGACAAGCTGCCGGTCCTGCTCGGCGCAGAGGACGACCCGGCCGGCCTGGTGCTCCCGCCCGGCCCGCTGCGCGACGCCCAGCGACGGGTGGCCGGGGTCCGGCTGGCCCGGACGGGGCTGGTGATGGAGTCACTGGTGCCGGCGATCCTGGAGCAGAAGGTCACCACCAGCGAGGCGTACCGCGCCTGGCGGACGCTGCTGCGCGACTTCGGCACGCCGGCACCCGGTCCGGCCGAGGGCATGCGGGTGGCGCCGTCGGCCCGCGAGTGGGCGCTCGTCCCCAGCTGGGAGTGGCACCGCGCCGGCGTGGACCCGAAGCGCTCGGCGACGGTCGTGCGCGCGGTCCGGCTGGCCCCGCGGCTGGAGGAGGCCGCCGCGATGGACCACACCGAGGCTTTTGCCCGCCTCACCGCGGTGCCGGGCATCGGGATCTGGACGGCCGCCGAGACCCTCCAGCGCAGCAACGGCGACCCGGACGCGGTCTCGGTCGGCGACTACCACCTGCCCAACCTGGTCGGCTGGGCCCTGGCCGGCCGGCCCCGCAGCGACGACGCCCAGATGCTCGCGCTGCTGGAGCCCTACCGGCCCCACCGCCACCGCCTCTGCCGTCTCCTCCTCGCCACCGGCACCCACGCCCCCCGTTACGGCCCCCGCCTCACCCCCAACGACCACAGGGGGAGATGAGCGACCGCCGGGACGCGTCGCCGGCTCCGGCCCCTACCGCACCTCGATGAAGGCGTCCGCGCTGCGGTCGGGGCGCTCGCGCGGGGGCTCGGCCGGGCGGCCGACGGCGATGGCGCCCATCGGGTCCCATCCGGCGGGGAGGTCGAGGGCCTCGCGGACGGTGTCGCGGCAGAACATGGTGGAGGAGACCCAGGCGGAGCCGTAGCCCTCGCCGGTGAGGGCGACCAGGAGGTTCTGCACGGCCGCGCCGATGGCGACGGTGAACATCTCGCGTTCGGCGGTGGCCCGGCGCCGGTCGGGGTAGTCGTGCGAGCCGTCCATCACCAGGCAGGGGACCACCAGGTACGGCGCGGCGCGCAGGACGTCGCCCCGGGCGGTGCGGCGGGCGATCCTGGCGTCGTCCCAGCCGTCGAGTTCGCGCAGGTCGCGCTGCCAGGCGGCGAGCATCGCGTCCAGCAGCACCGTCCGGGTCTCCGGCGACTCCAGCAGCACGAACCGCCAGGGCGTCGTGTGGTGCGGGGCGGGCGCGGTGACGGCGGCGGCGACGGCGCGGCGGACGGCGCCGGGGTCGACCGGTTCGGGGCCGAAGGCGCGGATGGTGCGCCGCAGGGTGACGGCCTGCCGCAGCGCCTCGGAGGTGCCTAGCCGGAACATGTCGTCGGCGGCGGGGCGGATCAGCGGCCGGGTGCCCTCGCCGTCCTCAGCGGTGACCAGGTGGCCGAGGCCGCGGACCACGGCGACCGGGGTGCCGGTGGCCTTGCCCTTCACCAGGTCGGCGGCGGCGGCGAGTTCGTCGGCCGTCGCGGTGACGGTGAGGGCCAGCTCGTTGCCGTGGGAGTCGGTGCGGCCCCGGTGGTCCTCCAGGACGGGCAGCCCGGCGGCGCCGATGGCGACGTCGGTGAGCCCGTTGCGCCAGGGCCGGCCGAAGGTGTCGGTGACGACGACGGCGAGCCGGCGGCCGGTGAGCTGCTGGAGGTGGGCCCGAAGCGCGCGGGCGGAGGCGTCCGGGTCCTCGGGCAGCAGCAGCACGGTGCCGGGGGCGGTGTTGGAGGCGTCGACGCCGGCGGCGGCCATCACCAGGCCGTTGCGGTTCTCGACGATCCGGGCCGGGCCGCGCCGGGCGACCACCCGGACGGTCTCGGCGTCGATCGCGGCCTCGCGGTCGACGGCGTGCAGCAGCCGGCCCTCCGCCTTGCTGACGATCTTCGAGGTGACGAGCAGGATGTCGCCGTCCTCGTACGTGGCGGCCTTGGCGATCAGCCCGGCGAGGTCGGCACCGGCGTCGATCTCGGGCAGCCCCTCGACCGGCAGGATGTGCAGGCTCATGCGCCCGCCTCGCCGGACGCAGGGCTCGTGCCCCGAACGCTCACGCGCGGACCTGCTCGGCGAGCGCCAGCGCGGCCCGGGCCATCTCGGCGGTGGCGTCGACGTCCGTCATCAGCAGCGGGACGGCGCGGCAGGCGATCCCGCCGGCCTCGACGGCGGCGACCGCGGCCTCGTCGGCGGTGTCCACCAGCCAGCCGTCCAGCAGCGCGGAGCCGTAGTCCAGTGCGACGGCCTCCGCGGTGGCCTCGACGCCGACGGCGGCGAGCACCTTGTCGGCCATGCCGCGCACCGGCGCCCCGCCGATGATCGGGGAGAGCCCGACCACCGGTGCGGAGGCGGCGGCGACCGCGGCCCGGATGCCGGGGACGGCGAGGATGGTGCCGATCGAGACGACCGGGTTGGACGGCGGGAAGAGGATCACGTCGGCGGCGGCGATGGCCTCCAGCACGCCGGGCGCGGGCTTGGCGGTGTCCGCGCCGACCGGGATGATCGCCTCGGCGTCGACGGCGGCGTGCAGCCGGACCCAGTACTCCTGGAAGTGGACGGCCCGGGTCCCGTCCCCGTCCGTGATCTTCACGTGTGTCTCGACCCGGTCGTCGCTCATCGGCAGCAGCCGGACGCCCGGCTTCCAGCGCACGCAGAGCGCCTCGGTGACCTGGCTGAGGGTGTACCCGGCGGTGAGCATCTGGCTGCGGACGAGGTGGGTGGCGAAGTCGCGGTCGCCGAGCCCGAACCACTCGGGCCCGACGCCGTACTCCTTCATCTCGGCCTTGATCGACCAGGTCTCGTCGGTCCGGCCCCAGCCCTGCTCCTCATGGATGCCGCCGCCGAGGGTGTACATGACGGTGTCGAGGTCGGGGCAGACCTTCAGGCCGTAGAGGTGGATGTCGTCACCGGTGTTGCCGATGACGGTGATCTCGTCCTCCGGACCGATGGCCTCCCGGAGTCCGCGCAGGAAACGCGCTCCGCCGATCCCGCCTGCCAGTGCCACGATGCGCATGCGCCCATCCTGCCACGGCCCGACAGGTCGTCAGCCCGACCCTCGACCGACCGCTGCCGCGCCCGCCGTCAGCGGGCCTCGGCCTGCTCCTGCGGGTGCTGCTCGGGGACGGCGGTGCCGCCGTACTGGTTCATCTCGGTCAGGCCCGGCGCGTAGAGGTGGATGGAGACGGCGGGCTCCAGCGCGCCGTTGACCACCTCGTGCAGGTAGCCGGAGGAGAAGACCCGCTGCCCGCCGGGCCTGAGGGTGCGGGCGCCTTCGCCCGCGTGCGTGAGGGAGCGCTCGATCAGCTCACCCTGGACGACGGTCATCACCCCGGAGGAGACGCCGTGGTCGTGGAACCCGCTGCTCTGGCCGGGCAGCCAGCTGAGCAGCCAGACCTCGTAGCCGGGGCCGGTCTCCAGGCGGGAGTACCAGCGGGTGAGCGCGTCGTAGCGGACCAGCGGCTCCCATCGTGCGCGGTCGGCGGCGATCTCGCGGACCAGTCGGGCGTAGCCGGCGACGGTGGTGGGGTGGCTGGGCAGGTCGGTGCGGGCCAGGTGCGGGAAGGCGAGCGGATCGCCGGCGATGGAGACGTCGCTCAGGCCGTCGGCCCACGCCTGACCGGGGTGCACGGTCTGCGCGGGGTGAACGGCGCGGGCGGGTGCGGAGGGAGGGGCGGTCGGGGCGAGGCCGTGGTGGGCCGGCTTGTTGCGGTCGCGGTTCCGCTTGCGGATGCGGGTCGTTCGCACGGGGTCGTCCTCGGAGTACGGCTGGTTCGTCGGGGGATCAGCCGGATCCGGGATGTCCTGGGGCGGGAATCGCGGGCGGCCTCTGTGCTTCCTGGGCGGCGCGCGGTGGGACGCGGGCGCCTAGATACAGCAGGAACAGAGGCGACAACAAGAGTTCGCGGCAGGGCGAAGCGTGGAACCGCTCCGGGTGCTGGCCAACTCTGACATGGGGGAAAGGAGACCGCATGCGGGAGGCCGGTGTCAAGTCCGGAGCTGGGGCATTCGGGCGGGTTAGGTCATGAAGTACCCGATGGGGTGATAAATCACCCTCTATGTTTCGATGGGAAGATCGCCGGGAAGGCAGGCCGATGACCGGCCTGTGACGGTGACTGCACGTCACTCGGCGGAGGGTTGCGAATGGTTCGATGCCATCCGGGCAGTAAGTCCGATGTGTCCGAATATGTACACTATTCGTAACGGCTTGGTGCCGGGGAGTGAATCCTGGCCCCAATACCAGAGCTCGGCTTGACTGGGCCAGAGTGACGCAACTGTAATTTCACTCGTGTCGTCAGCCGCACGAGGCAACGGCAACCACGGGGACGCCAAATAGGGGCAGAGGAGGCGCGCCACATGAGCGAGCTCTTTGAGCTGTTGATCGGTGACGGCATCGAGGAGGAAGAAGAGGAACTCGGCTGGCAGGAGCGCGCGCTGTGCGCCCAGACCGACCCCGAGTCCTTCTTCCCGGAGAAGGGCGGCTCCACCCGCGAGGCCAAGAAGGTCTGCCTCGCCTGTGAGGTCCGCTCCGAGTGCCTGGAGTACGCCCTCGCCAACGACGAGCGGTTCGGTATCTGGGGCGGCCTCTCCGAGCGCGAGCGCCGTCGGCTCAAGAAGAGCGCGGTCTGAGCGGGTCGCCCCTGACCCTGCTGACCCTGCGACAACCACACAGCTGTTACGGGCGCCTCACCGCGGTGGTGGGGCGCTTTCGTGTTCCCGGGCCCGTACGGGCGTCCCCGGCGTCCGCCGTCCACAGCCTCTCCACGGACACCGCGGACAAAGGCGCCATCCGGAGCCGTTAGTGTGGTGCGCCATCCGGTTGCCGTTCACCGGCTGTGTCCACCGAGAACTGGGGCCCGCGCACTCGATGACCGTCTACAGCCACCAGAGCGGCTTCACCGCTGCCAGGCCGCCCGCCTATCCGCGTCACCTGGTCACCGCCGTGATCGTCTCGCACGACGGCGCCCGCTGGCTGCCGCAGGCCCTGGCCGGCCTGCTCGGCCAGGACCGCCAGGTCCAGCGGGTGCTCGCCGTCGACACCGGCTCCACCGACAACTCCCCGCAGCTGCTCGCCAAGGCGCTCGACGACTTCGGCCACGCCGACGGGATGCCGGACGGCGGCCCGATCATTCTCGGCCGCCGGGCCGGCTTCGGCACCGCCGTCGGCGAGGCCGTCTTCAACAGCCCGCCGCTGCGGCCCGAGGACCTGCCGTACCGGCTCGACCCCTCCGGGTACGACCCGGTCACCGGCGGCTGGGACGACTTCGGCGACCCGCTCGGCCACGAGGACGACCTCGGCCGCGGCGGCCCCCGCGAGACCCAGCCGGTCGAGTGGCTCTGGCTCCTGCACGACGACTGCGAACCGCAGACCGATGCGCTGCGCCGGCTGCTCCAGGTCGCCGACTCCACCCCCAGCGCCGCCGTCGTCGGCCCCAAGCTGCGCAGCTGGTACGACCGCCGCCAGCTGCTCGAGGTCGGCGTCAGCATCGCCCGCTCCGGCCGCCGCTGGACCGGGCTGGACCGCCGCGAGCAGGACCAGGGCCAGCACGACCAGGTCCGCCCGGTGCTCGCCGTCTCCACCGCCGGCATGCTGGTGCGCCGCGACGTCTTCGAGGAGCTCGGCGGCTTCGACAAGGCGCTGCCGCTGATGCGCGACGACACCGACTTCTGCTGGCGGGTCAACGCCGCCGGCCACCGCGTCGTCATCGCCCCCGACGCGGTGCTGCGGCACGCCGAGGCGGCCAGCCGCGAGCGCCGCGTCATCGACTGCGGCCCCACCCACCCGCACCGGGTGGACAAGGCCGGCGCCGTCTTCACCCTCCTCGCCAACTCCAAGGGCCTGCTCTTCCCCTACGTCCTGCTCCGGCTGGTGCTCGGGACCCTGCTGCGGGTCGTCACCAACCTGCTCGGCAAGGACCCGAAGCAGGCCTTCGACGAACTGGCCGGCCTGAGCCACGAACTGGTCCGGCTGCCCCGGCTGCTGGCCGCCCGCAAACGACGGGCCCGGCTGCGGGCCGCCGACGCGCTGGACGACCGGACGCTCTTCCCCGCGCCGGGCGCGACCGCCAGGCTCGCCGTCGAGGGTGTGATCAGCTCCCTCGGCATAGGGGGCGCCGACGACTCCGGGGCCGGCCGCCACGGCTCGGTCGAGGCCGGACCGGGCGACGAGGACACCGAGGACCTGGTCGTCGAGCAGTTCGCGCTGATCAAGAAGCTGGCCCGGCGCCCGGCACCGGTGCTCTTCGCCGCCCTGCTGGTCTTCGCCCTGGTCGCCTGCCGCGGCCTGCTCGGCGGCGGCGAGCTCTTCGGTGGCGCGCTGCTGCCCGCCACCGGCGGTGCCGGCGGCCTCTGGTCGATGTACGCGGACGCCTGGCACCCCGTCGGCACCGGCTCCACCGCCGCCGCGCCGCCGTACCTCGGCGTGCTGTCGGTGCTCTCCTGGATGCTGTTCGACCACGCCGACCTCGCGGTCACCCTGCTGGTCGTCCTCTCGGTGCCGCTCGCCGCCGTCAGCGCCTACCTGGTCTCCCGGCCGCTGCTCGACTCCAAGCTCGTCCGCGCCTGGGCCAGCGCCACCTACGCGCTGCTGCCCGCCGCCACCGGCGCGCTCGCCCAGGGCCGGATCGGCACCGCCGTGCTGGCCGTGCTGCTGCCGCCGCTGGCCCGCGCGGCCGCCATCTCCGCCGGCCTCGGCATCCGCGCCGAGAGCGCCGCCAAGGGCGCCCGGCCCGGCTGGCGGCCCGTCTGGATGGCCGTCCTCCTGCTCACCCTGGCCACCGCGTTCGTCCCGCTGGTCTGGGCGCTGGCCGTACCGCTCTGCCTGGCCGTGCTGGCCGCAGCGGTGGTGCGCGGCGGGGCGTTCGGCTCCGGCGCGCAGGCGCTGCGCCTGCTCGGGCTGCGCGTCCTGGTGATCCTCGCGGTGCCCGTGCTGGTGCTCGCGCCCTGGTCGCTGCAGGTGCTCTCGCACCCGCAGCGGCTGCTGCTGGAGGCCGGCCTGCCCGGCCTGCACGGCGGCGGCGCGAGCGCGCTCGGCCTGGTGCTGGTCAACCCCGGCGGCGCCGGGGTGCCACCGGTCTGGCTCTCGGCAGGCGTGGTGCTCGCCGCGCTGGCCGCCCTGCTGCGCGCCGACCGCCGCCGCGCGGTGCTCGCCGCCTGGGGCGCCGCCGGGGCCTCCATGGTCTTCGCGGTCGCCGTGGCCGGTACCTCGGTGACCCCCGCCTCCGGCGGCCCGGCCGTGCCCGCCTGGGCCGGCCCGGCCTCCCTGCTCGCCGGTATCGCCCTGCTCGCCGCCGCCGCGATCGGCGCCGACGGCGCCAACGCCCGCGTGGCCGGCATCGCCTTCGGCTGGCGCCAGCCGGTCGCCGCCCTGGTGGTGGCCGCCGCCGTGCTCGCCCCGCTGGGCACCGGCCTCTGGTGGGCCGTCACCGGTGCCGACGGCCCGCTGCACCGGTCGCAGGCCGCCCAGGTGCCCGCGTTCATCGCCGAGGAGGCCGGCACCACCGACCGTGCCCGCACCCTCGTCGTCACCGGTGACCCGAAGGGCGGCTCCGTCCGCTACACCCTGGTGCGTGGCGCCGGCCTGACACTCGGCCAGGCCGAGTCCACGGTGGACCCGGAGACCGGGACCATCGCGGGCCTGAACAAGGTGGTCGGCAGCCTGCTGGCCGGCTCCGGCGCCGACCAGGCCGGCGCGCTCACCGGCTACGGCATCGCGTACGTGCTGGTGGACCGGCCGGCGATCGCCGCCTTCAAGGACGTCCTGGACACCACCCCCGGCCTGGTCAAGGCCAACCAGGACGACGGCGCCGCACTCTGGCAGGTCAACGGCGCCCCGGCGGCCCGTGCCCTGATCACCGCCCCCGGCGCCACGGCGGTCGTGGTCCCCTCCGGCGAGCGCGACCTCGACGCCACCGTCCCGGCCGGCCCCGAAGGCCGGGTGCTCCGCCTCGCCGAGGCCGCCGCCCCGGAGTGGAAGGCCACCCTGGACGGCACCGCGCTGGAGGCCACCACCGTCGACGGCTGGGCACAGGGCTTCAAGCTCCCGGCCGGCGGCGGCAAGCTGGTCGTCACCCGCGAGGGCGGCTTCCTGCACACCGGCTGGATCTGGGCGCAGCTGCTGCTCGGCCTGACCCTCCTGGTGCTGGCCCTGCCCGGCCGCCGCAGCCACAAGGACGACGACCTGCCCGAGGAGGTGGTCGCCGCCGCCGCGCTGGCCGCCGCCGCCCAGGCGCAGGCGCCCGCCCCCGGCAGCCGCCGGGCCCGCCGGATGGCCGAACGCGAGGGCGGCGAGGGCGGCGACGGGGACGGCGGCGTGTACGAGGGGCGGCCGGGCGCGATCCCGGCGCAGCCCGCCGGCGACCCGCCGGTCGAGGCGGTCCGGGCGGCCGCCGCCGTCGAGGAGAGCGAGCCGTACGCCGACCCGTACCAGGGCTACCAGCAAGCCGACCCGTACAGCTACGACCCGTACACCGCCCAGCAGCCGGTGGCCGCGCCCTACGGCGGCCAGGGGTACGGCCCCGACGGCTACCCGCAGCAGCAGGCCTACCCGCAGCAGGGCGGCCAGCCCGGTTACGAGCAGTACCCGCAGGACCAGCAGTACGGCTACGACCCCTACCAGCAGGACGGTCAGCAGCCCTGGGTGCCGGGGCAGCCGCAGGGCGAGGTCTACTACGACCCCAATGCCCCGCACGACCCGCAGGATCCCGACCATCCCCACGGGCCGGGCCGGTACCCGCACCACCACGGATCGGGGAGCTGACCCGCGATGAAGAAGCCCGCGTTCAAGAAGAAGACGCAGGACCAGGCCGGCGCCGTGCCGGCGGACGCCGCCGGGTTCTCCGCAGGCCCGGGGGCACCCGGGCCCGACGGCGCCCCCCGGTCGTCCGGCGGGACGAGGACCACCCAGTCGCTGCTGGCCGCCGCGGCCGTGCTCGCCGTGGTGTTCGGCATCGCCGAGCTGCGCCCGCCGGCCACACCGGCCGGTGCCGACCGGGGCGGCGTCGCCAGCTCGGCGCAGGTCGAGCGGACGGCCGCGGTCTGCCCGCAGCCGCTCCAGGGCCTGACCGGCTCCACCAGCCTCACCGCCTACACCCCGCCCGGCGGCACGGCCGGCGCGGACGGAGCGGCCCCCGGGGCCGGCTGGATCACCGACGCGGCCGCCCCCGCCACCCCGCCGACCGCCGCGCCCTCGGCGACGCCGTCCGCCGCCGCGCCCCCGGCCCCGGCGCCGTCCGCGTCCGGCGCGCCCGCCCCCGACAAGGGCGGCGCACCCTCCGACGCCCGGCTGACCCTGGCCAAGCCCGGCACCCCGGTCACCGGCCCCGCGGCCAACGGCGACACCGCGCCCGGCGCCGGCGCGGTCGCCAACGGCGCCCTCGCGCCCGGTTTCACCGTCACCCAGACCACCACCGTCACCGAGCAGCGCGGGCTGGGCCTGTCCGGCATCACCTGCACCCCGGCCGGCACCAGCTTCTGGTTCGCCGGCGCCAGCACGGCCGGCGACCGCACCGACTACGTCAGCCTCGTCAACCCCGAGGCCACCGCCGCCGTCGTCGACATCAAGCTGTACGGCGACAAGGGCCTGATCGAGAACGACGCGGCCAACAGCATCACCGTCGCCGCCGGCAGCTCGCAGTCCGTCCTGCTGCCGACCATCAGCAAGGGCCAGGTCGCCGACCTCGCCGTGCACGTGGTGGCCCGCACCGGCCGGGTCGGCGCCGCCCTGCACGCGGCCGACGGCAGCAAGGGCGCCGACTGGGTGCCCGCCTCGGCGGACCCGGCGGCCACCCAGGTGCTCCCCGGGCTGCCCGCCGACACCGCCGGCGCCCGCCTGGTGGTCTGGGCGCCGCCGGAGGACGACGCCGACCTGAAGATCGAGCTCTCCGGCAAGAACGGCTGGTTCACCCCGGCCGGCAACGAGTCGATCCACGTCAAGGCCGGCATGGTGGCCGCCGTCGACCTCGGCAAGATCACCCGCGACGAGGTGGCCGGCCTGCGTCTGTCGCCCAGCGACACCAAGCACCCCACCCCGGTCGTGGCCGGCCTGCGGATCGACCGCGCCGGCCAGAGCGGCAAGTCCGACGCGGCCTGGCTGGCCGGCACCGTCCCGGTCGGCGCCCGCGCCACCGTGGCCGACAACCGGGGCGGAGGCGCCAGCACGCTGTTCCTCACCTCCGCAGGCGAGGCCGCCACCGTCAAGGTCACCGCCTCGGCCGGCACCGGCGGCGGCACCCCGGTCAGCAAGGACGTCCAGCTGCCGGCCGGCGGCACGGTCGCCATCCCGGCGCCCGAGCCCGGCGGGTTGAACGGCAGCTTCGCGCTCACCGTGGAGACCGTCTCCGGCGGGCCGGTCATGGCTGCCCGGATGCTCGCGATCCCCGCGAAGGACGTCCCGATGTTCACCGTCCAGGCGCTGCGCGACGACCGCAGCAGCGTCAAGGTCCCGCAGGCCGCCCAGGACCCGGGCGTCGTGCTGCGCTGACCCGCCGACGGCGAAGGGGCGGTACCCGGGCCTCCGGGTACCGCCCCTTCGTCGTCACACCTGCGCGTCGCCGCGTCAGTCCTCGTCGTAGCGGGGGTCGATGGCGTCCGGCGACAGCCCCAGCAGCTCCGCCACCTGCTCGATCAGGACCTCGTGCACCAGCGCCGCGCGGTCCTCCCGTGACTTGGCCCGGATCTCCACCGGCCGCCGGTACACCACGATCTGGCTCTTGCGCCCCTGCTGCCCCGGCGACACCCGGCCCAGCGGCACCCCGCCGTCCGCGTCCGGGCCGTCCGTCTCGTGCAGCGGCACCTCCTGGACGGCGAACTCCACCTCGATCAGCTGCGGCCAGCGCCGTTCGAGACGCTCCACCGACTCGCGCACGTAGTCGTCGAACAACTCGGAGCGGGTGAGCGAGATCGGCACCTGCGGAGGCGCCAGCGGGCCGCGCAGACCCCGGCCGTGCCGGTCGCGGTGCCGGGGGCGGCGCGAAGGTCCCGTCGATGACTGCGGTGCAGAGCTGTCCATATCACTGCCGAGGGTAGTCCTTGGACGGTCGGAAGTGGACCACCCCGGCGCCGAATCGCCCGGGGCGGAGGGGGCGCGCATGAGCGAGCGGACCGAGCAGATCACCGGGGGTGCGCCTTGCACGACGCGCCCGCCGACCGGGGCGAGGGGGGTGTCGAAGGCGCGCCGACCGCGACACGGCACACCCTCCGGACAGGCGGTCTTCGCTCCCCGGCGAGGAGTGCTGTACCGTCCACCCTCGTGAGCTCTGTACGTCGTTGTTCGCGGACCGCGTGCGGCCGACCGGCCGTCGCGACGCTGACGTACGTCTACGCGGACTCCACCGCCGTCCTCGGCCCCCTCGCGACCTACGCCGAGCCGCACTGCTACGACCTGTGCGCCGAGCACGCCGAACGCCTCACCGCCCCGCGCGGCTGGGAGGTCGTCCGGCTCGCCGCCGAGGCAGGCCCGCTGCGCCGCAGCAGCGATGACCTCGAAGCGCTCGCCAACGCCGTCCGCGAGGCCGCCCGCCCGCAGACCCCCCGTCAGGGCCGCGGCCCCGAGGGCGAGTCGACCGAGGCCGGCCGCCGCGGGCACCTGCGGGTGCTGCGCTCGCCCGACAACTGAGCCCGACGGCCGAGCCCGACGACTCAGCCCCGACGCTCAGCCCCGCCCGGGCCCCGCCCCACCCGTTCGAACCCCGCCCCACCCCTGCCGCGGACCGGCCGTCCGCCGCCTCCCGGTACGCTGCCCCCCTGTCCGGGCACCGACCGGTGCCGTACTCGGACGTATCGTGACCATGGGCGACCAGCCCGCCGATCAGACAGAGAACCAGGGTGGAGCCGCAGTGCGCGACCTCAAGCAGCTCGTGAAGGCGTACGACGTACGAGGCGTGGTCCCGGACCAGTGGGACGAGAGCCTCGCGCGCGCCTTCGGCGCCGCGTTCGTGCAGGTCACCGGAGCGTCCGCGATCGTGGTCGGCCACGACATGCGGCCCTCCTCCCCGTCGCTCAGCCGGGCCTTCGCCGAGGGCGCCGCCGCATACGGCGCCGACGTGGTCGAGATCGGCCTCTGCTCGACCGACCAGCTGTACTACGCCAGCGGCAAGCTCGACCTGCCCGGCGCGATGTTCACCGCCAGCCACAACCCGGCCCAGTACAACGGCATCAAGCTCTGCCGGGCCGGCGCCGCCCCGGTCGGCCAGGACACCGGCCTCTCCGAGATCCGCGAGCTGGTCGAGTCCTGGACCGGCGAGGACGACACCGTCACCGTCCCGGCGCTCGACGTCAAGCCCGGCGGGCTGTCCGCCCAGGACACCCTGCGCGGTTACGCCGACCACCTGCTCGGCCTGGTCGACCTCACCGCGATCCGCCCGCTCAAGGTCGCCGTCGACGCCGGCAACGGCATGGGCGGCCACACCGTGCCGACCGTCTTCGACGGCCTGCCGATCGAGCTCGTCCCGATGTACTTCGAGTTGGACGGCACCTTCCCCAACCACGAGGCCAACCCGCTCGACCCCAAGAACCTGGTCGACCTCCAGGCCAGGGTGCGCGAGGTCGGCGCCGACATCGGTCTCGCCTTCGACGGTGACGCCGACCGCTGCTTCGTCGTCGACGAGCGCGGCGAGCCGGTCTCCCCGTCCGCGATCACCGCGCTGGTCGCCGCCCGCGAGATCGCCCGCGCCCGGGCCGCCGGCGAGGACGAGCCGACCGTCATCCACAACCTGATCACCTCCTGGACCGTCCCCGAGGTGGTCCGCGAGCTCGGCGGCAAGCCCGTCCGCACCCGGGTCGGCCACTCCTTCATCAAGCAGGAGATGGCCGAGACCGACGCGGTCTTCGGCGGCGAGCACTCCGCGCACTACTACTTCCGCGACTTCTGGCGCGCCGACACCGGCATGCTGGCCGCCCTGCACGTGCTGGCCGCCCTCGGCGGGCAGCCGGGCACCCTCTCGGCGCTCACCGCCGAGTACGACCGGTACGCCGCCTCCGGCGAGATCAACAGCACCGTCGCCGACCAGGCCGACCGCTCCGCCGCCGTCCGCGCCGCCTACGCCGACCTGGAGGGCACCACGGTGGACGAGCTCGACGGCCTCACCGTGGCCGGCCCGGACTGGTGGTTCAACCTGCGCGCCTCCAACACCGAGCCGCTGCTGCGCCTCAACGTCGAGGCCAAGGACCCGGCGAGGATGGCCGAGCTGCGCGACGGCGTCCTCGCCATCGTCCGCGCCTGACGGACGCGGTCCGGGCGCGGCCCGGACGTACGCGGCCTCGCGCACGCGCCTGACGCACGCCCGTGGTGCCCCGGCCGGTAGGGTTTCCTCTCGGCCGGGGCACCGCCGTGCCACCCCTCCGACCCCGCCACCCGAGACTGGGAGCCCGAACGCCATGAAGCTCGAATCCTTCCTGCTGGAGATCCTGGTCTGCCCGCAGTGCCGGGCCGCGCTCACCGAGGGCGGCACCGAGGACCACCCCGAGCTGGTCTGCACCGCCGAGAGCTGCGGCCTCGCCTACCCCGTCCGCGACGGCATTCCGGTGCTGCTGGTGGACGAGGCCCGCCGCCCGGCCTGATCCTTGGGTCGGACACCCGCACCCCGACCCCGCAGCCCTCAGCGCCCAGCCAGCAGCCGGAGGCCAGCCGCATGCTCGACGACACCCTGCTCGACGACCCGGCCGCCCTCCAGCGCGCCGACCACGACCGTGCCCTGCTCGCCCTGGCCGGTGCCGGTGCCCGGGTGCGCACCGCGCTGCGGCTCGCCGACACGGCCGGCCTCGACCGGCTGCGTCCCGACGGGCGCCCGCGCGCGGTGCTGGTCGCCGGCCACGGCAGTGCCCTGACGGCGGCCGAGATCCTCGCCGCCCTGGCCGGCACCGCCGTCCTGGTCTCCCCGCTGGGGCCCACCGACGCCGCGTACGTCCCGCGCACCGACCGGGCCGCCGCCCCGCCCGTCTTCACCGCCGGACTGGCCTGGCAGCTCCCCGGCTGGGCCGGGCCGCTCGACCTGCTGGTCGTCAGCTCCGCCGACGGCGGGGAGCAGGGCCTGATCGCGCTCGCCGAGCAGGCGTACGCCCGCGGCTGCGCCATCGTGGTCACCGCCCCGGCCGGCAGCCCGCTCGCCGAGGCCGCCCTCCAGGTGCGCGCGCTGCCGCTGCCGTACGTCCCGCCGAACCTGCCCGACGACGGCACGCCGTCGCCCGGCCCGGCCGCCGAGCCCGACCTGCCGGCCGAGGACCCGGCCGCGCTCTGGGCCCACCTCACCCCCCTGCTCGCGCTCACCCAGAAGCTCGGCGTCACCCAGCTCCCGTACGACGCGCCGGCCGCCACCGCCGACCTGCTGGACGCGGCCGCCGTCCGCTGCCGGCCGGACGCCGCCGCGTACACCAACCCGGCCAAGGGCCTGGCCGCCCGGCTGGCCGGCACCGTCCCGCTGCTCTGGGCCGAGGGCCCGGTGGCCGGGGCGGCCGCCGCCCGGTTCGCCGCCCAGCTGGCCGAGCGGGCCGGCCGCCCGGCGTTGGCCGGGCAACTGCCGCAGGTGCTCACCGCGCACCGCGGCATGTTCACCGGGCAGCTCGGCGCGGGCGCCGACCCCGAGGACTTCTTCCGCGACCGGGTCGACGAGCCGGACCCGCTGCACCTCCAGGTGCTGCTGCTGCGGCACGTCCCCGGCACCCCGGGCGGCCCGCCCGACGAGGAGACGGGCCCGGCCGAGGTGCCGGCCGAGGACGAGGGCCCGCGCAGCTTCGGCGCCGCCCGGGCGCACCGGCTGGCCGCCGCCCACGGCGTCCGGCTCACCGAGTACGCCAGCGCCCGGCCCGACCCGCTGCACGCGCTCGCCGACCTGGTCGCGCTGACCGACTTCGCCGCCGTGTACCTGGGGCTCGCGGCAGCGCAGTCCTGAGCCCGGGGGCGGAGGCCCGGTACCGTATGCGCTCGACAACGACTGAGCGCGGGCTGAACGGCCCCCGGCGGAGGGACCCACCCGAGCATGAGCACCGAAGGCGGTACCAAGGCCCTGGTCGCGGCCCTGTCCGCGAACCTGGGCATCGCGGTCGGCAAGTTCGTGGCCTTCGCGTTCTCCGGCTCGTCCTCGATGCTGGCCGAGGGTGTCCACTCGCTGGCCGACTCGGGCAACCAGGTACTGCTGCTGGTCGGCGGCAAGCGCTCGCAGCGCAGGGCCACCCCCGAGCACCCGTTCGGCTACGGGCGCGAGCGCTACATCTACGCCTTCCTGGTCTCGATCGTGCTGTTCAGCGTCGGCGGCATGTTCGCCCTCTACGAGGGCTACGAGAAGATCGCCCACCCGCACGAGCTGGACAACTGGTACTGGCCGGTCGGCGTGCTGCTCCTGGCCATCGGCCTGGAGGCCTGGTCCTTCTTCACCGCCTACCGCGAGGCCGTCAAGGACAAGGGCGTGCACGGCTGGCCCGCCTACATCCGCCGGGCCAAGGCGCCGGAGCTGCCGGTCGTCCTGCTGGAGGACACCGGCGCGCTGATCGGCCTGGTGCTGGCGCTGTTCGGCGTCGGCCTGACCGCGATCACCGGGGACGGCGTCTGGGACGGCATCGGCACCCTGTCCATCGGTGTGCTGCTGATCGCCATCGCGATCGTGCTGGTGCTGGAGACGAGGTCGCTGCTGATCGGCGAGTCCGCCCACCCCGAGGTGGTGGCCGAGATCCGCGACGCCCTGGTCGACCACGACACCGTCACCCGCGTCATCCACATGCGCACCATGCACCTCGGCCCGGAGGAGCTGCTGGTCGCCGCGAAGATCGCGGTCAACGCGGAGGACACCGCGGCGCAGGTGGCCGCCGCGATCGACGCCGCCGAGGTGCGCGTCCGGCGGGCCGTCTCGATCGCCCGCGTCATCTACCTGGAGCCGGACATCTACAGCGCCGAGAAGGAGGCCGCGGGCGACGACCCGTACGCCACCCCCGGCGGTCCGGTACCGGGCGCGCACTGAACCCGGCACGCACGGGCTCCTTCGGGCCGGGCGCGGCGGCCGAATCCGGTCGTACCGGGCCGGTGCGCGGGGCCGTCGGTGTAGATTCGTCACCAGAGCCAGAACGTCGCTGCTGATGGCGGTCGATCGGTGGTCCCGTGCCCGCGAGGGTGCGCGCCGGTCGAGGGAGAGAGGTCCTCCGACGGTATGTGCCGAGCAGCAGGGAGCCGGTCCCACCGCGGACGGCCGATCCGGCGTTGCCGCGCACCCGTGCGGCCCGCCGTGCTGTGACGCACCCTGAGGACCTTGGCCATGCCCCACCCCATCAGCGAGGAGCAGACGCATGTCGACCGACATCACCGGTGACTTCAAGGTTGCCGACCTTTCCCTGGCGCCGTTCGGGCGCAAGGAGATCCAGCTGGCCGAGCACGAGATGCCCGGCCTGATGTCCATCCGTGCGGAGTACGCCGCGGCGCAGCCGCTGGCCGGTGCGCGGATCACCGGTTCGCTGCACATGACGGTGCAGACCGCGGTGCTGATCGAGACCCTGACGGCGCTGGGTGCCGAGGTCCGCTGGTGCTCGTGCAACATCTTCTCCACCCAGGACCACGCGGCCGCGGCGATCGCGGTCGGTCCGGAGGGCACGGCGGAGAACCCGCGGGGTGTTCCGGTGTTCGCCTGGAAGGGCGAGACGCTGGAGGAGTACTGGTGGTGCACCGAGCAGGCGCTGACCTGGCCGGACGGGCAGACCCCGAACATGATCCTGGACGACGGCGGTGACGCCACGCTGCTGATCCACAAGGGTGT
>NZ_JBVHHB010000042.1:0-45005 GCF_055561295.1 Kitasatospora sp. NPDC022785 | reverse complement strand
GGGGCGGAAGCCTACGGCTTAGTCGTCGCCTGACGGCTCCTCTGGCGGTGCTGACGCACCGCCAGGTGCGGGGGTGACGGCTGCGCCGTCACCGTGCGTAGTGTGGCCCGGCTGCGCCGGGCTGGGCGGTGCATGGTTGGGGGAATTCGCCTGCGGCGAATTCGCGGGCGCGGCACGCGCCGTCGGGGCGGGTGTCGGGCGTCGCTGCGCTCCGCTCGGCCCGGGCTTTTCCCCGGGGCCTACGGCCCGTCAATCAGTCGGCTTTCCCGTCCCGTTCGGCTGGGCTTTTCACGGCCCTACGGGCCGCTTTGCTGACCGCGCTTTCCGGACTGTGCCCAGGCGTGAGCGTTGACGATGTGACGCGAAATTCGGGTAGCGGCCCATCCCTCCGATCGGACGGGGTGCCGGCCCGGGCCTGCGGCGCCGGGCGTTGACGATGTGTCGCGGACTTCGGGTATCAGTCACAACCTCACCCCCCGGCCCCCTCCCCCGGTACCGGCCGATGGCCGGTCCGCCGCCTGGTTGCTGGGCTGGCGGCACATCCGGCGCCCCTGGGGCGGGGCCTGCGGCCCTCGGGGGCAACCTCCGGGCACCGGCTCCGGCTCGGCCTCCCCCGGCCCGGGTGGCGGGCGCTCACGGGCGCCCCGGACGGCGGTCCCTGACGGGCCCTCAACCGCGGACTCCCGGCCGGAATCCGAAGCGAATCAGGCGGCGTTTCCCCGACTTCCGTACAGCCCTATCCTACCGGTTCCAGGACGGGCGCGGAACGCGAACAGGAAACCTCGCGGCAACCGTCCATTCCGCTCTATTCGGCCGCACTTCTGGCGGGAACGCGAATTACCTTCCGCTCCCTTTCAGGTAGTAATCTGAACACCTTTCTGGGCGCAGCGGCGAGGAATCGCATTCAGATGTCTCGGAAAGGGGCCTACGGCCCTCCCCACCGACACCGCGACCGCCAATCCAGACCGCCCGGAAACAGCGCGCACCGTCAACCGGACAATTCCCGAAGCGTCGCCACCAAACCGAACACCGAGCCAGGACAGCGGCCAGGACGGGCGGCCAGGCCGCAGCAGCGGGGGCGGCACCGGGCAGCCAGGGCGGGCACGGGCACAACGGCCGGACGGCCGAGGCGGGCGCAGCCGGACGGCCTGGCGGCCGACCAGAACGGCAGCCAAGGCCCAGCTGCGGAGGCGGAGTACGGCTGCCGGAAGGATCAGGCAGGCGCCGGGTTTGGCAAGCCGGCGAGAGCGGCAGCCTGATCGCCGGTCAGCTCGCCTGCTTCGTCTAGTGCTTCGCCCAGAACGAGTACCTCCGCCCAATGCAGGTCGAGGACGTCCTCGACCTGGTTGCCGAAGTAGAGGTACGTCCAGAGCAGTCTCGCCGGGTCATCGCTCTCAGCTAGCGCCCGGAGGCTCGGGACTGCCGCATCGCGGTCGTGCAGGGCACCCATCTCTGCCGCCCACCCTCGGTCTTGGGTCCAGAGGCCGTTGTCCCGGAGCCAGCGCTGCTCGGCTCGCTCCCCGGCGGCCAGCTGCTTGACCAGCGCCGAGTACGCCAGCTCATTGGGGCCCGGGCTCATAGTGCCTTCCAGCTCCAGCCGCGGCCCACAGCCCACGTCCCGGGTGTGCTCGACGATCTCAACGCCCTGGACGTGCATCCCGACGTGAAGAGCGACCACCGTGTGGCCGGCCTCGTGTACGGAGACGGCCCTCCGGTAGGTCGCGTGGTCGAGCCCCGGCACGTGGCCGTGGCAGCACCAGACCGCGGGCTCAGGGTGCCGCGAGTACGTCTCACGGCCTCCCTTGAGCGTGGTCGGGTAGAAGACCAACTCGCTCTGCCCGTCGGCAGGGGGCGTGCTCACCAGGAAGCTCCTCTCTCCCGGCCGCTGAGACCGGGTCATCGTGCGCGGATACGCACAGACCAGCGTCCGGGGCCACACGAGAGTTCCTGTGGGCAGGCCCCGGCGAGGCACGGTGGACGGGCATGGCCGGCGCCCCAGCCCAGCGGGCAGCAGTACAACACCGGTCCGGACGGCGGCCGCCCGGCGGCGCCCATCAACCCGGAACAGCGGCGCAGCGCCGCACGGCAGCCAGCACACGGCCAGGACGGGGCGCAGCACCAGGACGGGGCGCAGCACCAGGACGGCGGCACGGCCCGGACGGCGGCCGCCCGGCGGCGCCCAGCCCGACCCCACCAAACCGAACACCGGCCCCGCCGCCACCCCCGGCCACCGAAATTCCGACCCGAATTCAAACCACCACCGGCAACCAATCCGCCAAAACAACCGGGCGGAATACCCGGCGGAATTCACCCCCGAAAACAGCCCACAACACCCGGCCCACCCCCGAACAGGCCGACCCGACCCCCCGACCCCACCCGCCACCACACACAGTCACCAAACCAGCCGACCACCCACCCCCGCCCATCACCCCCAACAGGTCCAACCAAAGGTCCAGACAACGCGGCATGCGAGGCCAAAACACACCCACCACAACCAACAGGTCACACCCGACGGCCCCCTCGCCGGGTAGAGCTTCGCGTGCAGCACCCGCTCCTCCCACCACGGATCGTCTGGAGTGGAGACCAGCGCGGCCACCAGCTCGCGCTTGGTCGGGACCGGCAGCATCAGCGGGCCCAAGTCCTTTGCGGCGCGGGCCTGTACGCACTCCGGGCACTCCAGCCGGTCCGACCGGGCATTCTCCCGCAGCTCCAGCTTCGAGCCCTCCTTCCCCCGATCGAGCCCCGGCACGTCCAGCACGGACGCAGCTGCGCGTTGGCCGCGCGGGCGATCTGGGGTGCGTTCTTGATCGACATGCCGAGAGTAGGCGGGCGGGGCGGGAAGAAGAGAACTGCCTTCGGGTTCTGCGGTTCTCCGCGAGGCTGGGGTCATGGTTCCCGGGATCTTCCGTGTGTCTCCTTTCGCCGGCGAGACGGTCTCCTCGTTCCTTGGGCGGGTCGCCGCCCGCTACGGCCTGGCCGACGCTGCCCTTCTGACGTCCTGGCAGTGGCATGGCCACCGGCCGCGGCACGAGGGCGGTGTGCTGCGGGCGGATGCCGAGGTGCTGCTGGATGGGGCCGGACGGCGGGTGCTGGCCGGGTTGTGCGGGGTCGGCGAGGAGGTGTTGGGGCGTGCGTTGCCGGCGTGGGGGCTGGACGACGAGAAGCTGGCCTCGCGGGCGGGTGGGAGCGGCCCTGGGGCGGTGTGGCGGGTGGGCGGTTCGGTGGTGGGGCCGGTGGCGTTCGGGTGCCGGTCGTGTGCGGCCCGGCGGTCCGGGGAGCCGGTGCGGGTGGTGCGGTACGCGCAGCGGTGGGAGCGGGTGTGTACGCGGCACTGGCGGTGGCTGCTAGACGCGGACGCGGACCAGGCGCTGGAGTCCCTGGACCTGCGTGGCCTGCCAGAGATCTGCGAGGCGCAGCGGCGGTGGGCGGGGGTGGTCCGTCGGGCGGTGCGGGCGGGGGTGGAGCCTGGGGAGGTGTTCTCGGTGGCGTGGGCGGTGGTGTGCCGGTGGTGGGATCTGGCGTTGGAGTGGCCGGACGAGCGGGTGTGGCCGGCTCGGCTGCACGCCCTGGCGGGCGGGGCGGCGGGCGGGGACTTCTGGCGGTGGCGGGCGGTGGCGCGGGACGCGGCCGTCTTCCCGGAGGCGGTGGAGGTCGCAGCCGCGCTGCTGAATCCGGTGATGGCCGATCTGATCTGGCAAGACAGCGGGGCCGGGCGGCCTCGGGCACTGCCGGCGGACGGGGCGTTCTGCCGGCGGCTGGGCGAGCGGGTGGGACGCCCGTGGCTGGGGCCGCTGGCTGCGGTCGACTACGGCGGGCCGCTGATCGCCTGGATGGGCGCGGTGATCCGCCGACGCCGCGGCGTGGCCGTGCCGCCCGGTCACCGGGACGGTCTGTGGTGGGTGCGCCAGGAGCTCCAGCCGCCGGGCATGGCCGCGCAGCTGCGGGCACTGACGAAAGAAGCCAGGCTGCCGGGGTCAGGGACGGCGTGGCGCTCGGCGGTGGCGCCCGAGCGTCGCATGCTGATCGACAACTTGCTGGACGACGCACAGGAGCAGCTGATCCAGCTGCGCGGGGCGCAGCGGGGCAGCAGTACGGAGGCCGCCGAGCGGCTGCTGATGGGCCTGGGCTACAGCATCACTCGGCTGCAGGAGGCGGTACGGGAGGTCGCGGAGGCGGCGGTGGAGGCCGGAGTGCGGCACGGGGACGTGGCCGCGTGGGCGGGGCTGTCCCCGGGCGCGCTCGCCAAGGTGCTCGGGACTGGAGGAGGGGCTGGGCGGTAGAGGTTTCGGCGGGTTGATGGGGGCGCCTCGCCGCGTCCGGGGCGCAGGTCGGGCCGTGGGGCAGTCGCTGTGTGAGGTGTACCGGGCTTGGGCTCGGTCGGTGGGGTGTGGGCCTGGGTGAGAACGCGGGAGCCCTCTACCGCACCAGGTCACGAGGTGGGGTAGGAACGGCGAAAGCGGTTCGCGTGAGCGTGTGTGGTGGGTTGGCTGAGAACCGTGAGCGATGTGGACGGTGTGGCCGGGGCGAGTGGATTCGCGGGCCCGGTGGATGTGGATGGGCGGGCGGGGTTCGAGGCGGTGTTCCTCGACCCGGTCGGCCGGGAGGTGCGGCAGCGGTGGGAGGACGCCTGTGTGGCGGTGGCGTTCGAGGACCTGGCGCCGGTGTCCGCGTTCCCGGTCGTGCCGGGGCGCAGATGGGGGCCGGGGCTGTGGTGGTCGGCGACCACCGGGCGGCACGTGGTCGCCGGGTCGAACGCGATGCGCGCCCAGCTGATGGTCCTGGACCGCGACCCGTTCGTGGTGGGGCTGGCAGGGCGGCCGGCGCGGCTGGTGTGGCGCGACGGGCGGGGCCGGGTGCGCTCGTGGGTGCCGCAGCTGTTCGCCCGGTACGCGGACGGCACCGCTCTGCTGGCCGACTGCCCCGGTCATCCGGAGGCGGGCGGTGAGCGGGCGCTGAGCGCCGCGCAGGCCTCACGGGCGGCGTGCGACCTGATCGGCTGGCGCTACCGGCGCCTGGAGACGCTGGATGCGGTGTTCGCGGCGAACCTGAGGTGGCTGGCCGGCTACCGCCACCCGCGCTTCCGGGGCCGCCCCGAGGTAGCGGACGCGCTGCTGGAGGCATTCGCGCGGCCCAGGCCGCTCCTGGAGGGCGTTCAGGCGGTCGGCACCCCGATGACGGTCCTGCCCGCCGTCTTCCACGCCCTGTGGCACGGCCAGTTGGCAGTCTCTCTCGAACGCCCGCTGCACCAGGGCGTCCTCGTCGGCCCGGGACGCGTACGGACCGAGGCGGGGAGCAGCGGGACAAGGATGACTGGGGTGGCGGGCGGTTTCGGCGGAGGTGGGCTGTGAGCGCGGGGGCGCAGCGGCGTGGTGGGCGGCCGGTGGTGTCGGTCGGCGGACAGGTCTGCTTCCGGGGATTGCGCTGGCAGGTCGTCGGCCTGGCCGGCCAGCGGATCCACCTGGTTGCCGAGGGCCGGGACGAAGTCGTGCTCGCCGGGCACCTGTTCGCCGACCCCACGTTCGCCCTCGTCGGCCCCGAGGCCGGCGGGAAGGCGCAGGCGCCGCCGCTGTGGGGCCTGTTCGAGACCGCTCCGGCGGCGGCCAGGGAGCGGGCGCTGGCGTTGCGGCGGCACATCCGCGAGGTGGAGACCGGCCACCCCGACGGGGCGGGCGCGGGCTATGTGGCCAACGAGCGCTACGACCCCGAGCGGTACACGCTGGCGCAGCGGGAGCAGGCCAAGGCCGAGGAGCTCACCGCGCTCGGCTTCGGGCGGATCTCGCGTTCCACGGTGCAGAAGATGCGGCTGGACTACCGCAAGCAGGGCCTGTGGGGGCTGGTCGACCACCGTTCGACCCGCGGGCCCAGCCTCGCGGGGCGCACCGACGAGCGGGTCGTGGCCGCGGTGAAGGAGGCGATCCGGCGCCGGCGTGGCCGCTCCAAGGGAACGGTGAAGGCGCTGTTCCCCGTGGCGGCGCGGATCCTCGTGGAGCGGCACGGAGACGCGGTGGCGATGTGCTCGCAGGCCACCTTCTACCGGCTCGTGGCCCAGATCACCGACCCGCGCGACGGCCTGCACGGGCGCGGCGACGGTGTCCCCGGGCCGCGGGAAGGACGGGCGTTCACCCCGACCGTTGCGCTGCGCCCGGGCGAGCAGGTCCAGGTCGACACCACCCGCCTGGACGTGCTGGCCGTCTTCGAGGACGGGACCCTGGGCCGGCCCGAGCTGACGATCGCTGTCGATGTCGCCACGCGCTCCATCCTGGCCGCCGTCCTGCGCCCTCACAGCACCAAGGCCGTCGACGCCGCCTTGCTGCTGGCCGAAATGGCCGTCCCGCACCCCGCCCGGCCCACCTGGCCCGCGGTGCTGCGCTTCGCCCGCTCCTCCATCCCTCACCGGGAGGAGTTGATGGCAGTCGACGACCGTCTTGAGGGCGCTGCGGCGCGGCCGGTGGTGGTACCGGAGACGATCGTCGTCGACCGCGGGAAGATCTACCTCTCCGAGACGTTCACCGCCGCCTGCCAGAGTCTCGGGGTCAGTGTGCAGCCTGCCCCGCCGCATGCGCCGACAGCGAAGGGGATCGTGGAGCGGACGTTCGGGTCGATCAACACGCTGTTCTGCCAGTACCTGCCCGGCTACACCGGCTCCAACGTCACCGAGCGTGGCCGCGATGTCGAACAGCACGCCTGCTACAGCGTCACGCAGCTGCAGGACCTCCTCGACGAATGGCTCGTCCACTGGCACCACCGTCCCCACAACGGCCTGCGCCACCCCGTGCTGCCCAAGGCCAAGCTGACGCCGAACGAGATGTGGGGCGCGCTGACCGCCGTCGCCGGGCACGTCCCGCTCCCGCTATCGGGGCGGGACTACCTCGAACTGCTGCCCGTGCGCTGGCTCACCATCAACGACCACGGCATCCGCCTGGGCCAGCGCACCTACGACCACGACCTCCTCGGCCCCTACCGCGGCCAGCCCTCTCCCGTCGCCGCCCGGGCCGGCCGGTGGGAGGTCCACCACAACCCCCACGACCTGCGCCAGATCTGGGTCCGCCTGCCCGACCGAGACGACCTGGTGGAGATCCCCTGGATCCACCGCGACCACGTCCACCATCCCTTCGACGACCGCACCTGGGCCCACATCCGCACCACCGCCCTTCGCCGCGGCAACCACGACCAGCACGAGGCCGACCTCGCCCAGGCCCTCGACGACCTCCAACGCCGCAGCAGCGCCGGCCACGCCACCCGCACCGAACAAGCCCTCCTCACCCGCGCCATGCCCGCCCGCATCCCCCACCCCACCAGAACCGGCGACGACGCGGCACACCCGGCACAGCCGGGGCGGGAAAACCGCGCGGGCACACCAAGGCAGCCGAACGCGGCCGGACGAACCGCGCACCGCCCCCGCGCCGGGGGCGGTGCGGGCGCGCGCGGCGCGGACACGGGCGGCTGGGAGGACACCGAGAGCCTGGACGCCCTGGACACCGAACCCGACACCGGCGAGTCGAGCGACGACCACGACGAGGACGACGACGGTTGGACCGACGAGTGGAGCGGCGGGCAGCCCAGCAGCCGCTCCCCCGCCCCGCCCTACACCGGCCTCGGCCTGTGGAACGCCCACCAGGAAGCCGAACGATGGTGAACACCGCCCGCAACCACGCCCCCGGGCCCGACAACGGCCGACGTCACCACCACTACCGCCCCGGACCGGCAGCGGCCTCGACAGGCCAGAGGCGGGCGCAGCCGGGCCGTGCCGGAGCGTTGCGCGGCCGTGCCGGGGCCTTGCAGCGCTGCCGACCGCGCCACCGAGCGCTCCCCGCAACCGCCGAGGCCGCCAGAGCTGGGAGCACGGCGCCCGGTCAGAGCCCTCACACCGAGTGCCGGCACGCTCCAGCACCCGCGGGCACCGGAGAAACAGGGCACCAGCGATGAACAACACCCGCACGAACACCGCCGACACCACGACGGAGCCGGCGCAGGAGACGCCGTACGCGGTGGACACCTGGCATGGCTTCCAGACCTTCGCCACCACCCCCGCCCCCGCGCCACCCGCGCCCGGAGAGCCGCAGCGCAGTATCGAGGAGCGCCTGGCCTACCACTCCGCGTTCGTCACCGTCCGCACCCCCGCCATTGACACACTCGCGCTCACGGTGCGGCGTCTGATGCTGCTCGGACGCCACCAGCGCACCACCGCCCGCCCCAGCCTGATCCTCACCGGCCCCGCCGCCACCGGGAAGACCACCGCGCTCCTCGAGGTTGGCCGCACCTGCCACCTCGCCCACACGCGCCAGCACCCACCCACGCCCGGACAGCAGCCGGTGGTGCCCGTCGCCTACGTCCTCGTCCCCCAGGGGCGAGCGCCAAGACCCTGACCGCGGGTTTCGCCCGCTACCTCGGCATCCCCGTCACCGCCCGCATGACCCAGGCGCAGCTGATGCAGGCCGTCTGCCACACCTACAACACCGCCGGTGTGCGTCTGGTACTGATCGACGAGATCCACCGCCTCAACCCCCGCACCACCACCGGCGCCGAAGCCGCCGACCTGTTGAAAGACCTCACCGAACGCATCGGCGCGACCTTCGTCTACGCCGGCATCGACGTCACCGGCACAGCGTTGTTCAGCGGGGTTCGCGGTGCTCAACTCGCCGCCCGCGCTTCCCTTGTGGAGACCGGTGCCCTACCCGCCCGCCTCGGCGCCCGCCGCCCGTTCACCGACCTCGTCACCGACCTGGAAGCAGCCCTCGACCTCCAGCGCCACCAGGCAGGCACCCTGCCCCGCCACGCCCCCTACCTCCACCAGCGCACCGCCGGACGCATCGGCAGCCTCGCCCGCCTCATCCGCGAAGCCGCCCTCACCGCGATCCTCGACGGCACCGAACGCATCACCAAAACAACCCTCGACGCGGTGCGCCTGGACCACCAAGCAGAAACCCACCCCCGCCTCCACTCCCGCGGACGGGTCCGATAACAATCCCGGCCGGCTGAGAACCCCTCAAGACCAGTGAGAACACCACCCCGGACAGCCAAGACCCGCCCGCTCGCACCCGACATAAGCCAAGAAAACCCCGAGATCAATAAGAACGGCCCGCCGGCGAACATCCGGACAGCCCCCGAGACACCCATCCTGACCAGGCAAAACAGTCCTGACCAGCCACAACCCGAAAACAGCCATTAGCGCACGGTGAAACCCTCAACACCGGCCACCACACTCACAAAACCCACGACATCCCCAGCTCACACCCACCACCTAAGCCCACCAACCCCCACACACCCGTTCTCACTCCACCAACAACACCCCAGCCCACCCACCACCCCACACCCCAACTACACCCCCCTGAAACCTCACCAGACCCCCCGAAAACAGCGCGCACCGTCAAACAGGGCAATTCCCGAAGCGGCACCACCAAACCGAACACCGGGCCAGGACAGCGGCCTGGACGGGCGGTCAGGGCGCAGCAGCGGGCGGTACGGCGGCCAGGGCGGCCGAACCGGGCGCAGCGAGCGGGCAGGGCACGGCCCTGACGGCGCAGGCGCAGCGGGACGGCCTGGCGGCCGACCAGGACAGCGGCCAGGACCCCAGCAGCGGAGCGCGGCACCTGGGCGACGCGGGCGGGCGGCGCGGGCGGTGCACCGGGGAAGAGCCGAGGCTGGCGCACCGGCGCAGGCCGGTGAAACACGGCACGGCAGCGGCCTGGCCCGTCAAACCGAACGCCAGGCCACCACGCGCCCCCGATCCAATCGAATACAGATCGCCCCAAGAAGCCAATCCAGAAAACAGCATCCAGGAACATCTGGAGAAATTCACACCCGAATACACAGCCGAGACACCCAAACCACCTCAGCCGGCAGGCCGACACGGCACTCAACCCCACCGGCCATCACGCATAGTCACCATCTCAGCCCCGATACCAACCCGCAGGCCCCCACGCTGGTCCACCAGAATGGTCTAGACAAATCGCGCGCTAGGGTGCAGTTTGGCGCTTTTTAGGGGGATTTAGCCCCACCGGACTCAGTACAGGTCACACCCACCCTCGCACGACGCCCCACCGCCGCCTTATCCGCTCCCAGTACACCTGACCAACACTCAGCACAACTGACCAACCGCAGGTCAGAGCGCTCACAGGCACCCCCATCACCCCAAGGAGCCCACGCACAGGAACCAGCGACCCACCTGATAGCCCCAGCTCAGACACACCCCGCCTGGTCACAACCAACGAGCGCGGACACCGGCACGTCCAGCACGGGCGCAGCGCGGCGTTGGCCGTGCGGGCGGCCTCCAGCTGTTCTTCGGCCTCCCGTTCCAGCCGCTCCTCGCGGTCCTGGTGGCAGGTCCAGCAGCGGCCACCCGCGCGGCGGGTCCACTCGACCTGTCCCTGGCGGCCGTACTCCCAGGTGCTCTCCTCCTCGGGAACGTCGCCACAGTCGATGCAGACCAGGGAGCCCATCAAACTCCAGCCGAGAGCCCGAGAGCGGACCGGCGCGGCACCATCTGTCAGATCCCGGTGCCCCTGTCGGGCTAGCCCGTTAGGGTCGGGTCATGCCTGCCAGATTCCACCGCCTGGAGGCGCTGTTCGGCGGCGCCCTTGACCAGATCACCTTTGCCGAGTTGGCCGCTTTGGTCGGCAACCCGGAGGCATGCGAGGACGAAGACCTCGACTACAAGGCCGCCCACTACGCGTCAGACAAGAAGACTGAACTGGCCAAGGACATCGCCGCGCTGGCCAACACAGCCGGCGGAGTCCTGCTACTCGGCCTGGCCGAGGACCGTAAGTCCCGTACCCCCACAGCCATCGTCCCGGTCGAGCTCACCGATGGGCGGCTGCGACAGATCCGCGCAATCGTCGCCTCCAATGTCCGGCCCGCTCCCCGAATCGAGCTGATCGCAAAGGAGGACGCGCCTGGCTCGAACCAGGGCATCCTGATGATCACCGTTCCCCGGAGCCTGGATGGTCCCCACGCCGTCATCGAACACAACCAGGACCACCGGCTCGCCTACCCACGACGAGACGGCGACACCACTCGCTGGCTCACCGAGCCTGAAGTCGCCACCGCATACCGGCGCCGCTTCCAACAACTGGCTGAACGCAGCGAGCACATCCAGCGTGTCGACGACGACATCGAGGACACCGCCCGCCACCTTCAGGACGACGTCCGGAATCGCGGTGCGGGGAGGGTGCTCCTGACGGTGGCACTCGCACCGGACGTACCGGGCGGTATGGTCATCGACAACCGCACGCTCCAACACGTCACCAGGCAAGAACTGTCGACCGCACCCTTGCTCGGACGCGAAAGCGCAACGTTCGGCCAGACCCGGGTGGGCCCGCGACGCATCGTGCTCCTCGACCACGCCCCGGCAAGCTACGTCGCCGAGCTCCACAGCGACGGCTCCGGCGCGTGGGCCGTGGATCTTCCGACCTGGCAGCTGGCAACCGACGAGGCCAACCCATGGGGCCACGGCGCCGACACTGACGAGATCGTCACCCTGGTCATGTCCGCCCTACGCCACCTCGCACGGCACGCCGTCACCCGCACCGGCGCATCGGGAACCGCCACAATCCGTGCCCGTCTCCTCAGCCGTACGAACACCAACGCGAAAATCGCCGTGATCGGCGGGCCCCGCTGGGAGCCCGTCCATCTCTCCCACCAGCGCTTGGTATCGGGAAGTGCGCAGCGCTGGGGCGCCACAGCGAAGCGAAGGGCCGTCGGCCAAGCCAACGCCCTTGTCGACGACCTGGCCGACGGCAGTATCGGGCTCGTCCAGGCCTCCGCCCTCCTGATCGGCGATCTCTTCCAGCACTACGGACTCGCGGAAGCGGCCCAGATCACCCGCGATGGCACAGTCAACACCTCCGCCTGGGCCGACCCGGAACGCGCCCGCATCACAGCCTGGGCCCAACAGTCCGGCATCACTGTCAGCTGAAGCCCCGGCCTCACCCGTGACACCAAGACTCGCGGGCGGAGGTCACGGCCAGGTTCTCGTCCGGACAGCCGGCCGCCAGCTGCTGCATGGCCTCGCGCTCCCTGTCGTCGACGGACAGGCCTCAGCGGGTCTTCACCACGGTCCAGTCCGTGAGGTACGTGCAGCGGTAGGACTCCAGCGGCGGCAGCCACTCCGAAATGTCCTTGTCCGCCTTCGCCCGGTTGCTGCGCGCCGACACCACCACCAGCGACCCGGCACGGCGCAGCCTGTATCTGGAGCTCCATCGGGAGGTCGAGGCGTCCACGACGTTCGCCGACATGCGCAAGGCCCGCGGAACCTTCGCGTTCCGCCAGGCAGACGGGTACTGGCTGGACCGCTGGAACGCGCTGTCGACGAGCCCGGTCGAGTCCTACGACGAGCGCCTGCGCGGCATCAACCGGTGCTACTGGGCGCGGCGGGTGATGTACGAGTGGGTCTGGCCCGGTCAGTGGGACAAGCACCTCCACGGGGCGGAGCACTGAGGGCACGCACAGCGCAAGGCGCCGGGCGGGGATCGGCGCCGGTGGCCGAACGCGCACCTGAACGAGCAGCCCATCAAGCAGCCGAACGCGCACCTGGACGCGTAGTCGAACGAGCGGGCCTGCCTGACAACCCGCCACCGGACCCTGGCAGGATCAGGAGAGCGGTGCGTGCCGCAACCCATTGCCCGCAGCACGCACCGCCCGCCACACCCCCAGCCCGGCCGGCACGGCAGCGGGCGCCGCGCGCCCGACGCACCGCGAGCGGCCGGCACCAGCCGGACGCGAGAACGAGAAGCACAGCGCAGCGCTCGGCCACACCGACCAACGCCCCAACCCACCCACCACAACCACCAGGCGGGGACCCAGGAAGGTAAGTCGAGGTGGTGAGTTCGGCCCGTCATCCCCGATGAGCAGCGCAAACAGGTGGCAAGCGCGGTCGGGGGCCGGTGGCTGAACCGAACCACAGATCGAACCCGGAACCGGCGCGGCAGCTCTTTGCCCCATCCTCAACTCTGGTCGTGTCAACCAGCAGGAATCACCCACGGGGTGTCCCTAGAGCCCGGGGGAACGGGCCACTGGGCCTGCCAGTCGGTGCCCTCCCAGTCGTAACCGGGGCGCCATAGCGGCTCCGGAGGCATCGGCTCGCTCTCCGGATCCCCGTACGCCAACAGTTCAGCCTCCATGGCGTAATCGCCACTCAACACTGTGGCCACGAAGTCGGTGAATCCCCCGTCGAAGTGGTCGAGTTCACCTCGGAACCAGAGCACCACCGGCCACCGGTCCGGGTCCGGATGCGTGGTGAGCCAGCAGCAGCGGCCAAAGTTGCTGGTGCCACCCCAAGCGAGGAGCCCGGCAGGGTCCGGAAAGACCGGTGTGCGATCCTGTCCGAGAAAGGTGTCCTCCAGCTCAACCTGTGCTCGGAACTCGATGTCATTCTCGAAACGCCACCCTGCCAGACCTCCTGGTGAACCGGGGACCAGGGGCGAGCGCATCGGGGTGTTCACACCCCACTCGCCAGCGAAACTCACCGAGCCGTACAAATCGACGAATGCCCTGTAGTCAGACGGAAGCTGAGAGCCGAGTTCAGCCGGAGCCAACCCCCACGGAACCCGTGCGGGGGCATAGACCGGCTCACCCATGATCCGCCGTATGCGCTGAAATACCTCATCCATTGCCAACTCCCAGCATGCGATCAGCCTTCATCATCTAGTTACCCAATTGCACCATGACACCATCGGGCCTCGCCTTCTCGTTCCTCACGTAGGCAAATTCACGCAAACCCGGACTGCCATTCCAGTATTGACCAATAGCCACCATGAAGAAACCCGCCGGAATCGTACTGGAGGGGGACTTATAGATTGGCGCAACCGTATAGTCGACTATCTGGGGGTTCGCCTTATCGTTCATGGCATTTCCGACCATCACCTCGAAGCTCCGCATCGAGGCGCCCTTGGTGTTCACGCCGGTTTGGAAGCATGGGGCTAGGTTCTGAGCCTTCCCGCGCCCCCCGAACTCGCGTGCAATGAAGTGGCAACGGGCCAAGGTGTTATTTGTCACCGTGATACCGCCATTTTGCGCAATGGTGGACGCCTCTGCCCAGCCTGCGATGTTACCTCCGGCTCCGGTGCCGCGGCTCGCGTTCGTTTTGCCAGTCAGGCACGCTTCGGCTGCGGTCGGGCGCTGCGTTCCCGGGCTCCCGACAACGCTCTCCATGTCCCCGTACATGATCCATCCAGCTCCGGTTCCGTCCTTGTTGTCGGTGTCGGATCCCGCCGGACGACGGTCCAGACAGCTCTGGGGCTTGTCCTTATCGGGCTGGGTGCTCTGGCCCGCCTGGGGGCCGGGGGCGGTCGCCGTGCTCGGGAGCACGTTCGGTACGAGTACCAGCATGGCGAGCATGTCGGCGCTGCTGTAGGAGGCGGCGATGACGTTGAGGGTGTCGCGGGGGTCCCTGGGGGTCCAGTCGAGCTGGGGGGCGGGGCGCTCGACCGAGGCCTTGGTCGGGTCCCACAGGGGCTTGGGCGGCTCGGCCCTAGGCGCGGCGGGACGTGGAGGTGTCTTGGCTCCCTGGCAGGTCTTACAGGTCGGGTTCTGCTGGGGGCCGGAGTTCCGGGTGGGGGTTCCCGTGGGGCTTCCTGCGGACAGGCCGGTCGGGCTCTGGGGCGAGGAGGTCGGGGAGCTGGATCGCCAGTGTTCCCGGGCCGCCTGCTTTTCCTGGTAGATGTCGCTGCCCGCGTAGTCGCTCGGCACGGAACCGTAGCCGTATCCGCTGTAGCCGCTGTAGCCGCCACCGCTATAGCGAACCGCAATCTCCGGAGGGACACCCGGCCTGATGAAGCTGTTCGATGAACTTGGCGAGCGGTAGCCCGAGACGTTGGGGGCGTACGGTTCGGCGGGGGCGGCTGGCTTGGCTGCTGGCGCTGGGTTGCTTCCCGCCTTGATGGTGGTGGTGCCGCTGAACTTGCCGCCCCCACCGAATGAGATACCGCCACCAGCGGGACCGTATTGGATCTGCAAGACAACCGGGCCGTTGGCAGCGTTGTCGTTGCCAATGAGGACCTGATGTCCGGACGGGTCGGTGCCGTTCAGTGGGCTGGCGTTGCCGTAGGTGTAGCGGTTGGCCTGGATGGACGGGGTGGGGTCGAGCTGCCAACTGTCGCGGCTGGTGAAGGCGCCGGTGCCGGGGCGGTACCAGCGGGAGTGCATGTTGACGTCGCCGGTGGTGGGGTCGGTCCAGCCGCTCTGGTAGCCGAGGCTGGAGCGGGTGCCGCTGGTGGCGGTGGGCTGGCCGAAGGGGTCGTAGGTGGTGGCGCCGGCGACGGAGGTTCCGTTGGTGTCGAGGGTGGCGGTGGCGTCGGTGTGCTGGTCGGTGCGGATGCGCAGGTTGGCGGTGCCGTTGGTGGCGCCGAGGAGGTTGCCGGCGCTGTCGCGGGCGTAGCTCCAGGTGCCGTCGCCGGTGAGGTTGTTGGAGCCTCCGTCGTAGGTGAATTTGGCGGCGTTTCGGGTGGTGACGCGGTCGAGGCCGTCGTAGGTGTAGGTGGTGGTGCCGTCGGTGATCAGGCGGTCGAAGGCGTCGTAGGTGAGGACCTCGTCGGTGGTGGCGGTGGTGGCCTGGGCGAGGGTGCCGCGGGCGTTGTAGCGGTAGGTGCTGGTGCCGTCGCTGATGAGGCGGTTGCGTTCGTCGTAGGTGGCGGTGGTGGTGCCGTTCTTGGTGCGGTTTCCGGCAGCGTCCCACTCGTAGGTGGTTGTGGTGGTGTCGGCGGTCCAGGAGGTGAGGCGTCCGGCGAGGTCGTAGCCGTAGCGGTTGTCCTTCACCGGGTCGGTCGGGGTGCCGCTGGCGGTCTTGCGGGTGAGGCGGTTGTCGAGGTCGTACTCGTAGGCGGTGCCGGTGAGGGGGGTGTTGGTGTTGCCGCCGATGAGGAGCTGATCGCCGGTGAGGCGGCCGAGCGGGTCGTAGCCGAGGCGGCGCTCGGACATGGCCTTCCAGCGGGTGGCGTCGGCCGGGTCGGGGGCGACGTACCACTGGTTGCTCAGGCGGCCGTCGCCGTCGTAGCCGTACCAGTTCTGGGTCCCGGTCTGGGGGTTGTGCGCCCAGTCCAGCTGCCCGTCGGTCTTGTAGCCGATGTAGGTGGAACCGGTGTCCTTGTCCCAGCGCTTGGTGAGGCGGCCGTCCGCGTCGTACTCCCAGGTCTGGCTCGCCGCGTTCAGGTCGGTGCCGGCCTTCAACAGCAGGCCCCGGTCGTTGTAGGTGTACTGCTGCCCGCTGATGCCGGAGGAGTTGTGCTTGATCAGGCGGCCGGCCTTGTCGTAGGTCAGCTCCCGGTCGATGGTGGTGGCCTGGGTGCCGGTGCCGCTCTCCTTCACCAGCCGTCCGGCGGGGTCGAAGGTGCGGGTGCGGGTGACGCTGCCCGGCAGGGCCAGCTTCACGGCCTGGCCGGCCACGTCGTAGGTGGTGGTCCAGGTCCGGCTGGAGGCGGCCGGGTGGGCCGCGGTGGAGGGCTCGATGGTGGAGTGGGGCAGACCCCAGGTGTTGAAGGTGTAGACAGTGGTGTTGCCCTTGCCGTCGGTCAGGCGGGTGCGGTTGCCGGCGGCGTCGTAGCCGAAGGTGGTGACGATGGCCTGGCCGGTGGCGACGGGCTCGGTGAGCTTGGTGACGCGGCCCAGCGGGTCGTAGGCGGTGCTGGTGACGGCGCCGGTGGCCGGACTGGTGGTGGTGAGGACGCGTCCTTCGAGGTCGAAGGTTGCTGTGGTGGTGCGCAGGACGGTTCCGGCGGCGTCCAGGTTGTCGGTGGCGGCGGGGTTGCCGAGGGCGTCGTAGCGGGTGCGGGTGGATTCGCCGAGCGGGGCGATGGCCTTGACGGTGCGGCCGAGGCCGTCGTACTCGGCCTTGGTGACGCGAAGAAGCGGGTCGGTGCTGGTGGCGATCTGGCCGGCGGTGTTGTAGGTGGCGGTGCTGGTGCTGCCGCCGGGGGTGGTGACGGCCGTTTGGTTGCCGGCGTCGTCCCAGGTGAACTTGGTGGTGAGGTTCTGCGGGGTGGGCTGGCGCTCGACGATGGTGGCGGTGAGGGTGCGGCCGAGTTGGTCGTAGGTGGCCTCGGTGCGGGCGCCGACCGGGTCGGTGGCCGACAGTGGGAGGCCGGTGGGCGTCCAGGTGGTGGTCCAGGTGGGCGGGTTGTCGTCGAGTGGGGGCTGGAGGTAGCCGAGGGAGTTCGGCTCGACGAGCTGGGTCTGGTGGTCGAGGCGGTCGTAGCCGAAGGTGGTCTTGCGGCCGGCCGGGTCGGTGCTGGCCACCACGCGCGAAAGCTTGTCGTATTCGAGCTTGCTGATCGCGGTCAGCGGCGTGGTGGCGCCGGGCGGGGTGTAGTCGGGCAGGCGGACTTCGGTGGTGCGGCCGAGGTTGTCGACGGTGCTGCGGACGATGTTGCCGAGCGGGTCCTTCGCCGAGACGGTCTCGCCGAAGGCGTTGTAGCCGGCGGTGGTGGTCGGGCGGACGTTCGTCGCCGTGCCGCCGTTGCTCTCCGTGGCGACCTGCGGGGCGATGGTGGTGGTACACCGGCCGAGGGTGTCGTACTGGTAGGTGGTGGTGTAGGCGGCCGGGTTCGCGCCGGTGGCGTTGCCGTTGGGCGAGGTACTTGCGGTGATCAGGCCGCGCTGGTCGTAGGCGAAGGTGGAGACGGCGGTCGGCCCGCCGGTGGAGGAGGCGAGCTGGCTGCGGGTGAGGCGGCCGGCGTTGTCGTAGGTGTTGGTCTGGACGCTGTTCTCGGTGTCGCTGACCTTGAGCGAGGTGATGGTGACGCGGTCGTCGGCGTCGTAGCCCAGGGTGCTGGTGCGTCCCAGGCCGTTGGGGTCGAGGATGCTCTGGGTGACGCGCCCGGCACTGTCGATCGTGTTGACGGTCGTGGTGCGGCCGCCGCCGGTGGTCTGCTTGACCAGGTAGCCGGCGCCGTCGTACTCGTTGGCCTTCAGGACGATCGAGTGGGTGGTGCCGTCGGCCTGGGTGACGTTCTCGGCCTTGGTGGCGGCGGGCAGGCCGTCGTCGAAGTAGGTGTAGGAGGTCGTGGCGCCCATGGCGTCGGTGACCGAGGCGAGCCGGCCGGCCGGGTCGTAGGCGCGGGATTCGAGGGTGAGGTCGCGGGTGCCCTTGCCGTCGCCGTTCCAGCCTTCGACGACGGTGGTCGCCGGCTGGCTGCGCGGGGTGTAGGTGTAGCGGGTGACCTGGCCGAGCGCGTCGGTGACGGTGGTGCGGCGGCCGAGCGCGTCGTAGCCGTAGCGGGTGACGGCGCCCATCGCGTCGGTATCGGTCTCCAGGCGTCCCGCGCTGTCGTAGCTGCTGGACGTGGTGCGGGAGCCGTCGCTGCCGACAAGGTCGGCGGTGGTCGAGCCGGTGATCCGGCCGTCGAAGTCGAACACCACCGTGGTCTTCGTCTGGTGCTCGGCACCGGAGACGGCGTCGGTCACCTTCGGCCCGGTCTGCGCGACCAGGTGGCCCAGCGCGTCGTAGGCGTAGGTGGTGGTGACGCCGGCCGGCTGGGCATCCGAGGTCTCGGTCGCCGAGATCTTGCGGCCCGCCGCGTCGTACGCGTAGGTCAGCTTCAGTCCGCTGGGCATGGTGGTGGCCGCGAGGTCACCCGAGGAGTAGTAGGTGTACGCGGTGACGGCGCCTGCGGCGGTGGTCTCCGTGGCGAGCAGGCCCGCCGGGGTGGTGCCGCCGCCGACGGCCGGCTCGCTGCCGGTGGTGTAGGAGGCGCGGGTGGTGCGCCCGTCCGGGCGGGTGGTGGTCTCGGGCAGGCCGAGCGCGTTGTAGGCGACGGTGGTGCGGTAGGTGTTGTCGGACGGGCCGGTGGAGCGGGCGTCGCGGGTCTCGGTGGGCTTGTCGTTGCGCGGGTCGCGCGGGTTGTCCTTGTTCAAGTAGTAGCTGGTGTACGACGTCCAGCAGGAGTTGGCGTCCCGGCAGGTGGTCAGTGAGACGGTGTTGCCGCGCTCGTCCTGGCCGCTGACGGTGGAGTGGCCGTTGGGGTCGGTGACGGTGTGGACGAAACCGCCGGTGTCGTAGGTGTAGCTGGTGGTACTGCCGGCCTCGTCGGTACGCGCTATCAGCCGGTTGCCGCGGGTGACGTCGTGGATGTCGGTGGACACGTTGCCGGCCGGGTCGGTGAGCGTCACCCGGGAGGCCAGTTCGGCGGAGGAGGAGGTCGAGCGGGCCTGGTAGTGCGCCGCGACGCGCTCGGCGCTCAGCGGGTGCTGGTAGAACGCGACCTCGTCGAGCTGGCCGTTCAGCCAGGACCAGCCGCCGTTGCCGCCGGGCCAGGTGCCGACGTAGCCGCCGCCCAGGTAGGTGCGGTTCATGTTGAGGTGGCTGACCGTGCCGCTCGCGGTGCCGACCAGGGCGCCGTCCAGGTACAGGGACTGCGTGCCCTGTGCGGCGCTGATCGCGGCGTGGTGCCAGGAGCCGTCGGTGACCGCGCCGCCCGAGGTGATCGGGCCGCCGCTGATGCCGTTGAAGGCGCCGCGCAGCTTGCCGTCGGAGCCGACGTAGAGCACGGGCGTGGTGTTGTAGGGGGCCGAGCCCATGGGCTCGCTCTGGACGTTCAGCAGGACGCCGGGTGCGCCGGTGCGGAACCACAGCTCGGCGGCGATGTCGGTCTTCGTCTGGAGGATCGGGGTGGGCAGGTCGATGTAGGAGCTGCTAGTGCCGTTGAACTCGGTGGCGCGGCCGTCGCCGGGGCCGAAGACGCCGGTGGTGCCGGGCTTGGCAGCCGGCGCGTAGCTGCCGTTGCCCTGGATGGCGGCGACTTCGCTGGCGGCGGTGGTGCCGCCGCTCTCGTCGAGGTGCCAGAGGCCGCCGGGTGAGTCGGCGACCACGGAGGCACGGTAGCCGACGCCCTGGCCTGCGACCTGGGCGCTGCGGGCGCGGTAGTGGGCGACGACGTCGGCCTCGCTGAGCGGGTGCTGGTAGATCGCGGCTTCGTCGATGCTTCCCATGAAGTGGCTGACGTCGCCGGGCGAGGCGGGCCACATCTTGGCGAAGCCGGCACCGAGGTAGGTGTGGGTGTTGGCCTGGTGGTTGACGCCGCCGTCCTGGACGCCGACGACCTGGCCGTCGAGGTAGAGAGTCTGCTGGCTGCCCTGGGCGGAGAGCACGACGTGGTGCCAGACGCTGTCGGTGACCTGCTTCGCTGAGACGGCGCTGGTCGTGCTGCCGTAGAACCGGCCGCGCAGCTTGCCGTCGTTACCGACGTACAGGATCGGGGTCCAGGTGCCGTCGACGCCGGCCGGGTCGTTGATGGCACGGCTCTGGTCGCCCAGCAGCACGCCGTCGCGGTCGGTGCTGAACCACAGTTCGACGGCGAGGTCGGTCTTGGCGTGCAGGACGTCCTGCGGGATCTCGATCTGGGAGGCGGGGCCGGCGTCGAAGCGCACCGCGGTGTCGTCGGTCGGCGCGAACACGCCGGTGGCGCGCTTGGTGACGCCGTCACCGTAGGTGCCGGACAGGCCGGTGCCGATCTCGCTGGCGGCCAGTGCCCCGTCGCGTTCGCCGAGGCGCCAGAAGCCGGCCGGGTCGGAGGCCTTGACGGCGTTGTTGTAGAGGAAGGAGCCGCCGGTGAAGGTCGGCTCGGAGATCTTCCAGTCGCTGCCGGCCGAGTCCGTGATCTTGGTGACCCGCTCGGTGGCCTGGTCGTACGTCACCTGGGCGCTGGTGCGGCCGGAGGGCAGGACGGTCCTGGTGAGCTGGGTGCTGCCGGTGCGCAGGGCGTAGTGCTCGGCGACGCTCTGGTCGGTGAGCGGGTAGTCGTAGACCGCAGCGTCGTCGATCTGGCCGTTAAACCACGACCAGCCGCCGTTGCCACCGGGCCAGGTGCCGGTGTAACCGCCGCCCAGGTAGGCGCGGTCCATGTTCAGGTGGTCGATATCGCCGGCGGTGGTCCCCACCTTGGCGCCGTCCAGGAACAGTGCGGTGTTGTCGCGGGCGCCGGAGAGCACGACGTGGTGCCAGGCGTTGTCGGTGACGGTGCCTGCGGTGGTGACCGGCTCGCCGGGGCTGTTGAACTTGCCGCGCAGCTTGCCGTCGGAGCCGATGTAGAGCGCGGGAACGACGTTGTAGGGGTCCTCGCCCATGGCGCGGTTCTGGTAGGTGAGGATCACCCCGGGTGCGGCCGTGCGGAACCACAGCTCGACGGTGCGGTAGGTGGAGGCGCTGATGGTGCGGTTGGGCAGCTCGACGTAGGAGGTGGACCGGCCGTTGAAGGTCACCGCCTTGTCGGTGCTGCCGCCGAGGGCGCCGGGCGCGCCCCAGGCCACGTCCTTGGCATCGCCCGGTGCCCGGTCGCTGACCTGTGCGTCGTTGGTGGCGGTGGTGCCGTCGGCCTCGCCCAGGCGCCAGTAGCCGGCCGGGCCGGCGTCGCGCACGGCGGTGCGGTAGCGCGAGCCGGTGCCGTACTCGTAGACGGTGCAGCCCTTGTCGGCGGTCAGGGCGATGCCCGGCGGGCAGACCTTGGTGAGCTGGTCGCCGTTGTACTGGTACGACCAGGCACCCGTGGAGCCGGTGGCGGTGACGGTGGTGACGTGGTTCCCGGTCCAGGCAAGGTCGAGGGAGCGCCCGGAGGCGGTGTCCTTGACCTGGGTCGGTTTGCCGCCTGTGTAGGTAAGTTCCTTGGTGTGTCCGGCGGTGTCGGTGACCTTGGTCAGCCGACCGTCGGGGCCGAAGGTGTGGACCTTTCCGCCCCGGTCGGTCAGCGTCCAGCCGCCACTGTCCGTCTTACGCAGGTCGGCCGCCATGCCGGAGCCGGCGACGTAGGCGTTCTTGCCCGGATCCCAGCCGAACCTCGCCCGGGAACCGTTGGAGGCGGTGAGCAGGACGTTTCCGGGCAGGGAGAGCCAGCTGCTCGACTCAACCTGGATCCGCATGTCCCAGGAGGTAGACCAGCCGGCCCCGAACGCGCCGTCGGTACGCGCGTCGAGCGAGTTGTAGCTGCGGGTCACCGACAGCTCCGGGCCGACGGTGGGCAGCGCGGCGTCGGTGGCCGCGGTGGTGTAGTTGCCGACGGCGGTGTTGAAGCTGCGGCCGGCGTCCGAGCCGGTGACGTACTGGTTCGGCTGGGGCAACACGGTGCGGATATAGGAGGCTTGTGTCCAGTCGCTCCCTCCGAAGCCATCGCCTGCCTGCGCGTACCAGGCGTACTGCTCGTTCCACGTCAGCCAGCCCGCGGGAACAACGAAACGGGTTTGCCGTTTCAGCCAGTCGGTCTGCTTGCAGTCCACGCGGGCGTCGCCGCCGACCACCCGACACACCTCGAACCGGTAGTCCAACTCGGGGAACGGCGCCCGGTCCGGGTCCACACCCTCGGCAATGATGGTCGGCTGCAGCTGGTACACCACCGCGCCTGACGGTGGGGCCAGCCCGGTGATGTGCGGGTTCATGTTGACGGAGGAGATCTGGATGTTGATCGGCGGCACGTAGGCGTCGTACCAGAAGTTGCGGGTCTGGTAGTCGTCCATGGTGAAGCCGACGGTGTAGGCGCCCTGCGGAAGCGTGTGGATGTGCGCGTCGATCACCACGCCGGCGCCCGGCGGGACGTCGTACGGCATCGACGTCCAGGCGATGTTGGTGCCGTAGTTGGTGATGTTGTTGCCCCACTGGTCATGCAGCAGGTACGACATCTTGTAGTTGTTACCGGGTGTCCAGGTCTCCATGCCGCGGTTCCAGGCGCGCAGCCGCACGATGCCCTCCTGGGTGGCCGTCACCGGCTGGATGAGGCCCCACAGCTCGTAGTCCGCGCCGTACTTGGACCAGGTGACGTCCAGGCTCGGCTGGCCGCCGTTGTTGTCGTCGCTGCCGAACTGCTTCCAGGACAGCGAGTCCCACACGTCGGCCTTGATCGCCAGCCCGTAGTTCGGGGTCCAGTGATGCGTCCAGGAGTTCACCAGGTTGCGGCCCTCGGCGCCCAGGTCGATCGACTCCCACGCCTCCGGGCAGGCCCAGCCGGCGGTGGGGCTTGAGCGCCATCCGTGGGCGAAGGACGGCGCCGCCAGCGCCGGACCGGTGGACGGGCCGGGCATCGTCTTGAGCGAGCCCTCCCACCAGTCGGAGGTGATCTGGTGGATGCTCACCGTGCGCGGCGTGCAGCTGTAGGACCAGCCGTTGTACAGGGACAGCCGGGCCCCGAGGATATTGGCGTTGCTCAGCGAGTTCTCGATGCCGTTGAACCGGATGAACGACGCCGCCTGGTGGCCACCGCCGTCGTAGGTGCCGACCTTAAGGACGGTGTCCCCGGAGAAGTCCAGGTTGTACGGGGACTGGACGTACGTGCCGTCGACGGCCTTGACCGAGGAGACCTGCGGGTCGACCATGACCGGGAAGACCCGCTCCGGAGCGTGCAGCCAGGTCTCGTCCAGCTTCATCTTCAGCGCCGGGCCCGCGGCGAGCTGAACCAACTCGTAGCCGACCCCGCCGGAGACCACACCCTCCTCCGTGTTCGGCGCGAAAGCGGAGTCCTGCATCCAGCCGGCCGGCATCCGCGCCTGAACCTTGCCCGCGGCATCGGTGAACAGCACCGCGCCGTTGGCGTCCAGCGAGGCCGTCACTCCCTGCAGCCGCAGCGGATAGACCCACTCGGTGGGCGCGGTGGCATCCTTGAGGACCAGGACCTCCTTGAACGACGCGCTGCCCGCGTGGACCGTCACGTCCGCCTGGGGCCGGGCGTTCGGGTACGTCATGGTGCTGCTCTGCACGGTGCCCTGGACCGGCGCGGCGTCCTGGAGTGCGTAGCCGACGGACATGCCGTCACCGAGCTGGAGCTGGACCAGCGGATCGGCGCTCGCAGTGGACGCCAGCTTCAGCTCACGCTCACCCGAGGTCGTGGTCCAGCCGTCCTGCGTCGGCGCCGCCCGGCCGCCCGACACCTTGACCGACGGGATCAGTGTCGTGTCGATGGCCGCCCAGGAGCCGTCCTTACGCTGGAAGTTGACCGGCTTGGAGTAGCTGCGGGTGGTGAAGGTGCCGTCCGCGTTCTGGAACGTGCGCTGCTGCGCGGTGCGCTGCTGCGGCAGTTCCTTGCTCTTCGCCGGATCGAAGCTCTTGGCCGGGTCGACCTTGGGGCTCTGCTGCTTGGCCGGCGCATCCACCACCTTGGCCTCGGTCTTCGGCAACTTCGACGGCGCCGGTATGACCGGCGCGGTCGGCTGAGCCGAGGCCGGCTTCTCCTCCGGGAGCTCCCCCGGCGCGGGAACGGCACCGGGTCGGCCGCCCTCGGCTTGGGCGCTGGTCGCGTCCGTGGTGGCATCGTGCCCTTGGCCGTCCGCGCCGCCCGCGCCCTGCTTGGGCAAAGGCCCAGGATCGGTAGCTGTCAGAGCAGCCTGACGGACCAGCTCTTCAGCGGCAGCCGTCCCCTGAGCCGTCCCGAGGACGACCATGGTCATGGACAACACAATTGCCAGGGAACGGCGGAGCACTCGAACAACCCACCAGACAGTTAACAACCCGCGAATGAAACGTCGGCAGGTATATCGGACTGTCAGCAAGCCGACATAGACCCAACAATCAATGAGTGATCTATCTCACGTCGCAAATCAGCAAAAATACGAACGGGTGAGACAGTGCCGGATGACGGCGAACGAAGGGGCCACCCAACCCCTATGAGGTCAAACCAGTCAGAGCCGAGTCACCGCAGGTCAGGCCCGCCGCCGGCGCTCCCGACGCGAGCCGGCACAGGCATTCCCCTGTCCATATGACACGGCCCTGTGCGACAGGGAGAAATTCATTAACCAATACGCTCCGTCAAATGTGCCCTACTGCTTGGCAGTTTCAGGACAGCTGGAGCAGGCGACACGGTCTCGTGACTGCAGGGCGACCATGCCCGGTGAATTACCTCGTCCACTGATGGGGACCTGAGCGCGCCGTGGACAATCGATGACGAGCTCCGACGGGCGTTCCGTCCACGGTTCGGGAGATGAGGCCCCGCGCCGGGCCGGGCGGGGCGGGGCGGGGCGGGGCAACTTCACCAGCGCCCCGCCAGCGAAGCTCACCCCCGTAGCCAGCAGTGGAAGGAAAGCTCCCCAGCGCAGTAGGTCAGCGGCCCTTTCCAAGGGGTGAGGAGCAGCGCCACGATGAGACTCTGTGCTTCGCCTCTGCGGCCGCGGATCGGCGGCGGGCGCTCGGCCTCCGCCCGGGCCCGCTGGCGGGCGGCGGGCGGCGGGCGGGCCGGCGCGACAGAGCAGCGGGCGGGCGGACAGCGGCTGGCGGCCAGCGCGCCAGGACCGAGCGGCGGCCCCGGTCGACGGGGGCTGTCGGGGCGACGGAGAGCCGGCAGGGCGCCGCCGTGGCTGGCACAGCGGTGGCCAGGCACGGGCGGTAGTGAGGGCGTCGGTTCCGGCCACGGGGCGGCCGGCCCGTACGGCGACCCGGCGAGCAGCGGACGACGGCGGCGAGCCTGGTCACCGGGCTGCCCGGTCGGCGGGGGTGCCGGCAGCCAGGCCCGGGGTGTGGCCGCCGGGATGGTCGGGTCCGGTGCCGGGTGGGACCGGTCGCAGGACGGCGCTGTCGGCGATGACCCAGGCGACGCGCGCGTCCTCGCTCCAGCGCACGTGCGCGATCCACGGGCCCGGGCCGGGCCTGCGTCGGGAGGTGACCAGGCCGGAGCGCCAGCGGTCCGCGGTGCGGACCCAGGCCAGCCGCCAGCACCGGCAGCAAGCTACGAGCCCAGCCCTTCGAGCCAGGCTGTCACTTGGAAGGACTGTTCCAGTTGGGCATCGAAGAGCTGCGGGTTGGCCTCGGCCAGGGCACGGCGGATGGTAACGGCCTCCTCGACGACGGTCAGGCCCTCGGACCCCCGCCCCGCCTCAGCCAGCCGGACGGACAGGTTGATGAGGGTCTCGGCGAGGCTGGGGAGGTGGGCGCCGGGGTCGGCAGCGGCGAGTGCGCGGTAGTGGCCTGCGGCCTCCTCGGCGGCGGCCAGACCCTCCGCCCGCCGCCCTACCGCACCCAGCCGGACGGACAGGGTGTTGAGCGCGGAGGCGAGGTCGGGGAGGTAGGTGCCGGGGCTGCCCTCGGCCAGAACACGATAGTGGCCGGTGATGGCGTGCGCGGTTCGGACCGCGATGGCCGCGAGGCGGTGGCTGGACAGAGGCAGCAAGTCGTGGAGCGCTGTCAGATCGTCGAGGGGTGTGTCGGGGTCGGTGGTGATGGTGTCCAGGGCGGTGATGAGGGGCGCCGGGTGGTCGGTCCGGGTGGCGGTGGTGACGAGGTGTGGTGCGAGTTGGTGGCGGTGGCGGATGCAGAGGCCGGTGAGTTGTGTGCCGAGGTGGAGGGCGGGGTGTGCGGCCGCGCGGCTGTAGACGGCGAGGAGCTGTGAGGTCTGGGTGCCGTCGGCGTCCTGGAGAAGCCGGTCGGCGAGGTGCGGGTCGGCGGTGAGGGTGCGGCCGATGTGGCGTTCGGCGAGGCGGTCGGGCTGCAGACGTCGCCGAGCAGCCCGTGCTCCTGGCCGTCGTCGGGCACCTCCTCGTCGTCGCCCTGGACGTGGTGGGCGCGGGTGGGGTGCTGGGCGAGGGCGGCGTGCAGCGTCGCGCCGGCCTCCCATGCCTCGGCGTGCACGACGGGCTCCGGCACGGCGAGGCCCGGGCGGACGCCGAGGGCGACCCGGCCCTCCACCAGGGTCACCCAGCCGTCCACGCCGTCGATGTCGCGCTCGGTCCAGCCGCGGGCCAGGCCGGCGCCGTGGTGGAGGGTGCGGATGCCGTCGTGGCCGGTCCAACGCAGCCACATCGAGCCGCGCACCAGCGGGGAGTCGAGGACCGGGCGGCCCAGGTCCCGCTCGGCGGGCGCGAGCCGGCTGCTGTACGAGGCCAGCTCCAACCGCCCGGGCAAGGCGGCGGAGTCCGGGTCGGGCGGGTGGTGTCGGTCATCGCGCGGTACCTCCGGATGTCGGGAACGAGGTGCGGACGACTGTCCGGGCCCGAGGTGGGCCGGGACGGCGGGGTCGGTGCGGGGCGGATCAGCCGGCCGCGCGATAGGCGCCGGCCACCTCGTCCAGGTGGCGCGCGGCCTCGTCGGCTCGGGTCCGGGCCGCCGGGTCGCCCTGCCCGTGCGCGCCGTCGACGGCGGTGTCGAGGTCGTCGGCGTAGTGCACCAGGGCGTCGTAGATCCGAGCGGTGGTCATCAGGTCCGGCGGCACCTGACCCCGGACCCGCCACAGCCGCACGGTCTCCGCAACGTGGCGCAGCAGGGCGGTGACGTGGGTGGTCGGCATCATGAGCTCGCCGTTGGCGTGGCGGTACAGCACCAGCGGGAACCGCTCGTCGCGGTCTTCGTCCGCGGTGGGCTCCGGGGTGGTGTCGGTCATCGTGTGGTGGCCTCCGGGATCGGGAGCGGGGCGGCGAGGTGTACGGGGGCGGGTCAGCCGGTGACGGTCTCGGCGTGCCGGGTGAGCGCGTCCAGGAGCGCGGCCTGGTGGTCGGTCAGCTTGCCCTCGGTGCGGGCCTTGTCCTGCTTGCGCAGCCAGGTGCCGGGGCGGAAGGTCGGGTCCGCGTCGCCGCCGGTGCGGTTCGCCGGGCCGTCGAGGGTTCCGCCGGCGGCGAGGTAGGCGAGCAGGCGGCGGTAGGAGCGGTTCCAGTCCGGCTCCAGGCGCCACAGCTCGTCCAGGGCGTCGAGCTTGGCGACCTGGTCGCCGGTGAGGTTGTCGGCCTTGCGCTGGCGGCGCATCCACGCGCCCACCGCGTAGTCGTCGAGCTTCGCGGTCGCGGGGATCGCCAGGTGGCCGTGCTGGTGGTGGAACGCGGCGGCGTAGGCGTAGCCGCGTTCCCAGGCGTTCGCGTTCTTCGACCAGATCATCCCGAGGGCGTCCAGCTCGCTGACGCGGGCGGCGTCGAGGAGGCCCTGGCCGTTCAGGTGGCGCTGGCGGGTGAGCCAGGAGATCAGCTCGGCGTGCTTGGTCTTGTCGGTGGGGTCGAGGTGGCCGTGCTGCAGGTGGAAGACCGCCGCGACCGCGTGCATGCGCTGCCACTCCACGGCGCGCGGGTTGAACGCCCGCAGCTTGACGGTCTGGAGGATCCGGGCGGCGTGCTGGCGGGCGTTGATCCGCAGCCACTCGATCGGCGACTCGACCGGGGCCGACTGCTGCTCGCCCTCCCCGGCCTCGGAGGCCTCGCCCTCGGGGGCCGCCGTGGTCGTGGTGGTGTGCGCGGTGCCCTGGGAGCGGCTGGCGCGCAGCTCGGTGATCCGGTCGACCACCCGGGCGTCGTGCGCCGCCAGGGCGCGCAGGACCCGCCAGATCGTGCGGAAGCTGGATGCCTCGATCTCGGCGTCGGCCTCGGCCTTCACGGCCTCGCCGGCGTCGTGGACCTCGGCCGGGTCGGCGGCCGCCGTGTCGTCGCCGACCTCCGGCGTCGGCAGGTAGACCGGGATGATGACCCAGGAGACCTTGCCTTGCCGGTAGGACTGGCGCAGCGCCCGGCCGACGGCCTGGACGATGTCGATCACGCTCGACTTCGGGTCTGCGAAGCACACGGAATCCACAGCTTGGACGTCGATGCCTTCGGACAGGAGCCGAGCGTTGCAGAGGATCCCGCACTCCTCGCCGTCCTCGCCGGTGTGGGCCTTGAACTCCGTGAACGCGGCCCGGCGCTCGCGCAGTCGGTCGGTGCCGGCCACCGCCTTCGCCCAAATCCGCTCCGGACGCTCCGCGTCAGGCAGCAGCTCGGAGGCGTCCAGCAGGGTGCTCGCGAACTCCCGCGCCGCCGCCACACGGGAGTGGAAGGTGATGACCCGTCGGAGGCCGAGGTCGGCGATCGCGCGCAGGATCGCGATCTGCAGGGCCAGGCGCAGCAGCTCCTCGTTGGTGCGCTGGGAGCGCAGGTCGGCGACGGCGGGGAGGTTGAGGAGCTCGCGCAGGTCCTCGTCGGTCACCACCGGTACGAGCACCCGGTAGTCGGCGAGGTAGCCGTGCTCGATGCCCTGTCCGAGCGTCCAGGTGAAGCAGGTCTTGCCGTAGATCTCCTCGTCGTCCATGGAGCAGAGAACGGGCAGCTTCTCAGCGCCTTCGGTGTCGGCGAGGTCGGCCAGGCCGTCCTTCGCGCGCCGGTCGTCGGCGATCCTGGGCGTGGCGGTGAAGTACAGCCGGCGTTTCGCCGGGACCTGGGCGTCGGCGTGGATCGCGGCCCACGCCTTGCCCTCCGAACCGGCCGTGCGGTGGGCCTCGTCGATCACGACTAGGTCCCAGGCCGGCAGGCCGAAGTCGCGGTGAGCCTGGACGATCCGCTCCAGCGAGGCGTAGGTGGCGTACACAGTGACCGGCTGGTTCTCGGGGGCACCGTTGACCAGGTCGGTGATCCGGGCCGCCTGCGTGGTCACCTCGGCGTGGATCCGGCCGCCGGCCTCCGCGCTCTCCAGCGCCTCCTCCCGCGAACACGCCGCCACCGCGAGGCCCCGGCGCCCGCCCCGCAGCGACCACGCCTCGGCGGTCTGCTCCAGCAACTCGATCGTCGGCACCAGCACCAGCACCCGGCCCCGAGCGGCCACACGCCGGGCGCAGCCGGCGGCGATCAGCGTCTTGCCCGAGCCGGTCGCCGCGACCACCGTCGCCCGGCCGCCGTCCTTCACCTCGCGCACGGCGGCCGCGACAGCGTCCTTCTGGAACCAGTGCAGCGGCAGCGGATTCGCCACGGCGGTGCCGGACGGCTGTGCCGGGAGCGGCGGTACGGCCTGGGCGCGCAGAGCGGCCGGCACGTCCTGCTCGGCGGTGGCGGTGGTGGTCTCCACGGCGGTGGTTCTCCTTCGTCTGCCGGGTGGTGCGGGGAGGTGGTCGGGTGCCCCCGGTGGTCAGCTGATCAGGACTTCGGAGGTCTGGTGGCCGTCGGGGGTCCAGGTGCGGATCTCCAGGTAGACGATCTCCGCCTCGGGTTCGGCGCGGCCGGTCTCGATCAGCCAGGTCTGGACGGCGTGGACGACGTCGCCGTGCGAGGCGGCCACCCGCCGTGACCATTCCGTAGCGGGGAATCCGCCGGTGGCTGAGGAACCGTAGGTGCGTTCCTCGGTCCCGTCGGCGCGCGGGACCACACCGCGTCGGATGCCCGGCGAGTCCTGCTTCGACCCGGCCGCCAGGGTGAAGTAGCGGGAGAGCATGCGCACGGTCAGGGCGACCCGGCCGTCGGCGGCCGCGGCCGCGTGGATGACCCCGGCGAGGTGCGCGGCGCCCGACTTGATGGCCTGCTTGCCGGCGCGTCCGGCCATGCTGCCGCCCGGAACACCGATCACGTCCTTGCCCCGCACCCGCGCCTTCTGCCCGGTCCTCGTGCGACGGCGGCTGGTGTTCGCCTCCGCGATCCCGGCCAGCGCCTCCTCATCCCGCTCACCTCCGCGCACCGCCCGGACCAGCTGGCGGAGGGCGTTCACCATGCTGGCGCCCTTGCCCTTGGTGAAGAACTGGCTGACGAGCGAGGCGTCGCGGCCGAGCATCCTGGCGACCTGGCGTTTGGTGTAGCCCTGGTCGAGCAGCTCCTGGGTCAGGCGGGCGGCCTCGTTGGGGTTGTTCGGGTCGGCCGGGCTCACTGGTCAGCTCCCTTCGTGGCGGCGGCGGCGAGTTCGGCGCGGCCCAGGCCGCGCAGCCTGAGGTACTGCTCCTGGCTGGTCGGGTGCTTGACGGGCCCGGTGAGGTGGCCCTTGAGGAGGTAGTCGCCGGGCTCGCCCCGGTAGGGCCAGGGCTGGCGCTCGGTCAGCGCGATGCCGTCCGTGCCGAAGTACACGACCGAGCCGGGCTTGGCGTGCAGGGCACCGGCGTAGCCGATGACCTCCTTGCCCTGGCGGTACTTCATGTCCAGCAGAGCCGCCCGCGCGCCGGACCACACGTAGGCGGCCCACTCCGGGTGCGCGTACGGGTCGCGGGAGAAGCCGGCCTGCCGCTGCCACGTCACCACCTCGCCGTCCTGGCCGAGGATCTCCACCCCGGCCGGGAGCGCCTCGCCCAGCGGGGTGGTGCCGGAGACCAGGCGCGGGCGCTGCGCGAACCCGCCCAGGCCGAACAGCAGCACCGACCGGACCGCGCGGGAGGCGAGGTACGCGGCCTGCCGCTGGCGCTCGTCGCCGTGCAGCTTCGAGAGGTTGGTCAGGTCCGCCCAGGCGGCCTTGAGGCGCTTGCCCCACTCGTCGAGCGGCTTGCCGTCCTCGAACAGCAGGCCGCCGAGGATCTCGATCCGCCACGGCATCAGGTGGTTGGCGAGGGCGAGGTGGACCTCCGCGCCGCCCGCCCACGTGGTGAACGTGGCGCCCGGCTCGGACGGGTAGACCCACGCCCGGTCGCCGGTGACGGGAGCGGGCAGCAGGCCCACGTGGTTCCAGCCGGCCGGGACGGTGACGCGCACGTTCCAGTGCGAGCACGACATCAGCGCCTTGGTCTGCTCCTGCTCGGTCATCGCGGCGAACGCCCGCCCGGTGATGCGGCGGGGCGTGCCGACCGGGGACTTCCACAGGTGCTTCGCGTAGGCGAACGTGCGGTCGTACTCCACCAGGGCGGGCAGCTGCTCCGGCACGCGGGGCGGCAGGATCAGCTCGGTGCGGCCCTGGCCGCCGGTCGCGTGCAGCAGGCCGCGCAGCTCCTCGGAGAGCACCGGGTAGCCCCCGGCCCACTTGCCGGTGGTCGGAATGGTCCGCGACCACAGGTCCCGGCCCGTCTGTGACGGCGAGCCCATCAGGACCGCGTCGTCCCAGTGGCGGCGCAGCGCCTGCCACAGCAGGGTGAACGCCTGGCGGCAGGTGACGACGTCGGCGCCGTCCGGGTCGAACCACTCCCCCATGGAGCGGATCTCGGTGCTGCCGCTGTCCGGGGCGGCTGCGGGGGCGTAGCGGCCGACCGGCTGGCGCTGGTGGACGAAGTGTCCGGCGAGCTTGTCCCGGCCCGAGCCCACTGCGGTGGTCCACCGCTCGCTCGGGGTGTTCAGCCAGGCCGCGACCGCGTCCTTGAGCGTGGAGTACCGCTCGGCGCCGTCGTGCCACGGGGCGCCGGCGGTGATGTAGACCCGCTCCGTACCGGGCGCGGTAGCCAGGACGGCGTCCAGGATCTCCCCGGGCGTGCGGGCGCCGAGGTCGACCCGGACGACCTGGTCGCGGACCGCGAGCGTCCCGGCCGCCACGTCCAGGAACACCGTCGCGCGGGCCTGCTGCGTGAAGTTCGGACGCTTCGAGATCAGCCCGGTGGTCACGGCCTCGAACCGTGCGCCCGCCGGGCCTTCGGGAAGGGTGGGCAGCTCGCGCGGCCCGGCAGCGACCGAGGCCGCCGGGACAACCGGCGCAGCAAGAGCGGGAGCGGCCGGGGCGGGCTGCTCGACAATGGCTTGGTCCTCAACCTCGGCCTCGACCGGGGCCGGGGCCGGGGCGGCCGGGGTCGGCTGCTCGAGTACGGCGGCCGGGCGGGTCAGCGCCGGGGCCACCGCAGCGACCGGCTCGGCCTCCGACGCCTGCGCCGGGGCGGGCGTAGCAGCGGCGGCCTGGTCCTCGGCCTTAGCGGCGGCGCGGACGGCGGCCGGGGTCGGGTCCAGCAGCGGGGCGATCCGCACCACGTCACCCACTGACAGCCCGGAGGCCTTCGCGATGGCCGGCGCCTGGGCGCCCTCGTACCCCGCCAGCCCGGCAACCCGGCGCGCCCGCTGAGCGGTGAGCCTGTCCAGCTCCTTCCGCGCGGCCGCGACGACCTTCTCGGCGGCCGTGATCTCGGCGCGCAGCTCGCGCAGACCGGCGAGCTCGGCGGTGTACGTCTTACGATCCATCAGCGGGTCACTCCCCCTCGGTGGCGGGCTGATCGGTGTCGAGGGGGCGGGCCCGGCGGGCGAGGGTGAGCCAGCCGTCCGGGCCCTGCGTGCCGTGGATATCGGCCAGACCCGCGAGCAGGAAGGCGTACGCGCCGTGCTTCGGCGCGCGGGGCTGGGCAGTGCCGGCCTCCCACTTGGCGAAGGTCTCCCGCCGGGTCTCCAGGGCCGCAGCCACTTCGACCTGGGTCAGGCCCGCGGCCTTGCGCAGCCGCTCCCGCTCGTCGGGTTCCGGCAGGTCCCCGCCGTCCCGCGCCTTGGCCAGCAGCGCGTCGACCGCTGCGTAGATCTCAGACATCACATACCTCCTAGCGAGGAAGGTAGCACAATACACCGCACCATAAGCAACATTTTTGTTCGCACATCCGCCTCAATATGACCGCATCGGGTACTCGTGCCTCATGGGCAGGTCAGCCGTCGCCAGCCCGGCTGCCCCATGACAAATGATCTTGACCGTTTGCCAGATGATCTTGACGGGCAGGAGGTTCTGCCACTTGATCTTGATCGGCGGCGGGGGGTGCTTGATGGTTCTCTCGTGCCCACTTGGCGGTCGGCCGAGATCGCCTACCGCCAGGGCAACGGCGGTCAGCGGCATGCCGTAGGGTCCGCGCATGATCATGCGTCCCACCGGCCAGGCAGACGGGCCATACAGCGCCGCCTTCCACCCACGGCAGCAGATGACCCTCAGGGCGGCCGATCAGCCGATATCCGAACCGGTGGCCAAGCTCGGCGGTCAACCCGTATGGCTGGACGGGCCCGCATGGCCGGTGGATCCGTCCACCGGCAGCCCGCTGGTGTTCATCGGCCAGCTTCCGATCCCCGGAGACGCACTCCGCATGGCCTACCTCTTCGTCGACGAGGAAGACCGGATCATGGGAGGAACCAACCCGGAGGCCGGAGACGCGGTCCTGCTCGTACAGCCCGACGGCCGCATCCCGCCCTTCGCGGTCATCGGGCCACCAGGCACCCAGGGGCGGACGCTGTGGCGCTGGGGCCCGGACGAATCCGAAATCCCGGTCGAGTGGCATGTCGACCTGCAGCCGGTAGCACCCGAGATCGACCGCTCGATCGACGACCAAGCGGCGTTCGAGCGGAGCCTGCGAGGCGAGGGACCGGCCGTCGAGGTGCCCGATGGAGAGGACCTCCGCGACTACATGGGCGGCGCCGCCTGCTACCCCGACCTCTTCGCGCGAGTCGAGGCTCCGTGGCAGTTCCTCTTCAAAATCAGTGACGCACCCGACGACGGGGATCCGTACTTCCTCAACTTCGGATATGGATACGGCTACGGCTTCGTCAGCCCCGACCACCGCGAAGGCCGCTTCTTCTGGGAGTGCTCATAGACACCCAGCCCCGCAGAGCCGTGCCGTGCTGACCAGCCAGTCAGCCAGCAACCCGCAACCCCGTCAAAACACCCTGACCATCACCCTCGCCCGCTGACCGCCATACCCGGCGCCGCCTCGCTGGCCTCGGCCGATCCGGCCGCCGCCCCCTGGGGGCGGCGGCCGTCCGCATGCCCCGAACCTGGCCTGACCGGGCTTCAAGGATGGGGTTGACCGCCTGTCTGAGCGGTGTATCGTCCGCCAGTTCGGCACCCTCACCGGGCCGGTGCCGTCGGCGAAAACCGATGCCCGAACCCTCTTGACCCGCCGTCTCCCGTGCCTAGCGTCCGGCGCCACGGACCGCCGGAAGCGGGCCCGTGGCGCCCCGTTGCGTCCCGGCCCGCCCGCGCCCAGTACACGTCATTCCGCCTGGCTGACCACCTCGATGCCGCCGGCATCGCGGCGTCCATCGGATCTGTCGGCGACGCCTACGACAACGCCCTCATGGAGTCCGCGATCGGCCTGTTCAAGACGGAGCTGATCAAGCCGCGGCGACCCTGGCGGACTCTGGCGCAGGTCGAGCTGGCGACCGCCGAGTGGGTCGACTGGTACAACCATCGCCGACTCCACGGTGAGATAGGCCACGTCCCGCCCGTCGAATACGAGAACACCTACCACCTCACGACAGCAAAACCGCAGGTCACCACCACAACCTGAGATCTCTATCGAACCCGGGGCGGTTCACCCCGCCAACCCTCTCCAAGCTACATAACACCTGGTCAGACCCGCAACACGGGCCTTGTCCCCGATGAGTGGACACCTGTTCGTGTCGTTTTTGCGGCGAGCGTCATGGTAGCCCGCTGCTGTTCGTAGATGTTCGGTGCTCTTTGTCCGAGGCGGGAGTGGCGGCGTCGGGTGTTGTAACGGGTGGCCCAGCGGAACACGGCCAGGCGGCAGGCGTTGGCCGACGAGGGGGACGACTCGGCCACGATCACGGTCCTCAACGTCCTCGACGCGCACCGCCTGGCTGGGACGACGTACGACAAGAAGAGCTACCTCGGCCACATCAAGGCGTACGTGAAAAGGCTTTCGGAGAAGCTCGCCGCGGACGAGCGGTCCGCGTGGCAGCAGCAGATGCAGGAATGGGTCAAGGGTGTAGTCGCCGACTTCGACAGCTACCGGTTCTTCACCGGCGAGCAGATGGACCCCGAGGCCATGGTCGTTCTCATGAAGAACGGCGAGGACGGCAAGACCCCGTTCCTGTACTACATCCGCCACGGGCTCAAGGCCGAGATCTACTGACACCACGCCCACCGCCGCGCCCGCCCGCTGAGCGTGGGCCGACGCGCGGCCCGCGCTCAGGCCCGGGCCGCCTGCAGCGCCGGGCTGCAGACCGTCCCCACCCACCCGGACGTGTGCGGCGGCCTCGCCGCCTGCGAATCGGTCGGGGAGCGGAACCGGCGAGCGCGCTCCACGTGTCCCATCAACCGGTGGTCACATGACGGACGATCACGCACCGCGCCTCGCTGTGGGGGGAGCCCCGCGTCCCTCCGCGAGGTGAAGCCGAGGGCACCATGAAGGAGATCCGATGATCGGTGGCATGCTGTTCCTTCTGAGCTGTGGGCTGACCTTCATCGTGGCGGTGGTCATGGCGGTGCGCGGGACCCGGAAGGCCGTGGGGGCCACGCGGGTGGGCACGGGGATCAAGGGGTTGGCGGAGCAGCCGGGTTGGCGTCTGCACCCCCTGAAGTCGCCCCGCTGGGAGGGCCACCTGGCCCACTTCCCCTGGCTGACCGCCCAGACCCGCCCGAGCGAGACGGCGAGCGGGCCGCTCACGCTGACCGGGCCGCTCACGGGTAAGGAGGCGACGGTCTCGATCCTGATCAAGCAGCTGGACGGCGACGTCGACATCTGGCTGGCCGTCTGCACCAAGCTGGCGCAGCCGCTCTCGCGGGCCACGATGGAACGCGACTGGAGCAGCGCGGCACAGCACATCCGGTGGCCGCAGGGCCTGGTCTACGGGCCGCGCGGCGAGGACACCGCCGCTCTGGAGGAGGCACTGCTGCACGGTGGACTGGAGGAGCGGCTGCTGGCCGTCGGGGCGCCGGCGGTGTCCTTCCTCGACAGCGAGGTGTGCCTGCTGTGGCACCCGATCCCCGACGGCCGGGCGCTGGGGGCGCTGACCGCGGCGGTGGCGGATCTGCTGCCCGACCTGGTGCGCGCGGCCGCCCGCCAGGATGGCCCGGCCGACGGGCCTGCCGGCGACGGCCCGGCCCAGGCCCCGCAGGCCTGAGCCGGCCGGCCGCCGCCCAGCGGTCTCAGCGCGTGGTGCCTCAGCGCTTGGTGCCGTCCACGATGACGGGCGTGCCGTTGGCACCGCAGGGGCTGGCGTAGACAGGGGTCTTCTCGGCCGCGGCCTTGAAGGCCTCGATGCACTGACTCACGACCTGGTGCGTGATTGCGGCGGCGATGTGCCGATCTGAGCGCCAGCCCTCGGTCAGGTGGTGGCGGTGCGGTCGGAGACGAGGCCGGCGACGGCGACGTAGGTGGCCGGGAGGGTGTCGCGGCGGTGGGTCCAGCGCGCCAGCCCCTTCCAGCGCTTGTGGTCGGCGAGGGCGTGCTCGACGGGAATGCGCTGGGACGAGTGCTCGTGGCGGGCCCGCTCCCGGGCCTCGTGGACTTCCGGCGCGGCAATCTTGTTCGGCTTCCTTGGCGGTGTGACGGCCTTGCCGGGATGATCTCTCCGAAGGCCCAAGTAGCCTTCATCAAGAAGCACTTGGACCTTGGGGAACTGCCGGACGAGGTCGTCGATGCCCTCGCCCCGTATCGCGCTGGTGTCGTGCATGCGTCCGGGGCGAAGGTTGCCAGCCCACAGGGTGCGGACCTTCGCGTCCGCCACGACGGTGGCCTTCATCGTGTTCTGCTTCTTCTTGCCGGAAACGAAGGCCCGCCGCCCACCGCGATGGGAGGCTGGGCGGCGGACCTGGACCTCGGTGGCGTCGAGCCGCAGCACGACGCCCTCCGCCTGGGCATAGGCGAAGACGTCTGCGAGAGTCCGCAGACGGATCCCGGGACGCTCGGGCACCGCGAAGCCTCGGGCGGCGAGCAGGCCCCTGACCTCGCCAATCGCCCGGCTGATCGTTGAGCAGTCGACGCCGAAGAGCAACGCCAGGACGGCGTGCGGCAGGTCGTGTCGCAGGTGGATAAGCGTGGCACTCACCCGGTCGACGAACACAAGCCGATGCCTGGCACCCGCACCGGCCGCCCGTTGCCGCGCTCCACCACGGGCAGCCTCACGCTGGCCCTCGACCACGGCCTGCCACGGAGCGGCCAGTTCGACGACCAGATCCGCCAGGTGCCGCCGCGAGACGCCGGTCAGCACCCGATGGCCGAGGACCGCACGATTCACCTTGATCGTCACAGCGTCAGATCATGCCGCCCACAACGCTACTGGTCACATCGCCGCCGCAATCACGCACCAGGTCGTCACTGATCGTTTCAGAATGAGCTGAGCCGCTGGTCTTGTGCTGGTTGGCCTTGTTCGGCATGGTGTCCGGGTGCGTGCTGATCTTGTTCCGGACGACCTGTGGGGGCGTGTGGCTCCGTTGTTGCCGCCCGCTCCTGAGCGGCGCCACCGTCACCCCGGACGGCTGCGCGTTCCCGACCGGGCCGCTCTCGCCGGCGTCCTGTGCGTGCTGCGGACCGGTGTTGCCTGGCGCGATGTCCCGGCCGAGACAGTGGGCTGCTCCGGGGTGACGGCCTGGCGCCGACTGCGGGACTGGACCGGGGCCCGAGTCTGGCCCCGCCTGCACGCCGCCCTGCTGGCCGAGCTGCGCCGCGCCGACCTGCTGGGTCTGGACGACTGCGCCGTGGACGGCTCGCACATCCGAGCCCTCAAAGGGGGGCCCACGTCGGCCCCTCGCCGGTCGACCGTGCCCGCCCCGGCTCCAAGCACCACCTGATCGTCGACCGCCACGGAACGCCGCTCGCCGTCACGCTCACCGGCGGCAACCGCCACGACGTCACCCAGCTCCTGCCGCTGCTGGACGCGGTTCCGCCGATCCGGGGACTGCGCGGACGCCCCCGCCGCAAGCCGCGGCGCCTGTACGCCGACCGGGGCTACGACTTCGACAAGTACCGCCGCCTGCTGCGCAAGCGCGGCATCACGCCGTTGATCGCCCGCCGAGGCGTCGCCCACGGCTCTGGGCTCGGCAAGGTGCGTTGGGTCGTCGAGCGCGCCTTCGCCTGGCTGCACCAGTTCAAACGGCTCCGCATCCGGTACGAGCGACGCGCCGACCTCCACCAGGGGCTACTTGAACTCGCGTGCTCGATCATCTGCCTGCGGCGTCTTCGAACGGCTGCCCCAAGCCGGCAGTAGACGCCAGGTGCCGCCCTCGGTATCCGCGTCTACAGCAGCAGCGCATTGAAGGACTTGCCCGGATGGTCCAGGCTGTGGCCCCAATGCCGACCTGCCCTCTCAAGGATCTTGAGAACTGTCTCGCGATCCTCGGCGCACTCCTGCAGCATGAGGGCCGACCGCTCGATGACGATCAGGTAATGGTCAGCGGGCGCCCACCCCATGTCGCGAAGGCAGTCCGAGAGGGCGTTCCAGTTCCAACCGAAGTAGACCGGAAACCGCAGACGGGCACTCATCTGTTCGAAGAGTCCTTGCTCGTCGCCCATCTCGGCACCATCCAGCCAAGCCACGTAGCTGGTCCCTGACGGCGGCAACAGAAACGAAGAGCGCCGGGCGTCATCCTCCAGGATGTGCACCCAAGGCGCCTCGCCGGTCCAGTAGTGGTCCACTTTCCCTCGTCCAAGGCATCCAGATTGCATTTGCCACGATAGCTGGACCGCGACGATCAACCGCATCGCCGAGGCGAGCGTTCCGAGCCCGCCAACGAGAGTGAGGGCTAACCGCACCGCTGCCCCATGAGTCCCGCACCCCCGCCGTCCCTTCCAGCCGGCCACCACGTCATTCTGAAACGATCAGTTAGCCGTCAGTTCCGGGCCTCTCGGCGTCCTGGTCCGCTTCCGAGGGGCTGGACGGCTTGTCGGACCCATGCCCGAAGTGCTGACTCAGCGGCTCGTGGTACTCGTGGACGATGACGCCGGTCTCCTGGTCAACTACAAGCTCATCATATTGGTCAGCGTCGTGGTCGATGCGACGGTATTTGTCCATCCATCGCCCTGAACTTCGTGCTGGCTCGTCCCCCTGCCGAAGCTTCAGAAAGGGCTTCTTGCGCCCAGGCCGCTTCCCTGTCGCCACTACGAACTCGCGCAAACCGGCATCTGCGGAAGCATCGACCTCATAGAGTCGGCCCGCTTTACCCCGCACGCCGGGCAAGGGGTTCCAGCCGCTGCGGCCGCTGCAGCCGCAGGGTCGGGGAAGACGTACTCGCATTCGCGACAGCTCGCCGCCACCACAGTCGCGTCAGCCATGGTTGCCTCCAGAACTCAACACCCCCTACGAGCCTAGTCAGGGCCGCCACAGGTCTGAAAGATCTCAACATGCTGACTTGACAGGGAAGCCCAGTGTCACGCCGTCTTCGGCGTGACCGGTGCGGTGACGGGCTGACGGCGGGGCCGGCCACGGCCCTGACGGCGGATCGGCGGCGCAGGGCAGGCGGCAGCGCGGTTGCTGGCCCAGCTGAGCACAGCTGGCCACGGGTGAGGGGCGGAGCACACCGCGCCCAGCCACCCAGGCCACCGCGGCCCGCGACCACTCTCAGTTGCCGCCCGGTCCAGGCCCGGGCGGCAGGGCAGGTGGCGGGCGTTGCGGGGGTGGGGAAGAGCGAAGGGGAGGTCGACGGCTCGCCAGCAAACTGTTCGGCGGCGCTGCCGAACAGGCCGGTCGGCTCCGGGCTGCACATGTCCAGGCGCAGCACTGTGGGGTCGAGGTCGGTCTGCCAGTGCGCGCGGGCCTGGTTGGGTGCTGGCGGTAGTTGGCGGCCAGGGCGGGCGGCCACCTCGCGGCAGAGGACTGGGTGTGGGTGTTGACTGCGGCTTGACGATGCCAAGAGTCAGGGCTCTGGTGAAAGTGTGTCTCTCAACCCTTCTGCCACATGAGATTGGATCCAAGATTTGACGAGTTTCGTGCGATCTCACTAGATTGTGCTAACTGACAGATCATCATCTAGTGAGAGGACGGGTCTGTGGCCGACACTCCCCGGGTCCTGCGGATCAGCTTCGAGTTCCACGTGCACCGCAACCTGAACAGGAACATCCACGCCTCGCGGGTCAACCGGGCGCTGGACACCATCGCGGACCGCGTGCTGGGCCTGGCCGAGGGCCTGTTCCCCTGGGCCCACAAGGTCACGGTGCACAAGGAGTGGCTCTACAACTGGACCGACGATCGCTACCCCGTCCCGCTTCCCGCCACCGAGCACAACACGCCGGACGCGCAGTAGGGCAGCCGGGACCACCGGTCGAAGCTTGGAGGGGACGAGATCCGTGGACGAGCAGGACGCGGTGCCGGACGTACTGTCCGGCACCGAAAGCGAGACAGTGCTGCGCCGGCTGATTCTGCCGGGGGCGTTCGTTCGGGCGCTGCCGCAGGTGCAGCCGGTGGTGGTGTTCGTTGCCGGTCAGGCAGGCAGCGGCAAAACGCTCGTTGTGGACCTGGTCCACGCCGCACTCTCCCGACGGGGTGGGGCGGTGCGGGTGGACCGCGACGCCTACAAGGCCGTCCACCCCCTCTACCCGCGCTTCCTCGCCGAGGACGTGCGCATCGCGGGGTGCGGGTGCGCACGGACACCTACGGGTGGCAGGCCCAGCTGGAGACGCGCCTGCGGCAGGGGCGGTACGACGCGGTGGTCGAAGCGGCGCTGGGCCGCCCCGAGGAGTTCCTGGCCGAGATCGCCGCGTACCGGCGGGCGGGCTACCGCGTGGAGATCGTGGCCCTGGCCGTACCCGAGGCACTCAGCCAGCTCGGCGTCCTGGACCGCTACCTGCACCTGGCCGTTCAGGGCCGGGCCCGCTACGTGGCCTGGGACAACCATGACGCCTGCGCCGCCGTGCTGCCCGACACGCTCGCCGCTGTGGAGGCCGGGCACCTGGCCGACCGGGTCTTCGTGGTGCGGCGCGGCACCGAGACGGTGCTGGAGAGCGTGTACGCCAACGAGCTCGATTCCGATGGGCGCTGGGTCCGCCCGGCGCGCGCGGCCCAGGCGGTCCTCGCCGAACGGACCCGCCCATGGGGCGCGGCTGAGACGGGCCGGTTCCGCCGGCAGCTGGCCGCCTGCGAGCGGCGCGCGGGCGATCCCCGGATCCCCGAGGACTGGGCGCTGGCCGTGGGCCGCGACGCCGAGCGGGCCGCGGCGCTGGCCGAACCGGTGCGGCGCACCGCCCAGCCGCTGAAGCAGGCGCCCGGGGTCGACACCACCGCCTCTCCGCGGATGAGCACGCCTTCGTCTTCGAAGCGATGGTCGTGCCAGTCATGCTGAGCACGGTCGTCGGCCAGGAGAACCCGGTGGTCGTCTACGTCGCCGGGCAGCCCGGCGCGGGAAAGACCCGGGCCGCCCACCTGGTCCACCGCAGCCTGCACCGGCCGGTGCACCTGTCCGGCGACGACTTCAAAGTCCTGCACCCGGACTACCTGCAGCTGCTACGCACCGATCCGCGCCGGGCCTAGGAGCCGATCCGCGCCGACTACCGGGCCTGGCAGGCCAAGGCCGAGGCCTACGTGCGCGAGCGCCGCGGCAACCTCGTCATCGAGACCACCCCCGCCGACCCCGAACGGTTCGCCGCAGCGGCCAAGGCCTACCGGCGGGCCGGGGTACCGGGTGGAGCTGCTGCTCCTGGCCGTGCGCGCGGCCGACTCCCGCCAAGGCACCGCTCATCGCTTTGCCCGGGCCAGCGGGCGCGGCCTGCCCGCCCGGTTCACCACCGCCGCCGGCCACGACGCGCACTACCGGGTCCTGCCCGACGTCGTCGCCGCCGCCGAGGAGCTGGCGGCAGTTGACCAGGTCACCGTGATGCGACGCGACTTCACGGCCCTGTACCGCAGCTGGCCCACCAGCGGGGAGCAGCCCCGGCAGCAAGCGGCGGCGCTGGCCCTGCTCGCGGAGCAGGCGCGCCCCTACACCGACCAGGAGGCAGCCGCGTTCTGGGCCGTCCAGCGCGCCCTGCACGCTGCGATGCCGCAGTACCGCGACGACCTGGTCGCCATCGGCGCCCAGGCCCTCCCGCTCATGCCACATGCCCTGCGGCCGTGCCCGCTGGAGGTCCCTTCGGCAGCGGCCGCTCTGCCCGTCCCCAGGCCAGGGCTCTTGTGCGACCCGGCCCACGGCCGCTGACCTGAACCGGGCCCAGCCGCCTCTTTCCGATCACCGGTTCACCGGTCTGCTCGATGCTCGCGAGCGCGGCCCGGCTCAATGCCAGTGCACGTCGAGGTGCGAAGCAAGGACCTCCACCACCCAGATCACGGCGCTCGCGCCGACGGTGGATCCGATCCCCACGAGAAGCTGTTGGCCCAGCCGCTCGCCGTTCAGCCTGACAGGCTCCCGGGCTGGCGCCTCATCTCGCTGCGAGCAGCGTGCCCGGTGTTCCACTCCATCCCAACTCGGTGCCTGACCTGACGGGTCCAGCTCCTCCACGCTCTGCTCTCCATTTCCCTCTGCATCAACAGGACAGGGACCGGGGGCAACACCCGCCGCCGGTCACCGTACGAGGACTTCAGCCGGCCACTGGTCGGCCTGGGCCCGTCACCTACGCTTCCGCTAGACGTCGGTGTTGCACCAGCCGCAACGGTTGCCACCTGGGTGCAACACGGAAGAACCTGAGGAGGGGGCGGCATGCTGGAGAAACCGACCGGGCAACCCGGGCGGCGTGCACGGGAGAACGAGCCCGAGGTCGAGGACCTCATTAACTTCCTGAACCAGCTCTTCGACGCTCTGGGCATCTCGCAAACCCGGCTCGCCGCCCGCGTGAATCGCAACAAGGGGTCGATCTCACGCTTCCTCAGCGGCGAGCGGATCGCCCCTATGGACTTCGTGGACGCCCTCCTGGAACAGGTGGCCGAGCTCAACGGAAACCCCGTCACCGAAGGCGTCCGTAACCAGGCTCATCGGCTGCGTCTGGAGGCGTTGCGGGTGCGCAACCCCTCTCAGCACCAGCTCGACCAGCTCCGAGAGAACCTCGGCGCTGCCGAACGCGCGCTCCGCCGCGCCAGGGTTCGTGAAGGTGCCCTGCTACGCGCGCTGGAAGCAGCCGAGGACAGGGCGCGACAGGCCGAACAGCGCTACCAGCAGCTGGAGACCGACTGGGCTTCAGCCCACTACGCCTCGGGATCCTCTGAACTCGACATCTACGCAGGGCCCGACGGAGCGGAGGAACTCAAGGACGAGATCCTCGGCCTCAAAGCCGAGCTCGAGGCCCTGCGTGCCGAGCTTTCACGCGCCCAGACGCTGAAGCACGAAGCGGAGGAACAGTGCCTGCGGCTGGAGGCCCGTCTCCTCGCCGCGGAAGGCGCCCTCAAGGACGAGCGCGACCGAGCACGCGAGAAGGCGGACGCTGAGAAGGAAACCGCCCGCTCTCACGACCTGGTCGACCCGGACGCATCGCACCGGATCCTGATGGACCTCAACGCTGCCCGGAGCCTGGCGGGCACGCTGCAGGCCGTGGTCGAGGGCGCGGTGCGCGGGCTCGGGTTCGACGCCGCGGCGGTCAGCCTGGTCCGCCCGGACGGGGACCTCGTGGTGGCGGCCGTCTGGGAGCTGGAGGAGAGCGCCATGGGCGGCCCGTCCGTGATGCTCGGCCAGGTCGGCTTCCGGGAGTCCTGGGATCAGCTGCTCGGCGTCAGCGACCACTGGGGCACCCTGCGCTTCCTGCCCTACGACCGCGGCTGGGCCGTGGCCAGCGACATTCCGCGCTGGATCGGCGACGGCCCGCTGCCCGTCCAGGCTGATGACTGGCACCCCGCCGACTGGCTGCTCGCCCCGCTGTACAGCGCCGGCGGCGACCTGCTCGGCGTCCTCTCGGTAGACCGCCCTCGCAACGGCAAGCGGCCCGACACCGCAGCACTTCAGGCGCTGGAGAGGTTCGCCGCACAAGCCTCCATCGCGATCGGCAACGCCAGGCTCCGAGCGGAACAACAGCGTGCAATGGCCCGCCTGGAGAAGGAGCAGCAGGTGCTGCGGGCCAGCGAGGAGAGCTTCCGGCAGGCCTTCGAGTACGCGCCCAGCGGGATGGCCATCACCGAACTGCACGGCGCCGGGCGCGGCCAGCTGACCTGGGTCAACGACGCGCTCTGCCGGCTGCTCGGCCGCCCCCGGGCGGTGCTGCGCCAGCAGAGTTTTGCCGATCTCGTCCACCCGGAGGACCGCGCGCTGCTGGAACGCACCAGCGCCGAGAGCGGCCGGGCGAAACTGCGGCTCTCCCGGCGCGACGGCGGCTACCAGTGGATCCGTCTGCGCAACTCGATTATCGCGGACGCGGCCGAGGGCCCCAGCGTCCTGCTGACCATCGTCGACGACATCGACTAGTAGTACTTCGTTAGGTTGATTTGATCTTGGCGGTTGCGGCGGTGCATGCTGCAGCCTGTGGATCTTGGTGAGGTGGAGAAGCTCCGCGAACATCTCGGCGAGTTCGTGACCGAGGTGTTCGCGTCGCTGGCGCGCAAGGATCAGCGCCGGCAGGGTGATTGCTATCTGCGCGGGCTGATGCTGGACGGGCGGCGCAAGTCGATCCAGCCGATGGCCGAGCGGCTGCCGGACGGGAACATGCAGGCCCTGCAGCAGTTCGTGAGCCAGTCTCCGTGGGACCACACGCCGGTGCTGCGGCAGATCGCCCGAAAGATGACCGCCGCGATCGCGCCCGAGGCGTGGGTGATCGACGACACCTCGTTCCCGAAGGCCGGTGACCAGTCGGTGGCGGCCTCCCGGCAGTACTGCGGCGCGCTGGGCAAACGCTCGCTGTGCCAGGTCGGGGTGAGCGTCCACGCCGTCACCGACCGGGCCTCCAGCC
>NZ_JBVHHB010000041.1:0-46026 GCF_055561295.1 Kitasatospora sp. NPDC022785 | reverse complement strand
GTACTCGGTGATCGCGTGCTCGTGCGCGGCGATCTTCTCCATGCCGATGGCCGACAGGTAGTCGATGGCCGCGCCCAGCCCGACCGCCTGGGCGACCGGCGGGGTGCCGGCCTCGGCCGGCCCGTTCAGCACGGTCCGGCTGACGACCCTGCACGTCTATCAGCTGGAGGCGATCCATCGCGTCCGAGCCGCAGTGCAGCGCGCCCTCGACCGCCACGACGACGCCGAGCGGCTCCTCGGCGCCCTCAGCGACCTGCTGGACTGGCGAGACCTTACCCCGGCCGACGTCGCCGCGGCCCTGGACCGCGTCCTGGCGGTCCCACGCCCGCCGTGCGGACGATTGCCGCCGCACACTTCACCGGCCGCTACGGCGCTGAGTGGCAGGCCGCCTTCCGGGAGGTCACCGCAGCCTGGCAAGCGGGAGGCGTCCAGCGCGTCTTTAACGTGGACCCACGGCCGGAAGCAGGCGCACCGGGAGGAGTGCGGCGCCTTTCGGGCGCCCGAGTTACCGCTCTCCTGGGACGCCGATACGGTCGTGCGCCCGGCGAGGGCAGTCGCGTGAACCAGGGCCGCCGACGCCCCGCGAACGGCCCAAGCCACCCGACGAACCGGGCGGGCAGCGGTCAAGCTGCTCTCAGAGCACTCTTCCGCTCGCATTTCGCAGCACTCACGCCGGGAGGCATCATGGCCCGATCGACGCGCCTCATCTTTCGCAACATGCAGGGCAGGACCCGTCACAACCATAATTTCGACGCCATCTCGCAGGAATCCGCCGTCCTCGTCACGGCCGCGATGTGGCAGTTCTCCGGGGGTGTCTTCGGGACGGACGGGCGTCCCGTCCTTGGTGAGGCTGGTCATGAACCCAATGTGTATGTAACCAACATCGGCCCCCACGGGAAGCCCGGGGGCGAGGCCGGGGGTGTCGAGTTCCTCCTGCACACCGAGTCGAATACGCCGGTCGACGTCATGATCACCATCACGGTCTTCGAGCCTGTCGAATCTTTCCAGGTCATCGGTTGACCGAACGGGGCCGCCATCGACGTGCAGGGCGGGCTCGAGTGGCGCTGCCTGGCCCGCCCTCGCTGCTCGGCGGAGTTCTCGGATGGTGGGCGGAGAATGCTCAAGCACCCAAATGAGACGACCGCCCCGCCGGCCCCGGCCAAACGCCACCGCCGCGCCATGCCCGCATCCCACCGGCACGACGACCGCCCCGCAGGCCCGGATGCGCCCAGCGCCGGAGCCGACGCTCTCCGCGCTCGGCACCCTGCGGTCCTGAGGCGGCGCCAGAACGGCTGTGGTCAGCGGTGGGCGGGCCCGTGGCGGGTAAGCGTTCTCCATGGCTGTCCAGGGCCGCTGTGGGCCGCCGTCAGAGCGCGTTGCGGGCCCGGCGGGGCGGAACAGACCCCCCGGGGGTTGCCCCGGGGGGCTTGGTGTCCGAGGGTTTCGACATTCCCATTGGCCAGAGCCGAAATCAGGGCCGCCGGGCTTGCCGACAACCCTCTCTTCCTTGGCTTGTGGTGTTGGCGGTTGGGTGGGTGGTGCGGTCGCGGGTTCGCTCCTGGTCCGCGGGCCCTGCTTGTCGCTCCGGGCCCGCTCGACCCTCTCCCTCGCGGCCGGGTGGCCGCGCGCCTCCCGGCGGTCGGCGCTGGGTCGTCGGGGCGGTGGGCGGCGGGGGGGTGTCGGTGCCGTTGGGCAAAGGGGCGGGGGAAGATCAGCGCCGGCGATGGGGAGCGGCAGAAGCACGGGGGACCAGGAGCGAACCCGAGACGATCAGCAGCCGCCGGCCCGGCGCAGCCGGGTCCACTTCCGCCGCTCCGCCCGCAACCCGAACGGTTCCTGGGGCTCGGTGCGCCGACGATGTCCTCGTCGTCCTCGGCGTCCTCAAGGTCGCCACCTACAAGCAGCTGCACGCCCCGGTCGCGGGCGGCACCGACGACCGCGAGCACAACCGCACCGAGCACGTCGCCGAAGCCGTCCGAGACCTGGAGAAGCACAAGCTCGTCGAGTCACGCGGCACCACCCGCCCGCCCAGCCGCAAACCCACCGACAAAACCGCCGGCTCCAAGCCACAGCCTGGCGGCCCCGGCGCCGAGAAGATCTGGGGCCTCGGGTCTGTCCAGCGAACGGTTCATACAAGATTTTCGTAGCCGGTGATCGCTTCGGAGCGTGTGTCAGCTGAGCAGGATGCGCTGACGCAGGAGGCGGTATCCGGCGCGGCCGTAGGTCTGCCTCTTGAGCAGCTTGATCTTGTTGTTGACGCCTTCGGTGCGGCCGTTGTGCCAGGGCAAGGTGAGGGCGTGTTCGACGGCCGTGCGATCGCGTTCGAGCCCGGTGACGTAGGCGTGCAGGAAGGGCAGGTCCGCGGCTCGGACCTGGGTGATCCAGCCGGTCAGCGCGTCGGCGTTGGCCGGTGCCGGGGTGAGCAGGGCGGCGAAGCCGGTCGTCGCGGCGGCCAGGGCCGTCATCTCCGGGCAGGCCCCGGCGAGCTGGTCGCGCAGCACGAGCTGCTCTTCGCGCAGGTGGTCGGGGTCGGTGAGCAGGAGGCGGGCCACTCTGCGCGGGGAGAGGCTGGCGTGGTCGGCCTCGACCCGTCCCTGGTTGATGTAGCGGACCAGGAGGTTCGCACTGCCGCTGTAGCCGAGTTCCTTGATCTCGGCCAGGAGGTGGGTGACGGGGACCGCGGGGTCCTCGGCGCGGCGTCGGCGCAGGTGGTCGCGGTAGGGATCGACCAGGGTGGGCCGGTACAGGGGCGCCGTCACCATGCGTTCCGGCTCGGTGTGGCGGGCGTAGCGTTTGACGGTGTTCAGGGCGAGGCCCAGACGGCGGGAGCATTCCAGCAGGCCGACCCCGGCACCGAGGAGCTGGTGGACCTGCTGCCACCGCTCGCGGGTGGTCGCGGCGCGGGTGCCCTCCCGCAGAGGCGGGCCGGCCTTGGCCCAGCAGGCGCTGTGGGCCCTGATCTCGCTGGTCGCGGCCTCGGCCAGGCCGTGCCACAGGTGCCAGCGGTCGCAGACCTGCGTGATCGCGGGGTTGGCGTCCGTGGTGGCCTGCGCGAAGCCCCCGGCCCCGTCCCGGCAGACAACCGATATACCGGGGTGGTCCTTCAGCCAGGCGGTGACCGTCTCCATCTTCCGGTCCGGCAGCACCTCGATCCGCTCACCTGTCACGGCGTCGATCAGGATCGTGGCATAGCGGTGGCCTCGGCGCAGGGCGAACTCGTCGATCCCCAGTACCCGCGGGACGGCCCTGACCGGCAGGGCGACGCGCATCAGGCAATTCAGTACGCACGCCGAGGACAGCGCCTGGTGCAGCACACTCAGCAGCCGGGCCCCGGCCGACCCGGCCAGGGCCACGGCGACCGCGTCGATCACCTTCTGCAGGGCTGGCGTGCGGCGCTGGTAACGCTTCGTCAGCCCGTCTACCTGCTCTGCGAAGGTGGCCTTCTCGCAGTCCGGGTTCTCGCGGTACAGACGGCGCACCGATAAGTCGATCACGACCGGGCGGCCGCCGACCGCCTCGTCCGCGACATGCCGCTCATATCGCGAATGCACCCAGTCCGATACCTGCCCGCACGCCGGACACGCCGCTTCGGCGTCATCCCTGGTCCGGGCCGTGATCCTCAGCAGATCCCCGCCAGCCTCCACCCGATCGACCCGCACCGCGGCCAGCTGCGGCAGAAGGTCCCCCACCACGACAACACACACAGCCAGCCTCTCACCGCCAACCAGCCAACACCAGAGGCAAGTTGAAGCGATCACCGGCTACGAAAATCTTGTATGAGCCGTTTTTTTTACAGACCCGCGCTGCCGGCCGGTCCGTTCCGCGATCACGGTCGCGGGCAGCGTCGGCGTCTCCCGAGGAATCTCGCGGATCTACGGAGACGTGCCCAACGTGTTCGGCCTGCCGGGTGCCGTGCCGCTGCCTACTTGATGTGGCGCAGCAGGGCGGTGACGGCTGGGTACACCTGCCCTCGGGGGTGTACCACCATCACCTTCCAGGTGGGTGCGTGTTGGGTGAAGTGGTGTGGCGTGAGGTCGGGGAAGCGGGCGGCCAGGGATGTGGGCATGATGCACACGCCGAGGTCCTGGCGGACCAGGTCGGTGGCGGCCAGGATGTCGTTGACCTCGAAGGTGGCGGTGCGGTCGACGAGGGCCGCGTGGAAGGCCCGGTCGACCGAGTGCCGGATGGCCCAGCCGGCGGGGAATTCCACCAGTGGCAGGGCGGCGGCCTCGGCGAGGGTGACCGGTCGCTCGCCTTCCATGGCGCGGCTCGGTGCCGTGATCAGGACCATCTCCTCCTCCTTCAGCACGCGTGTGGCCAGTCCTCGTTGCTGGGGGCGGTCCAGTGCCGCGACGGCCACGTCCGTGGTGCCGGCGCGCAGTGCCTGCAGGATGTCGTCGGCCGGTGCCTGGCGAAGCCTGAGCGTTACCTGTGGGTGCTGGCGGCGGAAGGCGGCCAGTGCCTGGGCGAGGCCCGTGTGGAGGCCCTGCATGACGCCGATCGTGATCTCTCCCGTCAGCTCTCCTTTGACGAGGTCGACGGCGGCGCGGGCTTCCTCGGTGGCCCGCAGTGCGGCGCGGGCGGCCGGGAGGAACGCCTGGCCGGCCGGGGTGAGGGATACCCGGTGGGTGGTCCGGTGGAAGAGCGGTGCGCCCAGCTCGCGCTCAAGGGTGCGCACCGTGGTGGAGACCGCGGACTGCACCACGTGCAGGCGTCGTGCCGCCGCGCTGAAGCCGCCCTCCTCGGCGACCGCGACGACGACCTCCATCTGTCGAAGATCCATTCCGCCTCCGTACCCCCTCCGGGCCCGCTGGCTCCAGGCTATCTCCAACAGAGATTACCGTCATCTTTAGCCATCTCTTCGACATGGGAAGCGGTGGCGGTGGCACGAGGTTGAAGAGGTCGTCGGCAGCGAGGGAGCTGCCGGTGAACCAGGGCATCCGGCCCGGTGCCGGATGCCCGCCCTTGAAGCAAGGAGACGTCATGTCGAACAACGGCCTCATCGACCCCGCCGACGCCGCGGTTCTGCTGGTGGACCACCAGAGCGGTCTGCTGCAGATCGTCAACCACACCAACATCCACGAGCTGCGCAACAACGTGGCTGTTCTGGCCAAGGCCGCCACCCTGGCCGGCGCCCCGGTGATCGCCACCGCGTCGGTCCCCGAGGGCCCGAACGGCCCGCTGATCCCCGAGGTCTTCGACAACGCCCCCCAGGCGACCTACGTCCAGCGTCACGGTGAGATCAACGCCTGGGACGTGGAGGGCTTCCGCAGCGCCGTCGCGCGGACCGGCCGCCGCACCCTCCTCGTCGCCGGCATCATGACCAGCGTCTGCGTCGTCGAGCCCGCGCTGGCCGCCCTCGCCGAGGGATACGACGTGTACGCCGTCATCGACGCCTCCGGCACCTACTCCGACGAGGCACAGCGGATCTCGATCGAGCGCCTGAGCCGTGCGGGCGTCAAGGTCATCGACGTCCTGGGTGTGGCGGCCGAGCTGCAGAAGACCTGGGCCCGCGAGGACTGGGCCGCCTGGGGCGGCATCTACGCGAGCGTCAGCCCCGGCTACGCCGCCGTCATGGAGTCCGTGGCCCGCGCCCAGGCGGAAGCCACCGGGTCCGAGGGCGCCGGCGCCGAGGTCAAGTGGGCCGAGGCCCGCGGCCGGCTGGCCTGAAACCCTTCGCCCGCCCCGGGCCGTCCGGCCCGGGGCGGGCGAACCCGTCCTTCAGCGACTTGAGTTTCACGGCCGGCGTCGGTCCCAGGCGACGCCGACCGGCCACCGTCACCACTCGGAGCACTCACGAAAACGGAGCACCCCCATGTCGTTGTCCGCCCCCCGGCTCGTTCGTCGGGCACCCGGCCAGCAGATCGCCGCCCGGCACTCGGCCCGCAGGCACGGGGCCGGGTTCTGGCTGATCGCTTCGGCGTTCGTCACGGCCATGGCGTTCTCCACCGTCCCGACGCCGCTGTACCCCCTCTACCAGGCACGCGACGGCTTCTCCACCTTCACCGTCACCATTGTGTTCGCCGTCTACGCCCTCGGCGTCCTGGCCAGCCTGCGGCTGGCCGGGCACATCTCGGACTGGGTCGGCCGACGCAAGATCCTGATCACGGCACTGACCCTCGAACTGGTCGCCGCCACACTGTTCCTCACCCAGCCATCCCTGCCGCTCCTTCTCCTCGCACGGCTGGTCACCGGCCTCGGGGTCGGCATGCTCACCGCGACCGCCACCGCGCACCTGCACGAACTGCACACCGCACACCGCCCCGACGCCTCGCCGCAGCGCTTCGAGATCGTCTCCACCGCGGCCAACATCGGCGGCCTCGGCTTCGGCCCGCTCATCGCCGGCCTTCTCGCCCAGTACCTCGACGCCCCCCTGCGCCTGCCCTACCTCGTCTTCGGCGCCCTGCTGCTGATCAGCATCGCCGCGGTCGCGCTCACCCCCGAAACGGTCCAGGTGCAGTCCGTCAGGCCCGCCTACCGGCCGCAGCGCATCAGCACCGACCACGGTGACCCCGCCGGATACCTGGCCGCCACGGCCGCGGGCTTCGCGTCCTTCGCGGTCTTCGGCCTGTTCACCTCGCTGGCCCCCGGATTCGTCGGCCACACCCTGCACCACCCCTCCCGCGCACTGGCCGGACTGACCGTGTTCGCCGTGTTCGGCGCCTCCGCCGCGGCCCAGACCCTCACCAGCCGCCTCGACGCCACACTGCGCAGGAACATCGGCTTGTACGCCCAGGCCGCCGGGGCGACCGCACTCGCCGTCGGCATGCACACCGCCAGCCTCACCCTGTTCCTGGTGGCCGGCATCACGGCCGGCATCGGCGCCGGAGTCCTGTTCAAATCCGCCGTCGGCACCGTGGTCGCCATGGCCACCCCGGCCAAACGCGGCGAAGCCCTCGCCGGCCTCTTCCTCATCTCCTACCTCGGCCTCGCCCTGCCCGCCATCGCCATCGGCATCGCCACCCGCTACACCACCATGACCACCGCGATGACCTGGTTCACCGCGGTCCTGCTCGCCCTGCTCACCACGGCCGGCCTCCTCGCCCGCCGCCCCAGCCACACCGACTGAGCGCATCCTCCGCCACCAGGCCCAAAGGCCCATGCGGCGCCACGCCCAGCCCCGTGCGGCCCCGCGCCCGGCCCACTCGACCAGCCCGCCCCCGGTCCGGAAAGTGCACCATGACAACGACGCCAACGCCGACTCCAGCCTCCCCGCCGCATCCCCGGCCGAAGCTGGTGGCGACCGACCTCGACGGCACACTCCTGCACAGCGACGGCAGCCTGTCCCAGCGCACCCGGGCTGCCCTGACCGCGGCGAGCAAGGCCGGCATCCGCATCGCCCTCGTCACCGGCCGCCCACCACGGTGCGTTCCCGCCCTGCTGGAGACCATCGGACGGCACTACGTCATCGCCGCCAACGGCGCCACTCTGTACGCGCCGGACGCAACCACGATCCACATCTCCCCAATACGGTCCGACACGGCGACCGAACTCGGTGCGGGACTATCACGATCTAGGTGTACGGCACCCGGTTGGACTAGGTGTTGATCTTGTTGTCGGGCGTGGGCGGGTTGGCCTACGCCCGTCCGGCTGACAGGCGTCCGTCGAAGGTGATGTCGAAGGCGTTGAGGGCGGCCATCCAGCGGTTGCTCCAGCGTTGGCGGCCGCGGCCGGGGGGTCGAGTGCGAGGGTCGCCGGGTAGAGCCGTTTGAGGGCGGCCTGCTCGTTGGGGAAGTGGCCGCAGGCGCCGGCGGCGCTGCGGTAGCGGGAGTTGAGGCTCTCGATGGCGTTGGTCGTGCAGATGATCTTTCGGATCTCGGCGTCGAACGTCAGGAAGGGGACCATCTCGGACCAGGCCCGTTCCCACAGTCGCACGACGGCCGGATAGGACGCTTCCCAGGCGGCGGCGAACTCGGCGAACCGCTCCAGGGCCGCGGCCTCGTTCGGCGCGGTGGAGACGGGCTTGAGGTCGCGGGCGACCGCCGCCCAGTCCCGCTTGGAGGTGTAGCGGAAAGAGTTCCGCAGCAGGTGCAGCCGTAAAGATTCAAGATGTCGGCGTGTCAGTGACCCTCTCTTGATCATCCGTCAGGTTCGTGAGGTGCTCGATAAGCTCGGCAGCGGAGTCGAACCGTCGCGAGGCGGCTGGAAGCGTGACGCCTGTGTCCTCGAGCACCGGTTGTGCGTCGGCGAGTGCATTGCGCACAGTGTTCAGGCTCACCCCGAATGCCTCTGCCAAGACCGGCTTGCTGGCGATCTTCCGTGCGTCCAGGACCGCCACGAGCAGGCGATCGGCGTCGGTGATCTTTTGGCGGAACACGCCGCCGCGTGAGCCGGGTTGACGCGGGCCGCCGCGCTGACGGTGGCGCCGGGACTCGATGAGTGCACTCTGCTGCACCGAGAGCCGGTCAATGAGCGCGTCCAACTCGGTGCGGCTCATGCCGGTGAGCGCGGGGTGGGCGAGTTGGTGGGTGGCCCGTTGCCGGGCCGTGGTCGGGGCACCGGTGGCCAGGTAGTCGCGGATCTGCTGGCCGTTGTCGAAGCACAAGGTGGTCGGCGTGACCGTGATCTCGTGTTCCTGCAGGAGTCGCCGGACGTCCTTGACCGCAGGCCCGATGGTGCGCTGATGGAGGCCCAGCATGTCCGCCAGTGTGGTCTGGGAACAGATGTGACGTAGATACAGGACGCTGACCAGGACTTTGTCGGCCGGGGAGAGCGCCGGCGGGCGGGATCCTGCGCTCTCGCGCCGGCGCCGGCCGTCGCGGTAGCACCACAGCCGCTCCTCGCGCAGTGCGGCGAGTCCGGGGGGCGAGAAGGTCGCTGATCCGAGCCAGTTCCTCCGGCTCCATGCCGGTGAGAGCCGGGACGGCCAGCAGATCGAGCACCTCTCGGCGGGCCTGGTCGTCGCGTACTGTCGCGCCATCGGCCCCCCTCGCCGCTGGCAGGCAGGATGGTGTAGTTCCACGCGCTTTGCTGCTGGTGAGCCTCGATGGGCAGCGCCTTGATCTGGGCCTTGCTCACCGCGATGCCCAACGGGTAAGCGCCGGTGTCGAGTTCGGCCTGGATCCGCAGTCCGGCGCGGGTGCGGGTGGCGGCGATGGCCCGGACCACGACCTCGTGGCTGGTCAGCGGGCGGCCGCGCCAGTTCATCGTGATGTGGGCGAACATCCGGTGCTCGATCTTGTTCCACTTCGAAGTCCCGGGAGGATAGTGGCAGACCGTGATCGCCAGGCCGGAGTCGGCGGCGAAGGCGGCAAGCTCGGCTTTCCGCAGCCGGTAGCGGTAGCTGTTCGACCCGCCGGCGTCCGCGGTGATCAGCAGCCGGGTTGCCTCCGGGTAGTCGAGGCGGCCTGCCACCAGCGTCGGATCGAGGCCTCGGCGAAGGCGGAAGTGTCGTGGTCGACCCCGACGTTGACCCAGCCGGTGTTCGCGGACACGTCGTAGATGCCGTAGGGGATGGCGGCGTCGCCAGTGGGACCGGAGAAGAAGCAGTGGTCCTCCACCAGTACGGGATCGCCCTTCGGGCGCCACTGCCGCCCCGGATTGGGCAGCTGGCCGAGCAGTTCCTTCTTCTTCGTGTCGACGCTGATCACCGGCTCGCCGGTGCTCTGGTGCTGGCTGACCTGCTCGTTGATGTAGCGGAACTGGGCGTCGCGGTCGGGATGCTGGGTTCCCTCCAACACCTTGGCCTGGGACTGGAGGCTGAAGCCACTCTCCTTCAGCAGCCGGCCGACCGTCACGGCAGACACCGGGTGGCCCTGCCGGGTCAGCTCGTCGGCGAGGTTGCGCAGCGACTTGGTCGTCCACCTCAGCGGGGACATCGGGTCGCCCCGTTCATCCGGTTCCACCAGCGCCATCAGCGCGGGCAGCAGGTCAGGGTCCACCCGCTCGGCCCGCTTGCGTCCGCCTCCGGGCCGCCGAACACGGCCATCATCGATCGGCTCCCGGCCGGCTTCCAGCTCGAAGACACCACTGCGGATCGTGGTCTCGCTGGCCCCGCTGATCCGTGCGACCGCCCGGACACCGCCGTGCCCGATCAGCCTCGCCTCGGCCGCGAGCAGCAGACGCCGCTGCCGCTCGTTCAGAACCGGCAGCAACACCTTGAACCGCGCGGCGAGTTGGCCGCGCTCCCCCTCCGATATGCCCATACCAAGTCAACGATGCCCACAGGCAGAAGCAACAGGTTGATTCTTTACGGCTGCGGTGGACGATGCACGTCTGCACCACGGTCTGCGGCCAGACCTGGGCGACCGCGTCGGGCAGCCCGGCCAGACCGTCGCAGATGAGGATCAGGCAGTCCTTGACGTCCCTGTTCTTGATCTCGGTGAGCACGGACTGCCAGTACTTGGCGCCCTCGCCGCCGCGGGAGGTCCACGGGCCCAGGATGTCCCGGTAGCCGTCCGCGGGGACGCCGAGGACGACGCAGACGGGCCGGTTGGCGACCTGACCGTCGCGGACCTTGATGTTCACGGCATCCACGAACAGCACCGGATAGACCGGGTCGAGGGCGAGGCCCGCTGGCTGCGCTACGCGCACAAGCACCTGTCCGGCATGTTCCCGTACCTCCCCCAGCGCGCGGGCTACAACAAGCGACTCCGTTCAGCTCTGCCGCTGATCAAGCGGGTGATCCGGGAACTGGCCCGGGACAGCGACTTCTGGACCGACACGGTGTGGATTACCGATTCCACCCCGGTACCGTGCGGAATGTCGCGCCCTACCGTTAAACGCTCCGATCTGGCGGGCTGGGCCGGCTACGGCTACTGCGCCTCACACTCCCGCTTCTTCTGGGGCCTGCGCCTGTACCTGGTGTGCACGCCCACCGGCATGCCCATCCTGTGGGCACTGGCCAACCCCAAGCTGGACGAGCGCGAGGTCCTGGCGGCGATGCTCGAAGTCGACACCGAGCTCGTCGCCCGGCGCGAGGGCATCGTGCTCATCTCCGACAAAGGCTTCGCCTCGAAGGCGTTCGAGCGAGAACTCGCCGAGTTGGGCGTCGAGTTGCTGCGGCCTTCGTTCAAGCGCGAGAGGCAGCGGTTTGGCGAGCCGATGCTCAAGAAGGTCCGCCAGCTGATCGAGTCGGTCAACGACACCCTCAAAGGGCAGCTCGACCTGGAACAACATGGCGGGCGGACCTTCGAGGGCGTCGCGATCCGGGTAGCTCAGCGAGTCCTGGCAATGGCCACCGCCATCTGGCACAACAACCAGACTGGCGCACCCGTCACCCGCTCGCTGATCGCGTTCGACCACTGACGGCATCTGGCAGTGACCGCAGCAGGTAGGTTCTCGCCGAGTCAGAGGACCTCGGTCTGCTCTGGGGTCACGCAGTGGTCGTGGTCGCCAACCTGCACGATGTAGCCCTTCGGCGGCTCCAAGGACGTCGTCCACCAGATACCGGTGACTTCCCCGATAGCTTCCGCCGTTCCGTTCGGTGGGTCCGACTCGATGCGGATTCGGACGCGGGTTCCGTCGGGCAGGTCGCTGCGATAACGGGGCGGCATGTCGGGATGAAGTCTTCCCCGGGAGATCAGGAACTCCGGCCGTAGCCCCCAGGGGCTGCCGTCCTCGGTCTCCACCGAGTAGAGCGGTCCGACGTAGCCGTCACGCTCGTCCTGCTCGATGACACACCCGACGATCACACCGCGGCTGCCCACGATCTCCGGCCCAAGCCAGCCCAGACTCGGAATGGGCGGATGCGGGGTCGTCAGTTCCACCATCTCGCCGTAGACCAGTGTGGCTTGCTCGGGCCAGGGAGTCTCGTCCAACAGCCACCTCGGCTCGACCGCCATGAGCACCTCCTATTCCTGGCCTCGGTAGACCCACCACACCATACGGCGATGCGGTTGGCCGGAGCGGCCTGGCCAGCCCTCCAGCCGCGCGCATGAACCTTCGGCCACCGTCACATCGGATCTACTCGTCTAGGGAGGGCCACCGTGGACGACGATCTCACCTTCGCGCATGCCGACGACGGCCTGGTCCAGGAGTACGACGAGCTGGCCGCCCGCGCCTTCGGCCACACCGTCGGCGACATCACCCACCTGCGCGGCCACGCGGACGTCCGCGTCGCCCTCCGCGCGGGGCGGGTCGTCGCCGGCGGACTCGGCCTCCTCACCGACCAGTTCTTCGGCGGCGCCGCGGTGCCCAGCGCGTGCCTGGCCGCCGGAAGCGTCGCGCCCGAGGAACGCGGCAGCCGCCTCGCGACCGCCATGGTCGGCGAGCGGCTGCGGCCCCTGCGCGAACGCGGCGCGGTGATCTCCACCATCTCCACCGTCTCCAACGGCTACGCCCGCCACATGGGCTGGGAGGCCCCGGTCCCGGTGTTCGGGTGGGCCGTGAGGGCCGACGACCTGAAGCGGTCCTTCGCCGCCGGGGACCTCGACATCGAGCACGGCCTGACCAAGGACGCCCTGGACCTGCAGCAGGAGCTCGCCCGGCAGTGGAACGGCCCCGTCCAGCGCCCGGACTGGTGGTCAACGTGGACGACGGCGAAGAACGCCCTCACCACCTACCGGTTCAGCCGCTCCGGGGCACCCGCGGCCGGCTGGCTCTCCTTCACTACCAAGCGCAGCGACCGCCACGGCATGGACCTGGTGGTCCACGACTTCTGGGCCTCGGACCCGGACTGTGCCGCCTCGATGCTCGCGTTCCTCGCTCGGCACAGCAGCCGGGCCGAGACCGTGCAGTTCCGGCGCGGCGCACTGCCGCCCTACCCGGTGCTGCTGCACAACCTCCACCGGCACCGGGTGACGGCCGACTCCTGGCATCCGTGGATGCTCCGCATCCTCGACCTGCGGGGGGCGATCCGGCTGCGCGGCTGGCACGCCGACCTCGACCTTGAGATCCCGGTGGAGGTCGGGGACGAGCGCCCCGGCTCCAGCCACCGCTTCCTGCTGCGGCTGTGCGCCGGGTCGGCGGACATCGTCCCAACGCGCACCGAGGGTGCCGTCGCCTTCACCCGGGGACAGTTCGCCGTCTGGTACGCCGGCGGATACCGCAGCACCGCAGCAGCCCGCATGTCCGGCGTCCGCGCACGTTCCGAGGACTCACTGACCGCCCTCATCCGGGTCACCAACGACCGGGAGCCGTGGCTGCCCGACCACTTCTGAGGCCGATCACGGACGCGCTCCCAGCGGCTTCGGGCCCTGTCGGAAATTCCGACAGGGCCCGAAGGCTGACTTCCCTTCGACTTACCCCCGAGCGCGTCCGCGGGCCTTCTTGTCTTGCTTCCGGTCGCTCTTCGAGGGCTTGTTGCCGCTCCGGTCACCACGGAGTCCGGCCACGACTGGTCGAAGACGCCCGCGATCCCGGCGCTGCCGGTCGGATCCCTCATCAGCTTGAGGTCTGGGTGCAGGGGAGCGACCCACATCCGCAGGTCCCCCTCCATCTCTCGCACGGACGCTGCCACGCGCCAGCAGAGTCCAGGAGGACCAGCGGCTGCCCGACCGGCCACTCGGGAGCCATCGCCCGATGGAAGCCTCCGTGGCCCGCGCCTTCGTGGAAGAACCACAGAGCCACCCTCCACCCCCGGGCCCGCTCGCTGTCCGCGTTGAGCACGGCGCTGAACAGCTCCTGCCTGATGCCCCGCCGCCGGTGGTCGGCCGCCACCGCGATGTCAGAGACCTCGACCACCCTCTCGCGCAGCTGACGCGCCATCGGCTCCGGCAGCTGCGAGATCGCGTAGTGCGACCGCCTGCCAGTAGGACCGGCGTTCGCCAGGCCCACCACGGTGCCGCTGGCCCGCTCCGCCGCCACCAGGGCCACCAGCGCGGCCGTCGCGGCGGTGCCCGCTCGCCCGCGCAGCAGCCGGTACGCGGACTCCGCGTCCATCGGCACGCCGGAGGTGTCGGCGGCGTAGTCCTGCGCCAGGGCCCGCAGCGCCCCCTCCGAAGGCTCGGTCCCGGTCGGCGCCGTCGCCAGCTCCAGCAGATACCGGTGCGCGACCAGGCTCTCCGCGCTGTACGCGGGATTGGCCTGGTGCATCAGCTCCAAAGCCGCGTCGATGTCACCAGCCTGAAGCGGGCGGATGCGATAGAGGGAAGCGTCCATGGCCGCAGGCTAGACCCGCTAGCCGACAGAGACGGCCTACCTCACCGTCCTCCGGTCCACAGACCTATCGCGCCTTGCAGACTGCCGACGCCCGTTCAGGCCTCGCGGCGACAAGGAGGGCTCACTCGGCGTGGGCGTCATCCCCCCGTACTCGATCAGGCGCGCCAGACTCTCATACTGGTACCACTCCTCTGTCGACAGCTCTCGCACCCGCGTGACGAACGCAGTCCATGCAGGATGAGACCAGAGCTGAGGCGCATGCGCCCAGCGAGAGGCCGCAAGCTCGGGCATCCCTGCCGCCTCCCGGCACTGCGGGTTATCAGCCCAGGCCGTCAGGATGCCACCCAGCTGCTCGGGCTGGATGAAGCGTGCGCACGGGATCACCGCCGTCGCCGTCAGGCTCTCGGCGGTGCGCCAGGCGCCCGCCGCGGTCAGGATGCTCGCCAGGAAGAAGGTGAAGTAGGCGGAGGGCCGCCGCTCAATGACGGCAGCCTGCTGGGTCGGGTACAGCTGGGCGAACGTGCTGACCAAGGCAGGGATGCGGGCCCGGACCGCGTCAACCCCGACCAGGGCAAGCGCCGCGGCCATCTCGGGCTCCAGGAACCCTGTGGCGGCGGCGAAATGTGCTGGCCGGCCCTGAACGTAGGTGCCGATATGCTCGCACACCGTCGTGTCCAGGGCATCGGTGAAGACGTCGAACGCGGCCAGGCGCACGATCGCGCGCAGTTGCCCGATCGTTGTCAGCGCGACAGCCGCGGACACGCCGTCACGGGCCGCCCGGTCCGCGATGACCGCGTTCAGGTGGGTCTCGCGGGCGTCGGGGGTGCGGTCGCGCACGCCTACGCCCGCGACGGCAGCGGCGGCGGAGCGGACTGCGGCGGCCGGGTACAGCTTCTCGAACTTGCCGCCCTTGGCGCCGGCGCGCTTCTTGTGCGTCAGGGGCGATGAGTGCGGCCGGTCGTGGTTGTACTCCTCCTTCCAGTCGCCGATGGTGACCTGGCGTGGGTCAGGGACCAGCACAGGTGGATGTTGAGGCATTCGTCGCGCAGGCGACCGTTGAAGGACTCGACGAAGCAGCGTTCGAGGCGGATCGCGTTGCCGATAGCGTCGGTTCGCCCGCGGACTCCGGCCGGATCGACGAGGAGGACCGCTCGGTGTACGGCCTGCTCCGCCCCGTCGGCGGCGCCGAGCAGATCGAGCGCCACGGTCAGCTGGCCCCGGCACGTCCAGCACGGGCGCAGCGCGGCGTTCGCCGCTCGGGCCGCCTCCAGCTGGGCCTGGGCCTTGGCCTCCCGCTCCTCCTGCTGCCTGCCGTTGCTGGTGCTTCTCGTGGCAGGACCAGCAGAGGCCGCCCGGGGCGACGGGCCCAGTGAAACCTCGGGGCGGAATGCCTGTTCGGCTACCAGCCGGAGTCGACCAGCACGCAGCTGTCCGGGGTGATGTGGTGGGTGCGGCCTGAATAGCCGACCACCCGGCAGTGGCTGGTCACCCTGAGGCGGGGTGCGGTCGCGGCTTCCTCCAGGCGGATGCCGAAGCCGCCGTACATGCCGGGCACGCCAAACCACATCTCGGCTTCGGGCAGTTCGGTCAGGACGCAGACCTGCGGGAGGACCAGCGCCGTCTTGACCGCGTAGTACTCGGTGCGGACCCGGATCAGCGCGTGCAGGAAGTGCTCCATCGCCCGGAGGTCCGGCTCCGGCACCTGGTGCAGGGGCTCCGGTTCCAGCAGCGGCAGCAGGGCGTCGCGGCCGAGCCGGACGGCGACGTCGGCGGGGCGCTCCCCATCCATCGAGCACAGGGTACGCCAGGCTCCGGCGTCCAACAGCTGCTGGACGACCTCGGCCGGGGCGTTGTGCCAGGCAGCCTGGTGCAGCGGCGCCCAGCCGCTGCGGCCGCCGACACGGCGAGTGTTGGCCAGGCCGGGCGACTTCGCGACGGCGGCCACCACTGCCAGCCAGTCGCCCCTGTGCCCCGCATCGGACAGCTGGTCCCGCTCGGCCTGATGGACGTCCTTGTAGACGCCCCGCTCCGCCACGCCGTCCCAATCGCCCATCCGCTCCCCCTCGGTTCGCTGCCGCGCCATGCTAGCCCGAGGGGCGGGGTCGCCCCCGCCCCCCAGCAGAACAGGCCCGCGGCGCGGGCAGACGCCAACAGGTCACACCCTGCGGTCCTTCGCCGGGTAGAGAGCGAAGCCTGGGGTGGCTCATGCTCCGCCGCCGCCTCGCCCGCGACCCCTGCCGGCCAGCTCCGAAGCCGTGATCCACATCGCCTCGATCGACAACCTCACCACGCGCATAACGGACGAGACCACACCAGCCGGGTAAGGAACTTACTAGGGCATAAAGGGCAATCCGTTCACATCAAATGCCCACTGAGAGCGCCTTCGGGCGTGTCGGTGCCGTGCGGAATGATGCCCTTGTTCAAGATCGAGCGAGAGGGCTGTGATGGACGACGAACTGGACGATCTGATCCACCTTGCCGATCCGCCTGGGACGAGCGGTCATGTCATCGCACTGCGGGTGCTGAAGCGACCGGACCCGGGCAGTGAGTTCCTGGACTGTGAGTTCGCCGTGTCGACGGAGACCGTCACCGGTAGCTTCCGGGTAGGGATCTCGTCCTTCGACCTGGACATGTGGGAAGAGGCTCTCGACAGCCTTGCCGGGAACAGGTTCGTCTCGTGGCTGAACTCCGGCCGGACGGTCCAGTTGAAGATCAAGCCGCTCAGTCCCAGCGCGATTGGGGTGTCGATCAGCGACGATCCGTCCTCGCAGGTGACGGTCAGCCTTCCCATGTCCCCGCCGGCGGGCTGGATCGAGGACCATCGAACGCGCCTGGTGAAGGCTCGACAGGTCCTTGCAGGCTGACCGTCTCCTGGCCACCCGTCAGCGGGCGGCGGCCTGCTGGTCGGCTCGGCCCCGGGTGCTGGCCAGGCGGTAGGAGTCGGTGCCGGTTTCGATGATGGTGCCGATCGAATCCGGCGAGCCGGTCGGCCTGGTGGTCCGCACGCTCGCCACCTGGGAAGACGGCGACTCCGCGTGGCCCCGCGCCAAGTACCGGCGCCTGCTTCACAAGGTGACCGGCCGCCACGCGGTCGAGCTCGGCTTCAAGGACCCGGCCCACCGGGCAAGAGCCAGGAGAGCGGTGACTGACGAACAGGAACAGGCAGGAGCCGGCCCCATGATCCGCCGCACCTTCGTCCTCGGCGCCGGGATGGCCTTGTTCGCCGCCGCCGTACCGGCCGCCGGCAGCGCCGGCCCGGCCCTGGCCGCGGACCACCTACAGGCGCTGCTCGAGATCGAGCAGCAGCTGTACGCCCAGGACCGCGACCACGGCTCCGCCGACCTCGGCCAACAGGCCACCGCCGCACTCCACACCGCCCACACCTGGCTCACCCAGGGCCGCTACAGCGAGAACCTGGGCCGCCGCCTCCACACCGCCACCGGCATGCTGTCCGTCGCCGCCGGCTGGCTCGCCCTCGACGCCGGACGCACCGCAGACGCCCGCTCCCTCTACACCGAGGCCCTCGCCAGCGCCCGCCAGGCCGACGACCCCGGGCTCGAAGCCCACGCCTTCGCGTGCATGTCCCTGCTGGCCCATACCACCGGCCGCCCCCGCGAAGCGGTCGGCACCGCCCAGGTGGCGCAGCGCGCGGCCGCCGGACTCGGATCACCGCGCTGGCTGGCGCTGCTGGCGATGCGCGAGGCCCGCGGCTGGGCACTGCAGGGCGACCGCGCCCTCACCGAGGACGCCATGGTGCGGGCGTACCGCCTCTACGAGAAGGGGCCCAGAGAGGCCGACCCCGACTGGCTCGGCTTCTTCGTCCCCGCCGAGCTGGCTGGCCTGGAGTCGCTGTGCCGCGCCGACCTCGGCCAGCACGACCGCGCAGCGGCGGGCGCCGAGCAGGCCGTCATGCTGTTCGCCGACGGGCACCCGCGCAACCGCGCCCTCTACACCGCCGACATCGCCCTGCACCACGCCCACCGCGCCCGGCCCGATCTCGACGCCGTCACCGACGCCGGCCACCGCACCCTCGCCCACCTGAACGACGTCCACTCCGCGCGACTGCTGCGCTCCCTGCGAGACATCGCCGGGGCGCTGACGCCCCACCAGAGCGTTCCCTGCGTCGCCAGCTACCTGGGCACCTACCGAACCGCCGTTCACGCTGCCTGAAGGACACCATGACCACCCCGGCCACCCCCCTCGCCCTGCAGCGCTACGGCGCCAGCGACGCCGCCACCCTGCTCGACACCATCGCCGACGTCTGGGCCGAAGCCCACGCCGGTCACGACGACGTCGCCCGGGCCGGCTTCACCCCCGAGACCCTCCGCCGCCAGATCACCGGCCACGCCCGCCGCGACGAATTCACCCTCATCGCCGCCTACGCCACAGGCCAGGTCGTCGGCTTCGGCTACGGCTTCCGCTGCACCCCCGCCTACTGGTACGGCGAAGACCTCCTACCGGCCATCACCCCCCAGGCCCGCGACACCGACTCCCTGGCCGGAATCTGCGAACTCGCCGTCCGCACCGGCTGGCACGGTCAAGGAGTCGGCACCAGCATCCACAACGCCCTCGTCACCGCGCTGCGCACCCAGTGGGTGTCACTGCTCGCCATGCCCGGTGACACTCCAGCCCGCCGCCTCTACGACCGCCTGGGCTACGAGTACGCCGGACCGTACACGGCCGGACCAGACGGACCAGTCCTCGACCTTCTGCTGCTGCGCACCCACTTCTGACCGCACCCCCAGAGCGTGGCTGGCGCATCCGTCGAGCCACCGGGGAAAGGCTCCCGCCAGACCGAGCTCTCAAGTCGACCAGGAGCACCTTGACCTCGTGCCCGGCGTCGTCATCACCCTGCTGGGCACGGCCGCCGCGAGCTGGCCAGCCGGATCCGTCGCGGTCGAGTGGAGGCCCAGCGCTTCCCTCGTCGCCCTGGACGACGAAGCCGACGCCGGTGACACCGTTGACCGGTTCACTCGGGGCGTCGTCACGAGCGTGGAGGAAGCCCTCGGCTCCGTCCTACGCCGAGCCGGTCTGCGTGTCCTGACCGACTCCCAATTCGGCGGTGTGATCGTCGCTGACACCAGGCCCTTGGACGGCGCCGACGTCTTCGGCCTGTGACGGCAGTTCCCCGGTCCCACGCGGCACGGTGGGCAGTCTTTACGGCGTAAAGACCGCCCTCGCCGGAGCGCCGGTGTGAACGGCGACGGGAGCAGGGGGTCGGTGTCGACGTGGGAGAGGTCGAAGCCAGGAGCCGGTGGCTTTGTTCACGAGATTCGACAGCGTTTGTTCACGACTTCGGACAGCAGGACTTGGTCAGGCGATTCGAACAGCGCAGGCTTGCAGCCCGCGTGGTCACCGGACCGAACGAGGCTGGCCAGCCCAAGGGAATGACCACGCTGACCAGCCTCGTCGCTTTGTCAGTCCGTCGCGTTCAGCCGGGACTCTGCGACGGCGAGGCCGGCGATGGCGGCGAGCATCAATACCGTGCCGATGACCGTGGCCGCGGTGAGTTGCTCGCCCAGGAACAGCACGGCGAGCACTGCCGCACTGACCGGCTCGATGAGCATCACCACCGACGCTGTGGCTGCCCGGACCGCGCCCGCTCCGGCGAAGTACAGCGGGTAGGCGAGTGCCGTGGTGACGGTGGCGACGTAGAGCATCAGCAGCACGACATGGCCCAGGTGGGCGGTGTGCGGCACGAGGCCCTCGCCCCAGGCGAGCGGCAGCATGACGGCCGCGCCGACGGCAAAGGACCCCATCGTGAGGGTGTACGGGTCCTCACCGGCGCCATGCCGTCCGGTCCACCGGCCCAGGAGGTTGGAGACGGCGTATCCGGCGGCGGACAACAGCGCCATCGCCACCCCGACGGGGTGGACGACACCCTGCTGGTTACCCAGCACCAGGATCGCCAGGCCGGCCAGCGCGCCACAGACCGCCAGCAGGCCGCCTCGTCCGACGCGCTCACCGAGGAACAGGCGCCCGCCGGCGCCGGTGAACACCGGGGCCGCCCCGAGGGTGACGATGGTGCCCACTGCCAGTCCCGTGTCCTGCACGGCGGCGAAGTAGGCGGTCTGGAAGACCGCCAGGCCGACGCCGGTGCCCACGAACAGCAGCACACGTCGGCCCACCGGCTGCGGCGTCCTGGACAGCTTGCGGGCCGGGCGAACGACGCTTGCTGCGAGCAGCAGTGCCACGCCGGTCAGGAAGCGCCAGAACGAGACGGCCATCGGCCCGAAGTCGCTGGACCGGTAGACGATCTCCACGGCGGCTCCGGTGGTGCCCCAGGTGATGCCGGCTAACGCCAGATAGGCGAGGCCGCGGCGCACTGATCGGGGCGCCGTCACGGGGGCAGGGGTCATTGCAACAGCAGTTTTCGACACGGAAGGAATCTCCAGACGGAGCAGGTGGTCGTGGACTCGCGTCTGCGGGCACAACCACCCAGCGCGTCGCGGCCCGTGGCCTACCTACGCGCTGGTGTCGATGGCGACCCGCCTCAGAGGACGGGAGGCGCGAGAACTGCTGCACACATAGGGGCACTGTACGACATCGCCGGAAAGGCCCTTCCTTCCAGCCCTCGGCCAGCATGCGGGGCCCTCCTCATGGAGCTGCGACCCACCTCCATGCCACTGCGGCGACCCCGCCTGGAATCGAACGACGGCAGCCGGGGTGCTGTCCGAAGTCGTGAACAAACGCTGTCGAATCTCGTGAACAAAGCCAAGCCGGGGATCTTCGGGTCGAAGGCGGGCTTGAGCTCGTGGACCGGTCCGGACAGTGGCAGCACCAGGCGGCCGGCGGCTGCGAGGAACGCCATGTTGATGTCCAGGCCGACCGCCCAGCCAGCCGTCTGCTCGGTGCCGGTGAGCGGGCGGTGCCAGTCCCACGCCTCGGTCACCGGCTCGCCGCCCGGCCCCCGCCCCTCCGAGATCGCCCGACTCCGGTCAGCGGCTCAGCAGCCCGGCGCCTCGCGGACCTGAGCCGGGGCGGCAAACTCGCCCCCGGGCCGCCCGGGCCCCCGAGTGCGCAGGCCCGAGGGAGCGCGCACCGGGCCGAGGTCAGGCCGGGCCGGTCGCCCGGACCCACCGGGCGAGCTGGACCGCTCCGGCCACCGCCAGGGCCACGCCGAGCGGGGCCACACAGGCTCCGGCGTATTCGAGCAGCGGGCGCAGCCGTGCCGGCGGGTCGAAGGCGGCCACGGCCGTCATGGGCATCAGCCAGGGCAGTGTCCCGAGCCCGACGCCCACGGCCCGGAGCGGGTCCCTTCGTCGGCCGGCCAGTCGGCTCAGCAGGGCCGGTGCCGTCAGGGTGCCGAGCCAGATCGGCAGCAGGCCCAGCATGGGCAGCGGCAGGTACTGCGCCATGTACCGGTCGGCCGCGATCGCGGGGAGCGCGACGGCGACCGCGAGTGCGGCCATCTCCCAACGGCCCCGCTGTGTGACGTCCACGAGTCCGGCCGGTGCGAGCAGCACGAGTGCGCCGACCAGTGCCATGCCCGCCAGCTGACCCGCCGAGTACGGGTACAGCCCGCTTAGGGCCTGCACGCCGCCACTGAGGAGAACGGCTGCCACGCCCGCGATCCGGGCGGCCCGCCAACGGCCGGTCACGGCGAGCCCGAGGGCGAGCAGCCACGGTGCGGCGCGGGCCAGCTGGAGGACCGCGGCCAGCACCGCGTGGCCGAGGCCGAGATTGGGTTGGGGGTCCCGGATCCGGTGGACCAGCCCGGGCAGCAGGAAGTACAGGGCGCAGCCGGCCGCGAGCGCGAGTGCGACCGGTGCCGCTCCGGCCAGCACGCGGCCGGCCGGGTCCGTGGGGCCGATCCGCAACCGCAGCCGCAGGGCGTGGGTGGCGAGGTCGCGGTACTCCCGGAGCACCGCACTGCGTGTCCGGCCCTGGGTGGCCTCGGCGAAGGTGGCGTGGATGTCGTCGCCGTGTGCGGAGCGGTACCGGGCGGGGTAGAGGCCGATCAGCAGGCGGGCCGCCCGTGGGGCGTCGTGGCCGGTCGTGACGTCGTTCATGAGGTCGCCCCCTGGGGTCGCGGACGGAAGGCGCCCAGCCGACGTTCGGCCTCGGTGGCGGCGGCCCGCAGGCGTTTGGCCTCCTGTGCCAGCGCGTCCTGTCCCTGGTCGGTGAGGGCGAACGTGCGGCGCAGTCGTCCGCTGACCACCTCTTCGCTCTCGATCCGCACCAGGCCCTGCTGGAGCAACCGGTCGAGCGCGGTGTAGAGCGTGCCGGTGCTCAGGCGGCTGTGCCCGTCTGAGATGGCGAGCACCTCTTGGATGATCGCGTAGCCGTGCCGAGGGGTGTCGGCCAGTGCGGTAAGCACGAGCCTGGTCGGCTCCTGTAATTGACGGTAGGTCATGCATGGAGCTTAGAGCGATCATCGCTATATGTCGATGATCGGACGATGAGTGGGATGGGGTGACGTCACCTGCCGGCTGCCCAGGCCCTGGGCAGCGCCTCAACGCGGCCGCCTTCACCGACTGCGCGTCGATGATGCCCGCGGTCGGCTCCGGATCCCGGCCGGCGGCCTCGCGGACCCGATCCCGCAGCCGGTCGTGGAACTCGGCGACCAGACCCTTGTCCCGCCAGCGCCGGGAGAAGGTGTAGACACGGTCCCACGCGGGAAAGTCCGCGGGCATCGCCCGCCAGGTGATGCCGCCCGCGACCAGGTAGCGCACCGCGTCCACCATCCAATGCCACGAAGTTAAGGGCTCGGCGGCGGTGTCGAGGGTGGGCGAGGGAGTGCGGGCGCCGGGGGCGGGGTGGAGCTGGTCGGCGTCAGGTGAAGGCCCACCACTGGTCGTCGCCGGGGTCCGGGTGGCAAGGGTAGACGCCCAGGCGCAGGCCGGGGGTGAGGTCGGCGTGGCCGGGGACGTCGAGGCACATCGGCGTGGGCGTGCTGTCGGACTTGACGTTGACGAGCATGAAGCCGTTGGCGTCGTTCCATTGCAGGCGCCACAGGTGGTTGTCGCCGTCGGTGAGGTCGCAGGGGTAGAGGCCGACCTGCGAGGGAGCCGGGACCCCGTGCTCGGGCGGGTCCACGCACAGGGTGGACCCGGCCGGGCGGAGGGCGAACTGGCTCGCGTTGCCGGCGCCGGGCACGAGGTCGAAGTACTGCAGGTGCTCTCCGGCCGCGCCGCACCGCTCCTGCACCACCGGGTGCCCCATGTTCGGCACACCGCCTGTCGGCACGTCGACGCACAGATTCGTCGCCAGGTTGCGCAGCGAGCGGCGGGGCGGGCCGGGGGGCGCCACCGGGACCGGGGCGGGCGCGGGCGGTGGGGGTGTGGTGGCCGACTGGGTGGAGGTGGCGGACGGGCGGGAGGAAGGGGTGCTCACGGGGTTACTGGCCATGGCCGAGCGGGTGGTGGCGAGGGCTGCCGGCTCGGGTGCCGGGCTGGTGGCCGCCGGGGGCGAGGTGGGGGTGACAACCGGCGGCTCGGGTGCCGGGCTGGTGGCCGGCTGCTCCGGGGTGCCGCTGGCGGTCGGGGACTCGGGCGGCGCGTCCATGGGCTGGGGCCCCGCGCTGTCGGCGGTGCTGGGCGGCGACGGTGCGGCGGCGGGCCGGCCGCCGCGGTGCTGATCCTGGTTGGCGATGACGACCGCGGCGAGCAGGGCGGCCAGCAGGGTCCACTGGACCGGGGTGCGCCAGCGGGTCCACCACGATCCGCTGACGGCGGTTCGCCTGCGGGCGGCGGCGGCCGAAGCGGGGGTCCCGTCGGCGGGGATGGAGGGGGTGGTCGCGGGGCCGGTACCGGAGGGCAGCGGTGTCGGGGGGCGCCTGTGCGGCGCCGCGGGCTCGAGGGCTTCGGCGTCGTCCTGCCGGGGCTGGACGGCGTCGGGAGGCGCAGCGGTCGGTTCGGCGGGGGGCAGCGGGTCGGGCGCGACGTTGGGTTCGGAGACGGTGTCCGTGCTGGTGGGGGGATTGTCCGCCGGTTGTCCGGCGTCGCCTGCCTCGTCCTGTGCCGGTGGGTGGGACGGGGCGGGGGCGGGGTCGGCGGGCGACGGGGGGACGGGCTGGGCCGGGACGGGCTGGGCGGACGTGGCGGCGGCGTGCAGGCGTCGGGCTTTGTCGGTGGCGAGCTGCCGGGCCCGGGGGTCCTGGGCGAAGCGGTGCTCGACCACTTTGCTGAGCCGGTCCCACGGGATGATCTTCTGGCCGGAGCGGTACTCGCTCCAGGTGCTTCTGGCCAGGTTGTAGCGCTTCTCCAGGTCGCTGACGGTGCTCTCTGCGGTCAGCTCGCGCAGGAACTGCGCGAGGGCGTTGGCCTGTTCGGTGCGGCCCCGTAGCGGACCCGGCGGACGGCCGGCCTTCCCCATCTCTCCTCCTCGGATATCCGGCATGTTCGCCGGTGTTCGCAACCTGCGGCGCGCTGACCTGCGGTCCGGCCGATGCGACCCGACGGACAATCAGATCAGGTTCCAGCGTGGTGTTCCACCGCTTCCGGCAAGCCCGGCAAGCGGGTTCTCCGACGACGGATGGGACCCCACACGATGAACCGACCACGGCGCGCAGCCGCCCTCGCCGCCCTGGCGCTCGCCATCGGCCTGAGCGTGCTGCCGGCCCACGCGGACAGCAGCGACCGCCCTCAGCGGCCCACCAGCACCGGCACCCTCGGCAAGGGCGCCGCCCCCGGCGGCCCGGTCACCCGCGACCAGGTCCTGGCCCGCGCCCGGCACTGGGCCGAGCAGCGGGTGGGCTACAGCTGGGTGCGCTGGTGGAGCGACAGCGCGACCGGCAGTGGGTACCGGCAGGACTGCTCCGGATTCGTCTCGATGGCCTGGCAGCTGAAGGAGAGCTACGACACCACGGGCCTGTTCTCGGTCGCCGACAGGATCACCTGGGAGCAGTTGCAACCCGGAGACGCGCTCGACATCGGCGGCGTGAAGGGGCACGCGATCCTGTTCGCCGGGTGGACGGACAAGGCCAAGGGCGAGTTCCGGTACTACTCCGAGAGCAACAGCCGCACGCCGACCTCTGCGGCGACGGCGCGGCGCGGCGACCCGAAGATCGGCGGCCATCCCACGAGCTCGTACGTCCCCCTCAGGTACCGGAAGATCACCGACAACCCCGCTCCCCCGCCGCCCGTACCTCCCGCGCCGTCGGTGCCCGTACCGGTCCCGGTCACACCCGCGCCGGCTCCGGTACCGTCCCTGCCGGCCCCGACTCAGTCGTCCGCGCCGGCCTCCCCACCCGCACCCGCATCGCCCTCCGTGCCGCCGACGCCCGAACCGGTACCGTCCCTGCCGGCCCCGACTCAGTCGTCCGCGCAGCCGGCGCCCGAACCGGCACCGTCCACCGCCCCCGCGGCGCGCGACAACGCCCGCCCCTCCCCCTCCGCCACCGAGCCCGCCCCGGCTCCGGCCGCGCCGCCGCGCCGGACGCTGCGGAACGTGGCGACCGGTCTGTGCGTCGACGTGCCGACGGGCGGGGTACCGACCATGGGGCACCCGGTGGTCCAGGAGCGCTGCGGCGCGGGCGCCGGGCATCTGCAGCAGGTCGACCTCGTGCCCGGCACCGGCGGCGCGAGCGGGTTCGCACTCCGTCCGGCCGGATCCACGCTGTGCGTGGACCCGCCGAACTACGGGGCTCCGGCGCCCTCGCAGGTCGGCCTCTACCCCTGCGACTACAGCAGCGCCGACAACCACCTGTGGCTCCAGCGCTGGACCGCCGATCGCACCGCGTTCCTGCTCGTCAACGCCAAGTCCGCCGGCACGCCGACGCCGATGTGCCTGGACGTCCCCGGACACGCCGACCCCACCCCGGGTCTTCGCCTGGGTGTCTACCCCTGCCACCCGGAACCCGGCGACGACCACTGGTGGACCCTCGCCTGACCCGCCGTCGACACGCCTCCGCAGCAGCCGCTGCGGCTGATCCGTCCTGCCCGGCACACATTCAAGGAGTCCGAAATGACCCACCCCGAGCCCGACTTCACGACTGGTACCGACGGCCCCCCGCCCCGCCCCGGGCGGGGCAAGGCCGTGCGCCTGCTGAGGATGATCGCGCTGATCATCGCAGCCGTCCTCGCCATCAGCGTGAGCGCCAACGCCGCCACCCGTGGCAAGCCCACCCAGAAGAAGACCACCCCGACTGTGAACATGGCCAAGGTCGTCGCCAGCAGCAAGGGAGCGTACGTCCTGCCCAAGAACGGCTCTGCGGTGTACCTGTGGAGCCCCGGGCGGGCGGCCTGGCAGAGGATCGGCGGCCCGGCGAAGACCATCTACGCCGGCGTGGACACCGTGTACGCCACCAACCCGGTCACCGGCGACGTCTACCAGTACAACGGAAAGCCCGATGACTGGACCCGCATCAGCGGCCCCGTCGCCGACCTCGCCGCCACGAACAAGCACCTCTACAAGATCCCGGCCGACCGCTCCGGGGTCTGGGAGCACACCGGCCCCGGCGACACCTGGCGCAAGGTCGGCTCCCCTGCCGCCCACCTCTACACCTACACGGGCGTGACCCCGGCGATGAAGCAGCGGGGCCCCGCCGCGCTGACCAAGCCGTCCGACAGCCCGCTGTTCGCCACCGACCGCGACACCGGCAACATCTCCCGCTACCTCGGCAGCGCCAACCAGTGGAGCGTCATCGGTCAGCCCGGCGCCGAGTTCGCCGTCACCGACGAGAACCTCTACGGCCTTTCCCCCGACCACTCCGGTGTCTGGCAGTGGAACGGCAAGGACGGCAAGGCCAGTGCCTGGACCAACGTCCGTACAGTGCGCACCGAGCGGATCATCGCCTCCGACACCCTCTTCGCCGTCGACTCCCGAACCGGTGACATCCACAAGCACAACGGCAGCGGGACGTGGAACAAGATCGGCCAGCCGGGATCCGCGTTCACCAGCTCCGGCGGCCAGCTCTACGGCATCACCCCCGACGGGGCCGCCCTGTACCGCTACACCTGGGACAAGCACAACAACTGGGCCGCCGCCGGCGCACCCGTTTCCCCGGCGCCCCAGGCGGAGAAGATCGCTGCCCTCGACCACATGGTGCAAACAGGGCAAGCCGCGACCGACGCGTACTTGAACGCCTACGCCGCCAACCGAAAGGGCACGCCCGACCGGTACGAGTTCAACTGGTCCACGAACGTCTGCAACTCCCCGGCCCCCGACATGCCGTTCCGCTTCGACTTCACCAACGCCTGCATCCGCCACGACTTCGGCTACCGCAACTACCGCGAGCTGCTCGGCGAGGGCAGCTTCCGGTTCAAGGGCCTCAGCGGCCTCGAGCCCTCGCCCAAGGACCGCGTCGACAAGGTCTTCCTCCAAGACATGGATGCCGTCTGCGACGCCTCCTACTGGCCGGTCCAGCCCACCAAGATCCAACGTGACACCTGCCACGGGACCGCCCGGACCTACTGGGCAGCCGTGGTGGCCCTCGGTTGAACGACCCGCGATGGCGGTGCTGGGCTGGTCACCACCTCGAAGTGGTGACCAGCCCAGCACCATCCACCCAGCCAGGCGTGGCCACAGAGTGACGCCTGCGGCCACGTCTGGTGGAGCCGCTGCCGCGGCGATCTACGTGCCGGCCAGGGCTTCGGGCTCTTCGTCGTCCTGGGCAGCCTGGCCGGTGTCGATACGTTCGACTCGGCTGGCCAGCACCGGCCCCGCGTTTGGCCTGGAGAACACGCTCCTGGCGCGGCGTGCGGGCGGCTGCCCAGCACGCTGCTGAAGCGCTCCAGGAGCACCGACGAAACCCTCTGATCAGGGCCTACGCAGGCGCTGAGCAGAGCGCACTCCCACGCTGTACGTGATCGTTTCCCGCTCCGAGCCCGCTCTGGGTGTCCGATCTGATCATTAGGCTTCCGCCCATGACCAGTGATCCCGGGTTCACCTGCTCGTGCTGCGGCGAGCACCACGCAGAGCTGCCGATGAACTACTCGACAACGGCCCCCTACGTCTGGGACCCGAGCTTCGCCGACGCCCCTGACTGCCTGCTCTCGTCGGATCAGTGCGTCATCAAAGCACAGCACTACTTCGTCAAGGGCCTGATCGAGATACCGGTCATCGGCGGCAGCGACGTCTTCTCCTGGGGCGTCTGGGTCTCCCTGAGCCGCGAGAACTTCGCCCGCGCCGCAGACCTTTGGGACTCACCAGGGCGCGAATCCGAGAAGCCGTACTTCGGCTGGCTGACCACCGAGCTTCCCATCTACTCGCCCAGCACCATCAACCTGAAGACCAACCTCCACACGAGGCCGGTCGGCCAGCGGCCCCTCATCGAGCTCGAACCCACCGATCACCCCCTTGCCGTCGAGCAGAGGACGGGCATCACCCGGGATCGTGTGCGCGAGATCGCCGAGGCCGTTCTCCACTCTGCCAACGACGGCTCCTGACCATGACCGGCCAGGATTGGGAGAACGACCCGGCGTACCGGGGGGTGGTGCGAGCGTTCGTGGACGGGGATCCGCTCGACCAGATAGGTGGGCCCCTCGATGTTCGCGCGGTGGTGGCGGGTATCCGTCCGGAGGCCAAGGACCGGTTCCTGCTAGAGGAGGTGCCATGGGACCGTTTCCCGGAGGGCGGCAGGGTTCGGGAGGTCATGGAGCGGATGCGCTCGGACGACGACGCCGCCGTTGACTGGGCGCTCGGTGTGCTGATCGGCCTGTGTGCCGACGACATGAGGGCCGCGGTCGCGCCGGCGGTGCCCTTCCTGATTCGGATCGGTACCGGTCCGGAGGCCGGTTACCGCGCCGAGGCCCTGACCGTGGTGGGCGAGGCAGCCCGCATGCGGCACCAGGGCGTTTGCACGCGTGCAGACATGCTGCGATTCCGTGGCGATGACGAATGGTCCTTCGAGGTCACCGGTTACCTGCAGAACTGGTCGGTGCAGGCCGCCCGCGGCGCGATCGCCGCGGACACCGATCTTCTTCTGCCCCTGCTCGACGACCCCGACCACGCAGTGCGCATCGCCACCGCGTACGTGCTGGCAGCCGCCTCCGACCGCGCGCAAGACGTCCTTGCCGTGTTCCGCTCCCGCCTGCTCGCCGAGCACAACCCGGCCGTACGCGCGGGCTTGGTCCTGGCAATCGCGCAACTGGCCCGGGCACACCAGGACCTGGAGACGATGGTGTGGATGCGGGCCTGCTGGTCCGACCCCGCACGACCGCCCGAGGTACGCGTGAGCGCCGCGCTGGGGTGGCTATGCCTCACCGATCTGCCGGTCCCGAACGAGCTACGCGCCACGGTGGACGATCTCGCCACCGGTGAGACAGCCCGGTTGATGGCGCCGCTGCCGTGGATGCGCGCGGTGGGAACCGCTAGGGGAAGCAGCCTCCACCGCTGCCTGCGCAGCATGTTGGACCCCGACATGACAGACATCGGAGACTGCGACGACCCGTGGTCCTGACTACGGGTCGATCACCAAGCAAGCTTGCCCGGCAGGTTTCCTCAGTAGCAAGGGATCAACGGCTCGCGACAGGCATGCATGCAACGGGGCGGCGCCTGGGCCTGACAGGCTTTCCGGAGACTTTCCTTTCCTTACCTCCCGTCGAATTTCCGGACATTCCTGGCGCGCACATAATCGAGGGGTATGTCCTCCCGACCACGGTTGACCACCTGGCGTTTCCTTACCCCTGTACTACTTCTTTCGAGTGGGACCTGGCTGTCGGATTCGGTTTTTTGATTCCCGATTGGATAGCGTCAGGCTTATGTTTGCTGACCTACCACTGGCCGAAGCCATCAAGGACCCAGAAAGAAAGCGGGTCACATCGCGCGTCCGGGCCACAGATCAGTTTCGAGGGCGCGTTCAAGGCTGGCGATGGTCAACAGGTCCGGCCAGCCGGAGCTGGCGAGGACGTTGGCGATGGTCTGCCGGTTGATCCCGGAGTCGCGGGCGAGCCGGTTGGCGCTGATGCCGCGGTCGCTCATGACGGTGGCGAGGCGGCGAGCGAGGGCCTGGGCGACGCGGGCACCGTGGTGCTCGGCCAGTGCGGCATCGGGCCAGGTCCCGGTGAGGACGAAGGCGCGCGGGGCGAGCGCGCGGGGAGAGTCTCCAGGCACGTCGTCCAGTCTCTCCCACTCCGATCCACTGGTTCCGCCCCGGCAAAGGGTGCTAATCCACTAGCGTGCGAGTCCGTTAGCAACCTTCCTGCCGGCTTCTATCAGTGGCGGTCCGTCATCTCCCGCTACATCGACAACTACACCCCGCGTCCCGCCCCGTCGTCCTGGCCCCGGCTGGCTCCAGAGGTCCGCCGGATCGTCAAGGAGGCGGAACCGCTGCTGTCCTACACCGCACGCGAGCTCCTGGGCCCGCTTGCCCGCCTCGCAGTGTTCGCCGATGGGCAGGGCATGGCGTCGAGCGCGCAGTGCTGGCTGTCGCGGGAGGTGATCGAGCGGTTCGTGCTGGTGGGCTGCCCCACGGCAGGGGAGGCGACGCGCGGCAACTACCGCTCGCGGTTGCTGCGGCTTCGTGAGGCCGTGATCGGCCCGGAGATGGCCACGGGGCGCCCCGTCAAGCTGTCCGCATCGACGGCCTCGCGCCCGTACACCCCCGGTGAGGTCACCGCCCTGTGGTCGTGGTCGCTCAGCCAGCCCACGGTCGAGCTGCGGCACGGCTCCCCGCTCACTCGACCACTTCGACCTCGGCGACGGACCCGTCCTGCTGCTCCCGCGCCCCTCCTGCCCGACCTTCACCGCCCGGGTTTCCACAGGCTCCCTACCCTCCAAGGGCAGCTTCTTCGAGTCCGGGGCCAAGGTGGTGGGCAGCACCCACCAATGGACCGCCCGCGACCCCAGGACGCTGGCCGCCAACGCCAGGCGTGACCTCGACCGACTCTTCCCTGGCCTGCTCAAGCCCTGACCTCGCCCGCCGCCGGGCCTGGGTGAAGTACCGCCGCGGCGACACCCTGGACGCCCTCGCCCGCGCCGTCACCGGACCGGCCTCCCGGCCTCCCGGCCGCACGCGCTCGTCCTCGAACTCGACGACGGCCGGATCCTCCTCACCTCCCCCGGCTCGCCCCCGTCCAGGCCCGCGAGGTCGCCGAGGCCGTCCGCCCGTTCCTCGGCTCCCCCGGCCGCGACCCCGACCACCCTCTCACCACCCCTACCCCCTGCACGTCGAACTCAGCCTCACCGACCGGCCACCCGCCGCCACCTTCATCCGCCTCCGCGGCGACTGACGCCCTCGACGCCCGGTCCCTGCGGATCGGGCCCTCGGACATCACTGGGTGCCACGCCGTACGCGGTGCGGAAGGCACGGCTGAAGTCCGCGTGCGCGCGGAATCCCCAGCGGGCGGCGACGTCCCCGATCGTGCGGTGGCGCAGCCGCGGGTCGACGAGGTCGACACGGGAGCGCTCAAGACGGCGACGGCGGATCGTGGCGGCGACCGTCTCGGGCCGCGTCCGGAACAGTTGGTGCAGGGTGCGCAGCGAGATGTGGTGGTGCGCGGCGATGACGGCCGGGCACAGCTCCGGGTCTCCCAGGTTGTGCTCGATGAAGGTGTCGACGCGCGCGAGCAGCACCTGCTCCCGGGTCTCCACGGGCAGCGCGTCGCGTGCGTCGAGCAGGCCCGCGAAGTAGGCGGCGGCCAGATCGACACCGATGGCGCCCGTCCGGCGGAGCTCTGCCGGGCCGCCGTGGCCGGCACTGTCCAGGAAGCCGGACAGGAAGTGCCCGAGCAGCCCCCCGGCGGGCGATCGGACGGCGAGGGAACGGCCCAGCAGACGCTCCATCCGGTCGGCCTTCAGCGGCACGGCGGTCCGGGGCAGTTGCATCAGCGTGACCCGGTGCCTGCGGTCGTCCCGGGTGAAGAAGTCGGCCGCCAGCGGGCGGGAGGTGTCGAACACGGCCAGGCTGCCGGTCGTGAGGCTGGCGACGTTGCGGGACTGCTCCAGCTGGATCGGGCTGCCCTGCACCAGGAACAGGTGGTACTGCTCCGGGTCGAAACGCCGGATCTGGGCCGGTCCGCGACGGGCCGACATCGGGGAGAACGCGAACTCCGCCACCCGGGCGCCGGGCAGATCGACCGCCCTCGCACTCCCGCGGAAGCCGCCCTCGTGGTCGCTGGTGAGCGCCACGGGCATGACGTCGGTCTCCATCAGGCAGCTCCACCACTCCAGCCGGTCCGGTGGAACCACCCCGTCGGTGGAGACCGACACCAGCGCCTCGGGTGCCGACCCGCACGCCCCTGCTTCGGTTGACGTGAACACAGAGAGATGATCCGGGTCGCAGCCGGCCCGCGTCCAGGCAGTTGTCGGCCATGACGGACGCCGACTGCGCCCGGTGCCAAGGAAGTTCGCACGCAGCGCCAAAGACCCGGGCGCCGGTGCGCGGCAACGATGTGACCAGCACACGACACGATCCTTCGATTCCCAGAGGTGACACCGTGACAGAGCACCGAACCCCCGGCTCCGGCTCGCCCGCGAGGATTCTCGCCGCGCTGGTCATGACCCTCCTCGCACTGGTGGGCACCGCGAGTGCGGCCGGCGCCGCCACCACCCCGGACTTCTCGGCCCAGGCCCACGGCCTCGGCCTGACCGACGCCCAGGCGAAGAGCCTCCAGGAGCGCGTCGACGCCTACCTGGCCACCACCGGCGGCACCCAGGTCTCGGCCAACAAGATCGCCCTGAACGGCGGGGAGCTGCTGCTCGCCCTCCCCGGGGAGCAGAAGGCCCGCAGCGTCCCAGCGGCGGGTGACGCGACGAGCCTGGCCGCCTCCTGCCCGTACACGTACGTGTGCGCCTACAGCGGCCCCAACTACACCGGTGACGTCCTGACGCTCTTCACGTGCAACTACCTGGTGTCCATTCCCTGGTCCGGGACCGGCTCGTGGATCAACAACCAACGGGCCACCCTGCACGCCAAGTTCTACGACTCGAACCGCAACCTCGGCTGGACGTCGCCCGGCGGCTACAGCTCGGACTCCGCCGCCCCCTGGGGCTGGGTCTTTTGGCTCAGCCCCTGCTAGGAGCCGCCTGATCAACCGCTGGTCGCGGCCCGAGGACTCGGGCCGCGACCGTGATCGATGACGCCTGCGCCCCGCGGGCACCTCGGGCACGCGGGAGGAGGCGTGCCCGGCGCGCTCCCGCCCGGCCTTGAACGCCGGTTCCGGTGCCGGGTGCTTGGCCTACCGGAAGTGCTCGTGCTCCCACGCGAAGCCGGCGCGCACCGCACCCACCACCGCCTCGCCGGTCCACTCCCGCGCCTCGCCGACCCGCATCGGATCCACCGTCTTCCCCGTCCGGCCCCGCTCCGGGGCTCCACGGCTCCTGGTATCGCACACCCCCGCACCGGCCAGCCCGGAGAACGCCGCAACACCACCCGCCAAGGGCACCCGGCCTTGACAGGCCGCTCGAGCTCGGTGCTGGTGATGTTGTCGTCCTGGGGGATGTGCTCGGCTCAGTGCGACCAGTAGGGGTCCTCGGTGTCCGGTGTCAGGGGCGAGAGCGGGCGGGCGTAGTCCGGAGCGTACGCGACGTCAGCGCCGCTGACGGACATGGTGAGGGTGACCGTCCCGTCCGGTTCCGGGGAGAGCGCAATCCAGACGGCAATTCCCTCCGAGGTTTCAGCGCTGAGTTGGTCCGGGCCCTCGTCCGCTGCTCGGGGTCCCGGCCGGCGGCTTCTGCTGGTAGCCGTGCAGCCGCCGTGCAGCCTCGATTCGGTCCTTGAGCTCTTGCCGATGGGACGCGCTGATCCTGGTACGGGCGGTGAACCGCCGGGGGGCGACGCGCCTCTGCTCCTGGTCCCGAACACCGGTGGGGTCAAGCGCCTAACGGCCGGCTGAGACGACGGACCGGGCGCAGCGGGTACAGCAGGACGGCCTGGACGAGGGCCAGGAGGGCGTGATCCCGTCTCGGCCCCAACCCCTGACCCCGCCCCCCGGCGCCATGCCGACCGCCACCGTGGTGCTTGCTGCCCGGCCGGCCCCGGTCGACCGGCGAAGGTCCGGTGTGAGCCCCCGTTTGAGTGCCCTGATGTGCGAGCCGTCGATGGCGGCGTCGTCCATCTCCAACAGCCCCGCCGCCCGCAGTTCGCCGAGCAGGACCTCGTGCAGGCGCGGCCACACGCCGGCCTCGGTCCAGTCCCGCAGGCGCCGCCAGGCGGTGACTCCGCTGCAGCCGGTCCGCTCGGCGGGTACATCCCGCCAGCTCACGCTCTTGCACAGCACGTAGACGATGCCGCGCAGGGCGGCACGGTCGTCCGCGGGCAGCCGGCCGGGGTAGCGGTGGCGTCGCGGCGGACGTGGCGGCACAGCGGAGCCACCCGCTCCCACAGGTCATCAGGCACAAGATCATCCGACACGTGCAGCACTCTGCCGCCCGGCCACCTCAACTGCCAAGCCCCTGAGCCGAACTCATTTTGAAATGATCAGTAAGAGGACCGTGTCATAGGGCTGGCCGGGTGTAGCGCGGGTCCTGGTTGCCGAGGTAGACCACGGTCATGGTGAGCCGGACCGGCTGAGCGGTCGGGTTTCGGTACACGTGGGTCCGGTCGCCTCGGATGCGTACCGACCCGCCTTCCGGGACGTGGAACGAGGCTCCGCCGACCTCGACGTCGAGTTCTCCCTGATGCAGGTGGATCAACTCGCGAGTGCCGGCGGGATGGGCGTGTGAGCTGATCTCGTCGTTCGGCGCGATGACGAAATCCCACAGTTCGACGAACGGAGCTTGGCCGTCGTTGATGAGCAGCCTCGCCTCGCTGGCACGTCCGGCTCGCCGGACGTCGATGTCGGCGGCGGTCGTCACGTGGCCGAGATCGTCGGGCGGTTCGACGAGTTGTCCGATGGAGATCCCGAGTGTGGCGCAGATGCGGGCGACCGTCGCGATGCTGGGATTGGTTTGCCCCGTTTCGATCTGCTGGAGCATGCCGCGGCTGACTCCGCTGCGAGAGGCGAGGTCTTCCAGGCGCCAGCCGCGCTCTCTTCTTCCGGCCCGCAGATTCGCCGCCAACGTCGCGCTGACTGCCTCTGCTGGATCTGTTGACACCGCACTGCCTCCGCGACCAGGATGTTGTATCTGAGTTCCGAGATAATGTACCCGAGGGAGTCGAGCATGACGAGCCAGAACCCAGCCGCTCACCCGGATGTCCAGTTCTGCCTGGAGGGGGTCGGGGTAGCCGAGCCCGGTTGGAAAACGCTCATCGTCACCGCGACAGCCGACAGTCCTGCCGACCCGCAGGACATCTGGGCGCTCTGGAGCGATCTGGGCAGTTGGCCGTCCTGGTCGCCGTTGCACCAGGGCACCGAATGGACCGGACCGCCCGGATTCGCGGCGGGTGCGACCTTCGACCAGACTCTCCGCCTCGGTTTTCCCGCCGGAACCACCACCGACCACGTCACCGTCGGCATCGCCGAGTCCGCTCGCCGCGCCTCCTGGTCCGGCGATGCCAACGGGGTGCGCTCCTGCCATCTGTGGACCTTCACCGCGCGCCCTGGAGGGGGAACCCGAATCGGCAATACCGAGGTGTTCGACGGCACGGTCATCGGCCTGACCAAGCCGATGATCGCCTCACGCTGGCGACGCCAGTTCCAGCAAGCCGTCGACACACTCGCGAGCAGGGCGGCGCAAGCCCGCCGTTGAGAGCGCTGCTGCCGGCGCACCGGGTTCCGCCGCGCCGCGCTCGCCCCGTCCAGCGAGCTCGCATGCAGGGGCGGCCGTCGAGATGGTCCCGAGCGGCCTGGACGAAGGCGCGGACGAGGAGGGTCTCGGAGGAAGCGCCCCGGACATCTCGACGTCATGGCGCCTCGTGGCGCACCCACCCGGATCGAAGCTGGCTGCTCGGTACCGTGCAGGCGTGCTGACCGCGTCGCCGTGGCTGCGGCGCGGCGCGACCTGAGCCGCGGGCCGAGAGCGGCCGAGTCCGTCACTTGACCAGATGGAAGCCCGGATGCCGGAGCCAGGCGGCCAGGAACCACGTCACAACCGAGCGGTCCCCCCGTTCCGGAACGGGGGTGCGTGGGGACAGGACGAGCACAGTGACCGCTCCTGGCTGCTCAGGATGACAGTGCGTCATGATGCTGGTATGTCAGATGAACGGACCACCCCACGCGCCATCGCCGACAGCTACCTCGACCAGGTCGCAGCGCACGACCCGCTGGAATCCGCATGGCTGGGCCTGCACCCCGGCGACGACCGGCAGCCGGACCTCTCGCCGGAGGGCTTCGAGGCCCACGCCGAGATAGCACGCCGTTCCCTCGCCGCACTCGACGCCGCCCCGGTGACGACCGATCCCGCCGAGCTGGCCTGCGCCAGGCTGCTGCGGGAGCGACTCACCGCCGAACTCGCCGTCCACGACGCCGGTGACAACTACCGCCAGCTGCGGGCGATCGGCGCCCACGTCCACCAGGTCCGGGACATCTTCACCTTCATGCCCACCGCCACCGACGAGGACTGGGCGGCCGTGGCCGGGCGACTGCGCAATCTCCCCGGCGCGCTGGAGGGTTACCGGGCCACCCTCACCAAGGGGATCTCCCGCGACCTGCTCGCCGCCCCGCGCCAGGTGGACGTGGTCATCGGCCAGCTCACCGCCTGGACCGGAGGAACGGCAGACCGGGCGGCCGGACCGCAGGCGGGCGCTGGCGCCGGCTGGTTCGCCGGCTTCGTCGCGGGCGGTCCCGAGTCGCTCCGCGCCGAACTGGACGCCGCCGCCCTGCGAGCCACCGCCGCGGTCGCGGAGTTCCGGGACTGGATGCGGGACACCTACGCCCCCGCCGCCGCCGGCACGCCGGACGCCGTCGGCCCCGAGCGCTACCTGCGTGCCGCCCGCTACAACACCGGCGCCGACCTCGACCTGGAGGAGGCGTACGACTGGGCCTGGAGCGAGTTCCACGGGACTCTCGCCGACATGCAGGCCGCGGCCGCCGGCGTCCTGCCCGGCTCGACTCCGCTGGAGGCCATGCGCCACCTGGAGCGGCACGGCCACGCGGTCAAGGGCGAGGAGGGCATCCGCGACTGGCTGCAGCAGCTCATGGACGGGGCGATCGATGCCCTCGACGGCCGCCACTTCGACATCACCGGACCGATACGCAAGGTCGAGTCCCTGATCGCGCCCGCGGGCAGCGTCGGAGGGCCCTACTACTCGGGCCCCAGCCTCGACTTCAGCCGCCCCGGCCGGACCTACCTGCCCACACTCGGCCGGGAGTCCTTCCCGACCTGGCAGCTCGTCAGCATCTGGTACCACGAGGGCGTGCCAGGCCACCACCTGCAGCTCGCCCAGTGGGTCGCCGTAGCCGACCGGCTGAGCCGCTACCAGGCCACGCTGGGCATCGTCAGCGCCAACATCGAGGGCTGGGCACTGTACGCCGAGCGGCTCATGGACGACCTGGGGTTCTTCGCCGAACCCGGCTACCGCATGGGTTTCCTGGACGGGCAGATGCTGCGGACCATCCGGGTGATCATCGACATCGGGATGCACCTGCGGCTCGCCATCCCCGCCGACTCCGGCTTCCATCCCGGCGAGCGCTGGACCCCGGCCCTGGCCGCGGAGTTCATGGCCACCTACAACGGCGCCTCGGCCGAGGAGCGGGGCGGCCAGATCGACCGCTACCTGGGCTGGCCGGGCCAGGCCATCGGGTACAAGCTCGGCGAACGCGTCTGGCTGGCAGGCCGCGAAGCCGCCCGGCGGCGCCAGGGCCCCTCCTTCGACCTCAAGACCTGGCACATGAAGGCCCTCTCCCAGGGCTCCCTGGGCCTGGACGATCTGGCCGGCAACCTCTCGGCGCTGTAGGTCCCGACAGCGTCGGACGAGCCGCGCAGCGCCGAACCGCGCTGTCCTGGCAGGGCAAGGAGCCCCCCAGGGCAGCGCACCGGCCGGCCCGATGTGCGGTCCAGTGTCGTTGGGGCGCCCGCCCGACCACGACCAGGCTGAGACACGTGACCACTATGAGAGGGTGACGTATGAGTCTTCGTCCGGGGCTCTTTCTGTTGCTGCGTCACCTGGTGGTCGCATTGTGGTCGCCGGGCCACATCGGCCAGGGCGCTGATGGTTCTCCTGTTGCTGTCTGCTGATACGCGGGCAGTTGCCGGTGCGGGCGTGGGCGCTGGCGCCAGGGGCGCTGGGCGCGGCAGACGAGGTGTCCGAGTCGGCGTTGTCGCGGGTCCAGGCGACGGCGTCGACGGCCGCGCGCCCACTGCCGTGCCGTGCAGGTGAGGTCGCCGATCCTGTGGAGGAGGACCGACTGCGGTGGGCCGAGGACCGTGGTGTGGCAGGCTGCCCCGCGCGGGAAACGGGACGAACGGGTCATCGCCTGCCAGCGGTTGTTCGCTTCGCGCATCGCGGCGCGGGCGCACTTCGTTGCGGGCCATGACGTCCTCCAGGAGCGGTGGCGAGAACCATAGAAGAATGAAATCTGTTTTCATCTAGAACATCCAGCGCAGGCGCTACTGGCTGCCCGACGAGAGCCGGTACGCCCTTTCGATGGCGCGGCTTCGATGGCGCGGCCCGCGAGGGCGGCGGCTGGGGCGGGCGTGGCGGCGCCCGTGAAGGCCGCGAAGTGGCGCGAGTTGATCGGCGGCTGACGGGCGGGGTTCGGCGCAACATTTCGCGCGGCCCGATGCGTGACTACTGGTGGCGCCGGTACGACGGCGCCGCGAATCGGGGCAGGGGGCCGGGATCGGATGTCACCGGAACGTGAGAGTCAGTTCGACGAGTTCGTCGCGGCGCGCTACGCGGCGCTGCGCCGCACGGCGTATCTGCTGTGCGGGGACTGGCATCGGGCCGAGGACCTGGTGCAGGCCACGCTGATCAAGCTGTACGCGCGCTGGTCGCGGCTGCGGGACCCGCAGTCCGCGGCGGGCTACGCCCGTACCACGCTGACCCGCACCTACATCGACGGCCGGCGCCGGCGTTCCAGCGGTGAACTCACCGGCCTGGACCTGCCGGAGCAGGCCGCGGCCGGGCCGGACAACGACCGACGGCTCGCGCTGCTGGCGGCGCTGGCCCAGGTGTCGCCCCGCTACCGGGCCGTCCTGGTGCTGCGCTACTGGGAGGACCAGAGCATCGAGGAGACCTCGGCGATCCTCGGCGTGAGCACCGGAGCCGTGCGCTCCGACGCACACCGGGGCCTGGCCCAGCTGCGGGCGATCCTCGGTGAGTCGCTCAGCGAGATCGCCGCAATCTGACGCGGGGAGAGGAGAGAGGCATGACATCGCAGAACGACGCAGAGCAGGTCCACCGGATGACCGCCGCCCTGTTCCAGGAGGTGTTGGCGCAGCCGGAGCCGGACCCGCCGCCGGTGCTGGACGAGGTGCGGACAGGCGGTCGCAGGTTGCGCCGCAGGAGGCGGCTGGCGGTCGGGGTGGGCGCGCTGGCCGTGCTGGCGCTGTGCGGGACGGGCACGGTGGTAGCGGTGGGATCGCGCCCGACGTCGGTGGGGCCGGCGGCCGGGGGCACGGGCAGGCCGGTACGCCAGGACGGCATGCACCAGCTCGACAAGTGGCACGACCGGATGCTCGCCGCGCTGCGGGCGAACCTTCCGGCGGGCTACGTGAACGTCGTCGACGGCAGCGGCCCGACCACTTTCGAGCTGGTCCGTGAGGACGGGGGCACCGTGGCGGTCGCGGCCGTCATGGGCAACCCACTCCCGGCCGGGACGTATCCGCGCAGCCCCTGCGACGCGGCCGGGCCTGCCGGGCGGGCGTACTTCGCGGACTGCCGATCGGTCACCCTCTCGGACGGCTCGACCGGCTGGCTGAGCAAGGGCACCACGAACCCGGTCACCGGCGTCACGCTGGCCACCCCGCAGGGAAAGGTGTTCGGACTCGGCGGTGTTCCCAGCGGCGGCGGCCACGACGTCGGCCCGGCCCCACTGGACGACCTCGAAGCCCTGGTCCGCGCCCCTGAGGTGGCCGCAGTGCTCCAGGGTGTCCCGATGAACGCGCCGAGCTGAGCCGCGGCGCGGGTACTCCGTACCGGCGGCGCTGGACCAGGTGCTCGGGCAGCGGTGCCGCGTGCAGGACGGCGCGACCGGAGACGGCGCGGGTGAGGGCGCCGTAGAGGCGGCGCAGGCCCGTTCGCGCCTCCGGTTCGCCGCCGACGACGGTGCTGATGCCGTGCGCGGCCACTCTCTCTTCGCGAGGTGACGCGGGTCACATCATTCCCATGTCACGAACGGAAGGGCAGCTTGCGTCTGGTGGTCGTCCGCACGGCGGGAACGGTCGACACGAAAGAGGCAGTAGAACGATGAACGCGACAGCAGCGCAGCAGCACGAGGTCCTGGTCCTGGGCGCCGGTTACGCCGGGCTCTCCGCCGCGATCCAGCTGGCGGCCCGCACAAGGAAGCGTGGGAACCTGCGAGTGACGCTGGTCAACCCTTACGACACTTTCACCGAGCGGCTCCGGCTGCACATGACCGCCACCGGCCAGGAGACGGCCGAGATGAACGTCCCGGAACTGTTGGACGGCACCGGGGCCGGCTTCGTCCGCGGCTGGGTCACCGCCGTGGACGCCGAGGCAAAGACCGTCCGGATCGACGACGACCGCATCCTGCGCTACGACACCCTGGTCTACGGCCTGGGCAGCATCGCGGACACCGTCGCCGTCCCCGGCGTGGACGACCACGCCTACACCCTGAACAGTCCGCAGGACGCCGCCCTCCTCGCCGACCGGCTGGCCCGGCTCGACGGCGGGACCGTCGTGGTCGGCGGCAGCGGTCTCACCGGCATCGAGGCCGCCGCGGAGATCGCCGAGCGGCACCCGGAACTCCAGGTGGTGCTGCTGGGCCGGCAGGAGCCGGGCGCGAGCATGCACCCGAAGGCCAAGGCCTACCTGGACGCGGCGCTCGCCCGGCTCGGCGTGCAGGTGCGCAGCGGCGTCGAGGTGGTCAAGGTGCTGCCGGACAGTGTCGAGCTCGCGGACGGCTCCGGCATCGAGGCGGCCGCGGTGCTGTGGACCAGCGGCACCCGCGTGTCCCCGCTGGCCGCGGCCGCGGGCCTGACCGTCGACGAGCGCGGCCGGGTGGTGACCGACAGCGCGTTGCGTTCGGTCTCCCACCCGGACGTCTACGCCGTGGGCGATGCGGCGGCGATCCGTCAGGGTTTCGGCGTGATGCACGGGACCTGCCAGAGCGGGATGCCCACCGGAGTGCACGCGGCTCTGTCGATCCTGCGGGTACTGGCCGGCAAGGAGCCGAAGCCCTTCCGCTTCGGCTACTACCACACCCCGGTCAGCCTGGGCCGCGGCGACGCCGTCGTGCAGTTCACCCACCCCGACGACAGCCCGCGCCGGATCGTGCTGACCGGCAAGCGGGCCGCGAAGTACAAGGAGACGGTCACCGCAGCGCCGTGGCCGACCTTTCTCCGCATGAAGAAGATGCCCGCCTCGGGCGCCCTCTGGCCGCACGGCGGCCGCTACACCCGCATCAGGAGCGCCAAGTGACCCATCCGCAACCGGCCGGCCCCGACCAGCTCGCCTTCCGGCAGTACCGCACCCTGCTCTTCTCCGTCGCCTACCGTATCCTCGGCTCCGCCGTCGATGCCGAGGACGTGGTCCAGGACGCGTGGCTGAAGTGGTCGGCGGCCGACCGTTCCCAGGTCGCCGACCCCAAGGCCTACCTGACCCGGATCGTCTCCAACCTGTCGATGGAGCGGCTGCGTTCGACCCGCCACCAGCGCGAGACCTACGTCGGGCCGTGGCTGCCCGAGCCGATCCTCACCGGCCCGGACACCGCCGACGGCGTCGCCACGGCGGACTCGGTCTCCATGGCTCTGCTGGTCGTCCTGGAGACGCTGAGCCCCCTGGAACGCGCGGTGTTCGTCCTGAAGGAGGTCTTCGCCTTCAGCTACGCGGAGATCGCCCAGGCGGTGGAACGCTCGGAGGCGGCGGTCCGGCAGGCCGCGCACCGCGCCCGCGAGCACGTCCAGGCCCGCCGGCCCCGGTTCAGGGCGGACCGCGCCCGCCAACGCGACGTCACCGAGCGGTTCTTCGCGGCAGCGACGGGCGGCGACATCAACACCCTCATGGAACTGCTCTCCCCGGACGTGACGCTGTGGACCGACGGCGGCGGCAAGGTCCGCCAGGCCCTCAAGCCGGTCATCGGCCTGGAGACCGTGGCCGGATGGTTCGCCGCGCTCGGCACCGCGACCTACCAAGGCATCGAACCCGGTCAGATGCGGGCAGAGCTCACCTGGATCAACGGCGGCCCGGGCGTGGTCTTCCACGGCCCGGACCGGGTGGTCGCCACGATGACCTTCGACTTCGACCCGGAGGGCCGCATCTCGGCCATCCACAACGTGGCCAACCCCGACAAACTCCACGCCGTCGCCGACGGCACTCGACACGAACTCCCCTGAACGGCCCCGTCGTTGTGGACCCCTCCGGAATCCCCGTGGTGGCCGGGCCCGGCCGCCGCTCCCCCACCGCCGGGTCCGGGCCCGGCGAGGTGTCGGCACCCGACACGGCCGCCACCGCCGCCTGGCAGCCGCTGGAGAGAGGCGAGCAGCCCGTGCGGGCGTGTCCTGCCTGCACCCTGCGCCACACCCGGGGAACCGCCGACCTAGCCCACCTCCACCCGCCCGCGCACCGCACCCTGTGCCCGCGCCACCACCACTGGAGCCACGGCCCCGACACCAGCCTGACCACCGCCGCCCTGCCCGAACTCGGCCAGGCCTGGCGCGACCACCAGCGCCTGATCCGCCACCCGCGCGCCGCCGCGGCGCCCAGCTGGGCAGGCGCCATCACCACCCGCTGGTAGGACCAGCAGACCCACCGCGCCGCACGCCGGCAGCACCGGCTCCACTACCTCGCCGACGCCAACCCCCACGCCACACCGACCACACAGTCCTGGGCCCCGTACGCGCGAGAACTCGTCACCTACCCCGAGACGATCACTCTCGCCCGTGTCCTGGCCACCGCACGCCTGCCCCGGCAGCCACGACAACGCCCCGCGCCTCAGGCCCATCCCGCCATCACCGCGTTCCCGACCCACACCGCCCACCAGCTCCGCCTCGAACGCCTCGCACCCCCACCCGGCGACCTCCTGTGGACCTGGATCCACCACCCACGCACCAGCTGAACCCCGACAAACCACACGTCGCCCACCTGTGGGGCTACCGACAGACCAGCAAGCAACCCCAGGACATCTCAGACAACCCACGATTCCCGACCCGTCACCGATACCCACAGGCCAGAACCCCGCACAGCGATCCCACCCAACAGAAACCGATCAAGAAACCGCGCGCCACCCGAGGCGCGGCTGCGGGTCGGGCACATCCTGGCCGTCACCCGCACCCAGGCCGCGTTCGTGGCCGGCGCCCGGAAGGCGGGCGACGAGTGCGCGCCGCTGGACTTCCTGCCCGAGGTCTACCACCGTTACGGCGAAGGCCGGGACACGGAGGCCTTGGAAGAGGCTCGGTCCGACCTGGATGCCGCACGGGAGGCCAACCGGGACCTGGCAAGAGCCCTTAACCAACGCGGTTGATCTGCGATGTCCCACCGTGCACGGGTCCCTGAAGCCGCCACGGCACGACGGCTGTCGCGGCGGCGGCCCGGTTCACGCCGTCTCAACGCCTACATGAGTGCGGTGATGTCGAGGCTCATCAATCTCGTCGAGCAAGGCGATTGCGAAGTCGTGGTGAGAGATGCGGCTGGCAGCGTCGGCGGAAGCGGTGGAGTAGCGCCCAGAGCGCGTCCCGTCAGGATCGAAGTCGCCCGCTGGACTGACGATCAGCCAGTCCAGCGCGGTAGTCGAGGTGCGCAGCACACCTGCCCCGGCTGCATGAGCGAGGCAGAAGGGCCGGTACTCCGGCGGAAAGCCGGGGCTGTCCATCAACGGCGTCCCGTCGGTGGTCTCCAGAACGGCCGCCAGGCCGACGACGACCAACCGGCCCACACCGGCTTTCGGCAGCCCGTCCGAGAGCGCTTGCGCAGCGGTTTTGAAGAACACGTCAGCCTGGGCGCCAGGGTCGTAGGCAGCCATGATCGCAGCGTCTTGCCCGTTCGCGAGGTCCGCAACGGAGTCGGCGTCGGTGACATCACCGACGAGCAGGCGGACTCCCGCCCCTTCGAGATCCCGGTACTTGTCCGGATCCCGGACGACCGCGGTGACATGGTGCCCGCGCCGGACCGCCTCGGCGACAACTGCCCGTCCAGCACGGCCACCTGCGCCGAAAACAATGATCTTGCCCATGCGGCTACCTCGCTTCGTCTCGACAAGCTCTGCCTGCTGACTCCGCAAAGTAGCCGGACCCATGGTTACCTCCTGGATACCGAACTACCGTGGCCCCTGTGACAAAGCCTCTGGACCCGGACATGTTCGACCCGCTCTGCCCCTCTGAGCTGATGCCGATCCGGGTGGGTGACAAGTGGGCCGGGATGATCATCCAGTGTCTTGAAGACGGCCCACGGCGGTTCTCCGAACTACGAACACCGCTGCGGAACGTCACGCCGAAGGTCCTCACCCAGTCACTCCGGACCCTGGAACGTGACGGCTACGTCATCCGCACCGTCCATGTCGAACCATCCCGCCACGTCGAGTACGAACTGACCTCGCTCGGCCGGAGTCTCCTCGATCTACTGGGCGTGGTCCGCGCATGGGCCGAAACTCACCTGGACGAGCTCATTGACGCCCGCGAGGCAGCAGAGCGGAGCACACCCACCGGCTGACGCGCCAGGCCATCCGAACGACGGTTGGCGCCATACCTGTTGCACCCGCCACTCTGACCTCACCCGGCGCCGAGCTGCACAAAGTGGACTCCACCCGCCTCGCACCACGGGGTTACCCCCAGAGAGGGCTGCGCACCGCCGGCGCGCAGAGCAACCCTGCCGGCCTGGCAGCAGCACTACGTGGTCTTCCCGCGGCTGCTGTTCGTCCTGGCCGACACCGGCGAGCGGGCCGCCCGGCAGCGCATCCGCGACCTCCAGGCCATCGCGGACGCCCACCCGCTGGTCGCCCGGATGCTGATGACCGTGAAGACGAGGTCGAGGGAGATTCCGCTTTCGACTCCAAGGGTCAGGTCGCGGTGGGAAGGCAACGCGCTGCCGCGAGTTTGGCCATCGTCCGAAGTTTCGCGAAGTAGGAGGCGCAGTACCCCGAGTTGATCAGGGGCACGATCTTGTCGAGGTCGGCGATGCACGCCCAGAGGATGGCAATGCCACTGTCGTCGAGCCCACCGTTCAGCTCTCTCTGGACAAGACCGGCGACGTCGGCGTCCAGGAGGATCAGCTCCACGCCCTCAATGTCAATGCCGCGGAAGCTGTCGGGGAACGGGGCGCGCCGGTGCTCCTCCCCCAGCCGGGCGAGTCGGTCTTCAGGCTGGGCTCCGCTCATGTCGACGGCTGCCACGTCTGCCGAGGATGGTGGGCGAAGGAGGAGGGAAACAGCATCGAGGACGGCACGCACCATGGCGATGGCCCTGGCCGGGCCGAGGGCGGCACTTGTCACGGTGCCCTGCGTGAGTTCGTCGCGCAGTAGTCGGCTGCGGTCGAGTTCGGCGGTGAGTTCGGCCGTGATGAGCCCTGCGTCGGTGGCCCGCTCGATGAGGTCCTGGAGTGGTTCGTTGATCGCCAGACGCTCGGCAAGGACGTGCTCCAGGGCGAACAGGGAATGCGTGACGGCGACGGTGGCGAACTCGTACCGGTAGTAGGAGTGCCGGATGAGCTCGCGGGACGTTTCCATCGCGCTCATGACGTACATCGACGCGTCGCCGGGCAGAACGAGGTCGGCCACCAGGGCGTGCATGCCCGCGTAGTCGAGAACGACGTCGCGGGAACGCGGGTCCGGTACTGGCAGCGGGAGCGGGCCGGGCAACGGCGGCAGGGTGTTCACCAGTGCAGTCTTGCCATCCGAAGGCTGCCGGTGCCAACGGATTTGCTCGGCGCGGTTGGCGACCCGGTGCCGCACCTCGAAACTGGCCCGGTCCGACCTTAAAGAACAAGCTCGACGGATCCGGAGCCACCATCAAGGTGTCGCTCCTGGGCCTCAAGGTGTCCAGGAGTCACCAAGGTTTCCGGGGCGGACCATCAAGACACCTCACGGCGCCAAGCCGTCAAGTCGGTGGCCGGGTGGAGCGTGGGGCGGTCGAACAGAGCTGATCTTCGTACGCCAGAATCGCGGTATG
>NZ_JBVHHB010000040.1:0-46028 GCF_055561295.1 Kitasatospora sp. NPDC022785 | reverse complement strand
AGGTGGTTGCCCTTGCCGGACTGGTCGTAGAGGACGGTGATGACGCAGCTGGTACCGGCACAGAAGGAGTCCTGCGCGGCGGCGTCGGCGTATCCGCCGGCGCTCAGCAGGCCGATGTCCCTGGTCGCGTTGTCGGAGGCACGCCTGACCTGGTACAGCGGGCCGTTGTACGCGCCGTACAGGGCCCGGGTGGTGCTGTGCGCGGCGACGCACGGCGTGCCACCGGCGCGGTAGAGGTCGCACGGCCCCTGGGTGGCCGCCTGCGAGGTCCCGGCCGTGGCGGTGAGCAGGCCGGCGGCAAGCACGGTGGTGGTGCCGGCCGCCAGGAACGCCCGTCGGAGGCGGTGCATCCACGGTTTGATCATGAGGAACTCCTTCACTGGGTGGGGTGTGGAGTGAGCGGTCCGGTTCGGCTCCGTCCGTCGCCACCGGACCCGGCTCGGACTGCCGCCTGTCAGGTCCAGGGGCGGCGCCTGAGTTTTGTTAGCGCTAACAATCCCGGCCGGGAAGGGGCGCGCGTGATGACGGCACGGACACCTCCCGTGCCGCAACGGGCATCACTATGGCCAGCCGCCAGGACACCGTCAAGACATCGCGCATGGACGGACCCTCCAGGAAGGGGTCGAGGTCACGCGCCACGGCTCGGTGGCGCGTGACCTCGCGTCAGGGCCGGGCTCAGGCCGGGTAGGGCAGTTCGGCTTCCCGGGTGCCCGCGGGGCTGCCGTGCAGCGCACCGTCCGGGCCGCCGATCCGCAGCTGCCAGGGGTGCGGGCTGTCGGTGGCCACCCGGATCCGGTCGCCGGTGCGGCGCACGTCGAAGCGGGCGGTCTCGCCGGGGCCGTCGCTGCGCGGGATCACCACGGTGCGCTCGGCACCGTCCGCGAAGGCGTGGACCCGCAGTTCGACGCCGTCGGCCCAGGCGGAGACCGGGCGCTGGTCGTCCGCCCCGAACGGGATGACGGAATCGGGCCGGGCGAGCAGCGGCAGGGTGTGGAAGCCGTGCCGCTCCCGCACCCAGCGCGGGCCGGTGACCTGATCGCCCGTGAGGACGTTGGTCCACGTCCCCTCGGGCACGTAGTACTCGACCGCGCCGTCCTCGGTGAAGACGGGCGCGACGAGCAGGTCGTCGCCGAGCAGGTACTGCCGGTCGAGCGTGGCGGCGGCCGGGTCGTCCGGGAACTCCAGCACCATCGCCCGCATCACCGGGACGCCGGTGGCGTGGGCCTGCTGCGCCGCGCGCTGGAGGTACGGCGCGAGCCGGTGCTTGAGCAGGGTGAACTCGCGGGTGACCTCGACCGCCTCGTCACCGAACTCCCACGGCACCCGGTACGACTTGCTGCCGTGCAGCCGGCTGTGCGAGGAGAGCAGGCCGAACTGGGTCCAGCGCTTGAAGACGGCGGGAGTCGGGGTGCCCTCGAAGCCGCCGATGTCGTGGCTCCAGAAGCCGAAGCCGGACAGGCCGAGGGACAGGCCCCCGCGCAGCGACTCCGCCATGGCGTTGAAGTGCGACTCGCAGTCCCCGCCCCAGTGAACCGGGTACTGCTGCCCGCCCGCGGTGGCGGACCGGGCGAACAGCATCACCTCCCCCTCTCCGCGCTCCTCGCGGAGCAGCTCGAACACCGCCCGGTTGTAGAGGTGGGTGTAGTAGTTGTGCATCCGCTCGGGGTCGGAGCCGTCGTGCCACACCACGTCGGTGGGGATGCGCTCGCCGAAGTCGGTCTTGAAGCAGTCGACACCGACGTCCAGCAGGGCGCGTAGCTTGTCGGTGTACCAGGCGGTGGCGGCGGGGTTGGTGAAGTCCACCAGGGCCATGCCCGGCTGCCAGAGGTCCCACTGCCAGACGCTGCCGTCCGGGCGCCGCACCAGGTAGCCCTCGCGCATGCCCTCGGCGAACAGCTCCGACTTCTGCGCGATGTACGGGTTGATCCACAGGCAGATGCGCAGCCCCTGCTCCTTGAGCCTGGCGAGTATGCCGGCCGGGTCCGGGAAGGTGTCCGGGTCCCAGCGGAAGTCGCTCCACTGGTACCCGCGCATCCAGAAGCAGTCGAAGTGGAACACGCTCAGCGGGATGCCGCGCTGGGCCATGCCGCCGACGAAGCGGTTGACGGTGGCCTCGTCGTACTCGGTGGTGAAGGAGGTGGTCAGCCACAGGCCGAGCGCCCAGGCCGGGGGCAGGGCCGGGCGACCGGTGAGCGCGGTGTAGCGCTCCAGGATCGCCTTGGGGCTCGGGCCGTGGACGACGAAGTACTCCAGCGACTGGTCCTCGACGCTGAACTGCACCTGGCCGACTGACTCGGAGCCGACCTCGTAGCTGACCTTGCCGGGGTGGTTGACGAAGACGCCGTAGCCCCGGTTGGTCAGGTGGAACGGGACGTTCTTGTAGGCCTGTTCGCTGCTGGTGCCGCCGTCCGCCTGCCAGATGTCCACCACCTGGCCGTTGCGGACGAACGGGGTGAACCGCTCCCCCAGGCCGTAGACCAGTTCGCCGACGCCCAGGGCGAGTTGTCCGAGCAGGTGGTGGCGGCCGTCGGCGTCGGTGACGAAGCCGGTGCCACGCTCCCCCACCGTGGTCAGGACCCGCCCTCCGGCGGTGAACTCCAGCTGCCACGGCGTGGAGGTGTCCACCCGCAGCGTCAGTTCGCCGGCGCAGAGCTCCACGACGTCGCCGTCGCGGCGCACCTTCCCGGCGCCCGCCTCGGCCCCGGGCAGCGCGAACTCGGGCCCGCTGCGCACCGACCCCGCGTGGTGGGTGGTGCGCACGCCGATCACGCCCTCGGCGGGGGACCAGCACTCCACGGTCAGCAGCGGGCTGTTGAGCGTGTCACCACGGCCGCGCACGTGCTTCACGGGCGCGTAGAGGGTCATCCGGTCCTCGCCGGTGCGGACGTCGGCGACCTCGGTGGCGTAGCGCGCGGTGACGCCCGGGCGCATCAGCCAGTAGCCGTCGGTGAACTTCATCGTGCGCGTTCCTCCGTCCGCGCGCGGTGCGCGGTGATCAGGCCCCGGTACCAGTGGTAGCTGTCCTTGGGCGTGCGGGTCAGGGTTGCGTAGCCGACGTGGACCAGGCCGAAGCGCTGCGCGCAGCCGCGGGCCCACTCGAAGTTGTCCAGCAGGGACCAGCGGTAGTAGCCACGCACGTCGACCCCGGCCGCGACGGCGTCGGCGACGGCGGCGAGGTGGCCGGCCAGGTAGTCGATCCGTTCCGCGTCGTGCACCCGGCCGTCGGGGGCGACGCTGTCGGCTTCGGCGGAGCCGTTCTCGGTGATCCAGATCGGCGGGAGCCTCGGATAGCGGGCGTGCAGCCCGGTGAGCAGCTCGGTGAACGCGGACGGGATGACCGGCCGGCCCATGGTGGTGAGCCGGGTGCCGTACGGGTTCGGTTCGCTGACGCCGATGTCCGTGGCGGTGCGCCGTTCCGGGTCGGCCTCGCGGTGCGGGGCGGCCGCGATGGTGACCGGCCGGTAGAAGTTGATGCCGACGAAGTCCAGCGGCTCGCCGATCAGTTCGAGGTCGCCGGGCCGTCGCCACGGGCCGTCCGCGAGCCCCGGCCAGGTCTCGTCCTCGTGCTCGGGGTAGCGGCCGGTGAACAGCGGCGCGGTCCAGACCTCGTTGTGCAGGACCTCGGCGCCGCGCAGTGCGGCGAGGTCCTCGGACCGGCCGGAGGCGGGGTGGAGGCGGTCGAGGTCGACGCCGGAGGGCACGGTGCTCACAGCTCCGGCGCCAGCCCGCGCTCGCGCAGCCAGGCCAGCTGGACGGGCGGGTTGGAGCCGCAGCCGCCGGCGTGGTCGGCGAACGGCCACACCGTCATGGTGCGGTCCTCGCCCGCGTAGTGGTTGAAGGCGGCGTAAACCGTCCGGGGCGGGCAGACCGGGTCCATCAGGCCGATGCTGAACAGGGCCGGAGCGGTGGCCCGCTGGGCGAAGTGGACACCGTCGAAGTACGCGAGGGTGGCGAAGGTCGGCTGCACGCGCTCCCGGCTGTGCCAGCGCAGGTAGCTGACGAGCTCCTGGTACGGGCCGTCCAGAGAGGTCTGCGCGCCCTCGCGGTAGTGGCACAGGAAGGGGACGTCCGGCATCACGGCGGCCACCCGGTCCCCGCTGAGCCCGGCGACGGCGAGGGACAGGCCGCCGCCCTGGCTGCCGCCGGCCACGACGATCCGGTCGGCGTCGAGACCGGGCAGCTGCGCGACGGCGTCGACGGCGCGCACGCAGTCGGTCATCAGCCGCCGGTAGTAGTGGTTCTCGGGGGAGTCGATGCCCTTGGTCATGAAGCCCCCGACCCACTGGGTGCCGTCGCCCGTACCCCGGTCCGGGGTGTCGTGGCCCTGGCCCCGGCTGTCGACGACGAGCTGGGCGTAGCCGGCGGCGGACCAGAACAGGTGCTCGGTGGGCAGCCCGCGACCACCGCTGTACCCCTGGTAACCGACGACCACGGGCAGCGGCCCGTCCACGCCGCGCGGGCGCAGCAACCAGGCGGCCACCGGCTCGCCGTTCCAGCCGGGGAAGCGCACGTCGTCGACCTCGACGGTGCGCAGTCCGGACTGCGCGGTGACGCGTTCGGCCTTGACCGCACCGCCGTGCGAGCGGGCCTCGGCGAGGGTGCGCTGCCAGAACTCGTCGAAGTCCTGCGGGGCGATCGACTCGGGCCGGTAGCCGGCGAGTTCGTCGGCACCGAAGTCGGTGACGGGCATGGGGGATTCCTCCGGGTGCTGCGAGTTCGAGGTCACGTGGTGGGGTGTGAGCAGGGACATCCGGGCCGCCTCCGGGCGGCTGGTGACTGCGGGTCGGGGCCCGTGTGGCGGGCGGGATCGCCCGGGCGGTGAGTCGGGCTGGAACGGGTGGCGGCCAGTCTCCCCTCCGGACGGACCGCCGGTCGGTGGGGCGCCGACGTCAGCCGGCTGCGGCGAAGCGGAAGACGGAGAGCCGGAAGTCGCCGTGCAGGGTCAGGCTCACGTCCTGCACGCCGTCGAGTGGGGCGGCGAGTTCGGCGGTGGTGCTCGTCCAGGCGTAGCGGTCGCCGGTCACGGGCACGTCGATGTCGGCCAGCAGCCGCCCGCCGGCCCGGACCTCCAGTCGGGCAGCGCCGTTCGCGTCGTCCGCGCGGGCGGTCTCGACCTCGACCCGGACCGCCCCCGTCACAGCGGAGGCGCGGAACAGGAGCGCGGCGGGCTGCCGGGGGTCGGTGGGAGTGACGGCGTCGCCGTCGGCGCGGGTGGCGTCGACGATGGTGATGTCCGTGTGGTCGTCGAAGTCGACGGCCCGGACGGTCCGTCCGACGACGGCGCGGGCAGCGGGCGCCGCCCCGGTCACGGTGAGCGGCGTGACGAGGACCTCGTTCTCGGCCGACCGCGCCACGACGACCTCGTAGTCGCCGGGGTCGACGGCGAAGGCGCCCGTGGCGACGTCCCAATGGGCGAACCGCTCGGCCGGCAGCCGGAACGTCAGTGCGCGGGTCTCCCCCGGCTCCAGGCGGACCTTGCGGAAGTCGGCCAGGCGCAGCCGGGGCGCCGCGTGGCGGGCGTCCAGGGCCCGGACGTAGACCTGGACGACGTCGCCACCGGATCGCCGGCCGCGGTTCTCCACGGTGACGGTGAGGTCGACCGCGCCGTCCGGGCCGATCGACGGCTGCGACAGGCGCGGGTCGCGGTAGGCGATGTCGGTGTAGGACAGCCCGTGGCCGAAGGGGTAGAGGGCGGCGCCCTGGTGGTACTGGTAGGTCCAGCCGGCCTTGATGATGTCGTAGTCGAGCGGGGCGGGCAGCGGGTCGTCGCCCCGGTACCAGGTCTGCGGCAGCCGACCGGTGGGCTCGGCCTCGCCGAGCAGCACGGCGGCCAGCGCGTGTCCTGTTTCCTGCCCGCCGTGGGAGGTCCACACCACCGCGGGCAGGTGCTCGTCGGCCCAGTCGACGGCGTAGGGGTAGCTGCTCATCACGATCAGTGCCGTCTGCGGGCGGGCTTCGGCGACGGCGCGCAGCAGGTCCTCCTGGCCCTCGGGCAGGCGGATGTCGGCGCGGTCCTCGGTCTCGCGGCCGTTGATCATCGGGTGGTTGCCCAGGACGACGACGGCGGCGTCCGCCGTCGCGGCGGCCTCGCGCGCCTCGGCGCGGCCGTCGCGCAGCAGCTCGCGCTGCCAGCGCTCGGCGGTGTCCGGCGTCTCGGCGGTGACCGTCACCCGGCCGTCGGTCGGATCCACGGCGGCGTAGCGGCCGGTGAACACGTTGCGCAGCACCACGGTGTCCTCGCCGGCCGGTTCGAACCGGAAGGTCTCCTTGACGAACCAGGCCTTGATGACGTCCTGGTCGGCGGCCAGGCCCTCGTCGTCCTGGAGGGTCAGATAGCGGCCGGTGTCGACGGCGCGCAGCGTGGAGGCGCCGCCGCCCCAGTCGGTCACGTCCAAGGAGGTCTTGCCGAGCAGGTCACCGGTGGTGCGCGAGCGCAGGGCGATCCGGTCGCAGCCCTCCACCCGGACGATCTCGCCGCCGTGCGGGGCGAGGGCCGCGGCGAGGCCGGTGGCCAGGCCGACCCGGTACGGCATGGTGCCGCTATACCAGTCCTCGAGGAGCACGTCGGCGAGCGGGCCGATGACGGCGATCCGCGGCGTGTGGGCGGGGTCGAGCGGCAGCAGGCCGTCGTTCTTGAGCAGGACGGCCGACTGGGTCGCGGCCTGCCGGGCCAGCGCGCGGTGCTCGGCGCAGTCGATCACCTCCGGGCCGATGGCGGCGTACGGGTCCAGCTCGGGGTCGAACTCGCCGAGGCGGAAGCGCACTTCGAGCTGGCGGCGGACGGCGCGGTCCACGTCGGCTTCCTCGATCAGGCCGCGTTCCAGCGCCTCGCGCAGCCGGCCGACCACGGTCTCCGTGTCCTCGCCGTGGTCGGTGAAGCTGTCGATGCCGGCCTTGAGCGCGGCCGCGTGGGACTCGGCGTGGTCGTCGAAGTAGTGCTCCGGGTCGACCAGGTTGGAGGGGGCCTCGGCGTCGCTGACCACGAACAGCTCGTGCCCGGTCGGCCGGGCCCAGCGGCGCAGCTCCGCCTCGATCAGCGGACTCACGTGGCAGGGGCGGCCGTTGACCAGGTTGTAAGCGGCCATCGCGCCGGTCGCGGCGCCCGAGGCGATGACGGGCCGGAAGGCGGCGAGGTCGTACTCCTGGAGCACGCGCGGACGCAGGGCGGAGGAGGTGGTGCAGCGGTCGTCCTCGTTGTTGTAGGCGAGGAAGTGCTTGAGCACCGGGGCGGCCCGCAGGTAGTCCGGGTGATCGCCGGTCAGACCGCGGCAGAACGCCTCTCCGATGCGCGCGGTGTGCACCGGGTCCTCGGAGTAGCCCTCCTCGTTGCGCCCCCAGCGCGGGTCGCGCAGCAGGTTGAGCACCGGAGCCCAGGACTGCAAGGAGTTCGGCCCGCGCTCGGTGCTGCCGACGGCCGGCGGGCGGTGGTGGTGGAAGGCCCGCAGCTCGGTGGAGACCGCCTCGGCGACCCGGCGCACCAACTCCTCGTCCCAGCTGGCGCCCAGGCCGACGGCCTGCGGGAACACCGTCGCCACACCGAGCCACGAGACGCCGTGAAGGCCCTCGCTGCCGGTACGGAAGGGGCCGACGCCCAGTCGCGGCACCGCCGGCGCGTACTGGTGCAGCATCGCGAGCCGCTCGTCGGGCGTGAGCCGCCGGAGCAGGTCGTCGACACGCTCCCGCAGGGCGAGCGTGGGATTGCGGAAGCCGGGCAGGCCGGCAGCGGACACGGAACTCACGTGGAACACCCTTCGGGCGGGCTCGGCTCGGCGACCGGATGATCGAAGCGTTTCGACGCTGGCATGCTCCGACAGGACTGTCAACTCCCCAGAGAACAAACGATTTTGGATTTGTTCAGCCTCTTGCCCAACTGGTAACGCGTCGTTAGTCTCGCCGAAACATCCAAGCGCTTCGACGCTTCGGCGCTTTGATGCTTCAACGCTTCGACGGAGAGGGCCACGCCATCATGAGATCCGGGTTGAACCGCAGGAGCTTCCTCACCACCGCCGCCACGGTCGCGGGAGCCGCCGCGATGGCACCCCTGCTGTCCGCCTGCGGCGGCGGCTCGGACAAGAAGGCCGGGGCGAACACCAGGGAGGGCCTCAAGGCCGCCCTGCCGACCTACGTGCCCAACGCCAACGCGGTCAAGCCGGACATAGCCCCTGTGCAGGGCATGGGCGACGCCGCGACCGACCCGGCCTACCTCTCCTACCCGGCCTCCCCGCCCACCAGCGTCTCCGGCGTCCCGGGCAAGGGCGGCAGCTACACGGCGATCACCCCGCTGTGGGGCACGGCCCCACCGGTCGGCAACTCCTTCTACCAGGCGATGAACAAGGCACTCGGAGTCGACCTGACCGTCAAGCCGACGGACGGGATCAACTACAACACCATCATCCCGACGATGACCGCCGCCAAGAAGCTCCCGGACTGGATCAACCTGCCGGCCTGGATGAGCAGCAACTTCAACACCGGTGGGCTGGCCGGCACCCAGCTCGCGGACCTGACCCCCTACCTGTCCGGCGACAACATCAAGAAGTACCCCAACCTGGCCGCCCTGCCCACCGGCGCCTGGCAGCACGGCGTCTGGAGCGACAGGCTCTACGGGATCCCCTGCTTCTCCACCAGCTTCGGCATCCCCGGCGCCACCTTCTACCGCCGGGACATCCTGGAGGCCCGGGGCATCACCGCCGACCAGGTGAAGTCCGCCGACGACCTGATGAACCTCGGCAAGGAACTGACCGAGGCCAAACGGGGCGTGTGGGCCTTCGACGACGTGTGGACCTACCTCCAGTTCTCCTGGAACGTCCCCATGAACTGGCGGATCGACAACGGCAAGCTGGTCCACCCGTTCGAGACCCAGGAGTTCCTGGAGGCCATCGACTGGCACTACCGCCTGGCCACCTCGGGCTCGATGCACCCGGACGCGCTCGCCGGTGACGTCGCCAACAGCTCAACCCGCTTCTACAGCGGCAAGACGCTCATCGGGGGCGGCGGACTGGGCGCGTGGAACCTGGCCGACCACCAGTCCGGCACCGCCGCCGACCCGAACTACCGCCGCGGCGCCTTCAACGCCATCACCGCCGACGGCAAGGGCGCGCCGGTGATCTACATGGGTGCCGCCGCCAGCATGATCAGCTACCTCAACGCCCGTCTGAAGCCGGAGCAGATCCAGGAACTGCTCGCCGTCGCGAACTACCTCGCCGCCCCCTACGGCACCGCGGAGTACACCATGGTCAACTTCGGTGTCGAGGGCCTCCACCACACCCGGGTGGACGGCATGCCGACCTTCACGGAGGAGGGGAAGAAGGACGTCCAGGTGACGACCTACCAGTTCCTGGCCGCTTCCGGCTCCGTGCTCAGCAACCCGGGCGGCGAGCAGATCACCAAGGACTTCGCGAGCTGGTCTGCCGCCAACGTCAAGTACCTCACCAAGCCGCCCTTCTGGGGCATGAACCTCAGCATGCCGCAGGCCATCGCCTCGGCATCGGCCGCGCAGAACGTCAACGACACCCTCAAGGACTGCTACCACGGCAAGAAGAAGGTCTCCGAGTTGCAGGACGCCATCGCCAGCTGGCGCAACGGCCCCGGGGAGCGGCTCAAGCAGTGGATGACCGACAACGTCCTCGACAAGTACGGCACCGGCCAGTGAGCACCGCGGCCCCGAAGCAGCCTGCCGGCCCCGCGCGGCTCAACTGGCGGACCAGGCTGCGGCGCGACAAGTCCCTCCTGCTGATGACGGTGCCAGCGGTCGTCCTGCTCCTGGTGTTCAACTACGTCCCGCTGTTCGGCATCGTCACCGCCTTCCAGGAGTACGACCCGCTGGTCGGGGTCTGGCACAGCGAATGGGTGGGCTTCGACCAGTTCCAGCAGCTGTTCGGCGACCCGGCCTTCTGGGCCTCGCTGCAGAACACGCTGTACCTCAGCTTCGTCCAGCTGATCCTCTTCTTCCCGGTCCCCATCGCCCTGGCTCTGCTGCTCAACTCGGTGATCAGCGAGCGGGTCCGCAACTTCTTCCAGTCCGTCGTCTACCTGCCGCACTTCTTCTCGTGGGTGCTGGCGGTCACGATCTTCCAGCAGATGCTCGGCGGCGCCGGCGTGCTCAATCAGTTCCTGCGCCAGCACGACATCGGCACCTGGGACATCATGACCAACCCGCACACCTTCGCCCTGCTGGTCACCTCGCAGGCGATCTGGAAGGAGGCGGGCTGGGGCATCATCGTCTTCCTCGCTGCGCTGAGCGCGATCAACAGCGAGCTGTACGAGGCCGCGGCCGCCGACGGCGCCGGGCGGCTGCGGCGGATGTGGCACATCACGCTGCCGGGCCTGCGCGGGGTGATCGTGCTCATGCTGGTCCTGCGGCTCGGCAACGCCCTGTCCGTCGGGTTCGAGCAGTTCCTGGTCCAGCGCGACGCCGTCGGCCACGAGGCCGCGGACGTCCTGGACTCCTTCTCCTTCTACTACGGCATCGCCACCGGCGGTTACAGCTACGGCGCGGCGGCCGGGCTCTTCAAGAGCGTGGTCTCGCTGCTGCTCATCTGGGGTGCCAACAAGCTGGCGCACGCCTTCGGCGAGGACGGGCTGTACCGCAATTGACATCCTCCCCCTCGTGAACGAGGGGGATTCCCCTCAGCCTCGCGGCTGAGCCGCTGCGCGTGTGCGCTGCGGTGGGACGACTTCCTGCTTCACTGACGACTGCCCGCCCGGAGTGCTCCGTTGAGGTCTTACACCGTCTCCACAGGCTGTAACCGCCAGCCCGGCGGCCAGAATGTTGCGAGCTGCGTTGACGTCCCGGTCGTGGGCCGTCCCGCAGTCACACGTCCACTCGCGGACGTTGAGCGGCATCCTGCCGTGCAGGGTGCCGCAGGCCGAGCACAGCCCAGAGGAGGGGAACCACCGGTCAACGGTGATCACCTCGCGCCCGTACCAGTCTGCCTTGTACTCCAGCATCGACCGCATCTCGGACCAGCTCGCGTCGCTGATCGCGCGGGCCAGCTTGCGGTTCTTGAGCATGTTGCGGACCGTCAGATCCTCGATCACGACCGTTTGGTTTTCACGGACGAGTCGGGTGGTGAGCTTGTGCAGGAAGTCCCTGCGCCGGTCGGCAATCTTCGCGTGGACGCGGGCGACCTTCCTGCGGGCCTTCTCCCGGTTGGCCGAGCCCTTGGCCTTGCGGGCATGTTCCCGCTGGGCCCTGGCCAGGCGTTCCCGGTCGGCGCGCTCGTGCTTCGGAGTGGTGACCTTCTCCCCGGTGGAGAGCGTCACCAGGCTGGTGATCCCGGCGTCGATGCCCACCGCCGCATGGATGGGCGCCGGCATCGACGGCCGGTCATCGCACAGAAGGGAGACGAACCACCGGCCCGCGCTGTCCTGCGACACGGTCACCGTGGACGGCGACCGCCCCTCGGGGAGCGGCCGGGACCACACGATGTCCAGAGGCTCCGTCATCTTGGCCAGCGTGAGCCGACCATCCCGGTAGCGGAACGCACTGGTGGTGTACTCGGCGGACTTGCGGGACTTCTTCTTCGACTTGAACGCCGGATACTTCGCCCGCTTCAGCCAGAAGTTGGAGAACGCCCCTTGCAGATGCCGAAGGGCCTGCTGCAACGGAACGGAGGAGACCTCGGAGAGGAACGACAGTTCCTCGGTCTTCTTCCACTCGGTCAGCATGGCCGACGTGGCGTTGTAGTTCACCCGCTCCTGACGCATCGTCCACGCCTCGGACCGGGCGGCCAGCGCTTTGTTGTACACGAGCCTCACGCACCCGAACGTGCGCGACAGTTCGGCCGCCTGCGCATCGGTCGGATAGAAGCGGAACTTGAAAGCCCGCTTCACGTGAGCGGTCGTCACGTATCACACACTAACACCCATCCTTGTGACGACCTGTGGGCAGTTGGTGGACAACGGTCCGCCTTGACGGAGAATCGCCGACCCTGCCCCGCTGCGCGGGCGGCCCAATTCCTCCCCGGCCTGAAGGCCGGCGTTCCTTGGAGGCATCCGATGACGAACGCACTCACCATGGGTTCGCGGGGCGAGAAGCGCCGCACCGCCACAGCAGCCGCCCGCCGCCGGGCCCGCTCCACGCGCCCGCCCTGGGACGAGCCGCCCACCGCCGTCGGCCAGGCCGCCAAGGGCCTCACGCTCGGCGGGACGCTCGCCGTCATCCTGGTCCCGCTCTGGATCATCGTCCTGACCAGCTTCTCCACCCCCGGCGCCATCAACCGGGCCGGCGGCCTGGTGATCTGGCCGGACGGCCTGACCACTGAGACGTACCGCCAGATGCTCGGCGATCCGACGATCGTCACCGCGCTGGGCGTGAGCCTGGGCATCACCGTGGTCGGCACCGCCGTGTCCATGGCCGTCTCCATCCTGTGTGCCTACGGCCTCTCCCGGCCCCGGTCGTTCGGGCAGCGCTTCGTCCTGCTGCTGCTGCTCACCACGATGTTCGTCGGCGGCGGCCTGATCCCGAGCTTCCTGGTCGTCACCGGCCTCGGTGGCTACGGCCAGTGGTGGGCGCTGATCCTGCCGAGCGCGGTCTCCGTCTTCAACATCCTGGTGCTGCGCGCCTTCTACCAGGAGACCTCCTCCGAACTGATCGACGCGGCCCGGATGGACGGAGCCGGGCACTGGCGGATCCTGTGGTCCGTCGTGCTGCCCACCTCACGCGCCGTCACCGCCGTCACCGCGCTGTTCTACGCCGTCGGGTACTGGAACTCCTTCTTCAACGTGATGCTCTACATGCCGACGGACAGTGAGAAGTGGCCGCTCCAGTACGTGTTGCTCACCTACGTCAACCGGGCGAACGGCCTGCCCGGTTCGGTCAATTCGGGCTTCGGGAACACCAGTGTGCAAACCGCCCCGCTGTCGCTGCAGATGGCGGTCGTGGTCCTCACCCTGGTACCACTGGTGATCGTGTACCCGTTCGTGCAGAAGCACCTGCGCACCGGTGTCCTCACCGGAGCGATCAAGGGCTGAGCCGCCCGCACCGGTCCGGCACGCCCCGGCCGGACCGGGGACCGGACCGGGAACACGCCCTCAACGGAACCGACACGAAGGAAGCAGCGCGATGGTGACACTCGCCGATGTGGCCAGGCACGCCGGCGTCTCGTCGAGCACGGTCAGCTACGCCCTCAGCGGCAAGCGCCCGATCTCCGACGAGACCAGGACCCGCATCGAACGGGCCGTCACGGACCTCGGCTACCACCCCAACGCGGGCGCCCGGGCCCTGGCCGGCAAGCGCTCGCACATCATCGCCCTCGTCGTGCCGCTCAACCCCGAGGTGCACGTGCCCACGATGATGGAGATCGCCATCGCCGTCACCGTCGCGGCCCGCGAACACGGCTACGACGTCCTGCTGCTCACCAACGACGAAGGCCCCGAAGGCGTCCGCCGCGTCGCCGCCACCGGACTCGCCGACGGCGTCATCCTCATGGACGTCCGCCTCGACGACGACCGCATACCGGTGCTGCGCGCCCAGGACATCCCGGCCGCCCTCATCGGCCTGCCCGACGACCCCAGCGGACTCTCCTGCGTCGACCACGACTTCGCCACCGCCGGCGCCCTGTGCGCCGACCACCTCGCCGACCTCGGACACCGCGACGTCGCCTTCATCGGCTACAGCAGCGGCGTCTACCGGCGGCACGCCGGCTACGCCGAGCGCACCCTGAACGGCTTCCGCGCCCGCGCCGAGCGGCGCGGCCTGCGATTCCTCCACCGGCCCTGCGAGGGCACGTACGAGAGCACCGCCGGCACCCTGGCCCGCATACTCGCGGACCGGCCCGACACCACGGGGTTCGTCGTGCAGAACGAGGCGGCGATCGGCCCGCTGCTCAGCCTGCTGCGCGCCAGCGGACGGACCGTCCCGGAGGACGCCTCCGTCGTCGCCATCTGCCCCGACACGATGGCCGAGCAGCACGCCCCCCGGCTCACCTCGGTGACCGGACCGAGGAAGGACCTCGGGCAGGTCGCCGTCGACCAGGTCATGGCGAGGATCGCCGCCGCGGCCGCCGGCCGGGAGCCGGAGCACCGGCTCGTCCTGATGCCGCCGGACCTGGTGGTCCGCGAAAGCACCGCCCCGGCCCCGCGCCGCAGTTGACACCCCTACCCGAAGGACGGTTCCCCGATGGACATCCGCCGGCTCACCGACCGCCTCGGCGGCCTCGCCTACGGCGGGGACTACAACCCCGAACAGTGGGACGCCGAGGTGTGGAAGGAGGACGACGAGCTGATGCGCCGGGCGCGCGTCAACCTCGCCACCCTGGGCGTCTTCTCCTGGGCCCTGATGGAGCCCGAGGAGGGCCGTTACGACTTCGACTGGCTCGACGCCCACCTCGACCGGCTGCACGCGGCCGGCGTCGCCGTCGACCTGGCCACCCCCACCGCCTCCCCGCCGCCCTGGTTCTCCCTGGCCCACCCGGACGCCCTGCCCGTCGGCCCCGACGGCACCCGCCTGACCCACGGCAGCCGGGACACCTACTGCCTCACCTCCCCCGCCTACCGCCAGGCCGCCCGCCGCATCGCCACCGCCCTCGCCGAACGCTACGGCGACCACCCCGCACTCGCCCTGTGGCACGTCCACAACGAGTACGTCACCCTCTGTTTCTGCGACCACACCGCCGCCGCCTTCCGCGTCTGGCTGCGTACCCGCCACGGCTCCCTGGACGCCCTCAACGAGGCCTGGGGAACGGCCTTCTGGAGCCAGCACTACACCTCGTGGGAGCAGATCCTCCCGCCCCGCACCAGCCAGTGGCACCACAACCCCGGCCAAGTCCTGGACTACAAGCGCTTCTGGTCCGACGAGACCCTCGCCGCCTACCGCGAGCAGCGCGACGCGATCCGCGCCCACAGCGACCGGCCGGTGACGACCAACCTCATGGCGCCCGACTACCAGAACCTGGACCTGTGGGCGTTCGGCCGCGAGGTCGACCTGGTCTCCATCGACCACTACCCCGGCGCACCCGGCGTCGACGCCGCCGCCCACGCCGCCTTCGACGCCGACCGGGCCCGTTCGTTCGCCGGCGGCGCCCCCTGGCTGCTGATGGAATCGGGCACCAACACCGTCTACGCGGGCGACCGCATCCTCCCCAAGGAGCCGGGCGACATCCTTCGCCATTCGCTCGCCCACATCGCCCGCGGCTCGGAGGGTGCCCTGTTCTTCCAGTGGCGCCAGTCCCGGGCCGGCGCCGAAACGTGGCACTCGGCGATGGTCCCGCACGCCGGGCCCGACAGCCGGACCTTCCGCGAGGTCACGGCGACCGGCGAGGCCGTCGCCCGGCTCGGCGGACTCGCCGGCTCCACCGTCCGGGCCGACGTCGCCGTGCTGCACGACTCCGACGCCTGGTGGGCGATGACCGTCGACGGCCTCCCGTCCGCCGAGCTCGGCTACCACCCCGCGCTGCGCCGCGCCCACCGGGCGCTGTGGGACGCCGGGCTGACGGTCGACTTCGCCCACCCCGAGCACGACCTGAGCCGCTACCGGGTCGTCCTCGCCCCCTCCCTGTTCCTGCTCACCGACGCGGGCGCCGGGAACCTGCGCCGCCACGTCGCCGACGGCGGCACCCTGCTCGTCCAGCACTTCGGCGGCATCGTCGACGAGCGCCTGCACGCCCGGCTCGGCGGCTACCCGGCCGCACCGCTGCGCGAGGCCCTGGGCATCCGCGTCGAGGAGCACCGCCCGCTGCGGCAGGGCGAGGAGGTCACGCTCTCCGACGGCTCGACGGGCTCCTCCTGGAGCGAGTCCCTGCGCACCGAAGGCGCCGAGGCGCTCGCCGCCTACACCCACGGCATGCTCGCCGGCAGCCCGGCGCTCACCCGGCACGCCTTCGGCTCCGGCCACGGCTGGTACCTCTCCACCCGCCTCGACGACGCGGCCTACACCGCCCTGGTCGGCCGGCTGCTCACGGAGGCCGGGGTCGGCCCCGACCTGCCCGGCCTGCCGGCCGGCGTCGAAGCCGTCACCCGGCACGCCCCGGACGGCCGCGCCTGGCACGTCCTGATCAACCACCGCACCGAGCCCGTCCCGCTGTCGCGGCCCGGCCACGACCTGCTCACCGGCGGCACCGTGAGCCGGCTGCCCGCCGGCGGCTGCGCCGTCCTGCGCGCATTGTGAACGCTCACTAAGTCTCTCCGCCTCATCGAGGAAGGCCACCATGAGCGACCCGCACGAGACGATTCGCTGGGGCCACGACGCCCTGGAGCTGGAGATCGCCCTGGGCGAGCACGACACCCCGCGCCTGACCCGTGTCGGTGCCCCCGGCGAGAAGACCACCGCCCCCCGCCCCGCCGCACCGCTGCCGCTGGTGGAGGTGACGACCGCCGATCTCGGCCGCTACTGGTCGGGCCGGCACCTCGTCAACACGGTTCTCGGCGGGCGCCTGCGCCACCGCGCGCACCGGGCGACCCGGGGCGGCGACTGGCACGCGCTCACCGTCGAACTCCATGACCCGGAGACCGGCCTGACCGCCGAGGCGGTCTACCGCTCCCCGGCCGGCCTGCCCGTGCTGCGCAGCGAGGTGCTGCTGCGCAATGAAGGGACGGCGACGCTGCACCTGGAATCGGTCGCCTCGCTCGTGGCGGGCTGCCTCACCGGGGGCGACCCGGTGGATCTGGACAACGCCGACCTGCTGTGGGCGGAGAACGAGTGGTTCGCCGAATGCCGCTGGCAGCGCCAGCCGCTGCGCGTGTCCTCGCCCGAACGGGGCGGCCGCTTCCCCACCACCTCCGGCCGCAGCAACCGCGTCGTGGCCGGACAGGGCGTGTGGTCCGGCTGCGGCCACCTGCCGATGGGCGGGCTGACGGACCGGGAGTCCGGCCGCACCTGGCTGTGGCAGATCGAGCACAACGGCGGCGGCTGGCGCTGGGAGTGCGGGGTCCGCGACGACACCGCCTACGCGGCGCTGCACGGGCCGACCGACGCCGACCACGGCTGGCGCCACCCCCTGGAGCCGGGCGCCGAGTTCCGTACCGTGCCCGTGGCGCTCGCCCTGGCCCCGAGCGGCGGCCCCGACGTCGCCTTCGCCGGCCTCACCCGTTACCGCCGCGCCACCCGCCGCCCGCACCCCGACCACCGGCGGCTGCCGGTGATCTTCAACGACTACATGAACTGCCTGATGGGCGACCCGACCACCGCGAAGCTGCTGCCCCTGGTCGACGCCGCCGCCGAGGCCGGCGCGGAGTACTTCGTCATCGACGCCGGCTGGTACGACGACGGCGGCAACTGGTGGAGCTCCGTCGGCGCCTGGGAGCCGTCGGCCTCCCGCTTCCCCGGGCCGAAGGGGATCCACGAGGTCCTGGACCGGATCCGGGAGCGGGGCATGGTCCCCGGCCTGTGGCTGGAGCCGGAGGCGGTCGGGGTGAACAGCCCGGTCTCCGGATCCCTGCCGGAAGAGGCGTTCTTCCGCCGCGACGGACGGCGCGTCGAGGAGGGCGGCGGCCGGTACCACCTGGACCTGCGGCACCCCGCCGCCCGCGCTCACCTGGACCGCGTGGTGGACCGCCTGGTCGGCGAGTGGGGCGTCGGCTACCTGAAGCTCGACCACAACACCGACCCGGGCTCCGGCACCAGCAGCCACCCGGGAGAGGCACCGGCGGCCGGCTTGCTCGGCCACAACCGGGCCCAACTCGACTGGCTCGACGGCATCCTGGACCGGCACCCGGACCTGGTGATCGAGAACTGCGCCTCCGGCGGCATGCGGATGGACCACGCCCTGCTCTCCCGGCTCCAGCTGCAGTCCACCAGCGACCAGCAGGACCTGCTGCGCTACGCGCCGATCGCGGCGTCGGCCCCCACCGCCGTCACGCCCGAGCAGGGCGCCGTCTGGGCCTACCCGCTGCCCGAGGACTCCCCCGACGAGGTCGCCCTGACCATGGCCAACGCGCTCCTCGGCCGCATCCACCTCTCCGGGCGGATCTCCGAACTCTCGCCGGAGACAAGGAACCTGGTCCGTGAAGCGGTGACCGTCCACAAGTCGATCCGCGCCGACCTGCCGCAGGCGCTGCCCGCCTGGCCGCTCGGGCTCCCGGGCTGGGAGGACCCGTGGATCGCCCTGGCCCTGCACACCCCCGCCACCACCTACCTCACCGTCTGGCGGCGCTCCGGCGAGCAGACCACCAGGGACCTCGGCCTGCCCCACCTGGCGGGCGCCGAGGTCCGCGTCGAGGTGCTCTACCCGGCGTCCAGCCAGGCCCGCGCCACCTGGCACCCGGACACCGCCGAACTCACTGTGATCCTGCCGGCGGCCCCGTCCGCCGTCCTGCTGCGCCTCACCAGGAGTCCGATCGAGAGGAGTTGACGATGCCCCAGGTCTCCGCGCGCGGCCCACCGCGCCGGCCCGCATCCGCACGGAACACGCTTCGCGTCCGGCCCGACCCAGGCAGCCGCACCGGGCCTCTGCCGTCCAGATCGCGGGAGTTCGTTTCCCCCACTCGAACACCACGCACCCTCACCCCACTGGAAGGACGCAATGAAATCGCCAGTCCGCTCGTGTCATGAACGCCTCATAGCCGCCGCGGCGGCCCTGGCGCTCGCGGCCACCGGCGCGATCGCCGCCGTGGCGCCGCACGCCGCCGCCGCACCGCCCGCCGTCACCGCGAGCACCGTGTCGGTGTCGGTCGACGCCGCCCTGCAGCTCGCCACCGTTCCCGCCACCGGCGTCGGCGTGAACATCCCGGTCTACGACGCCGCCATGAACGCCGCCGCCACCCCGGGCCTGCTCAGCACGGCCGGCATCAACACCGTCCGCTACCCCGGCGGCAGCCACTCCGACGCCTACCACTGGCAGACCGGCACCACCGACGACGGTTCGTACGTCGCTCCGAACACCGGCTTCGACGCCTTCATGGGCACCGTGCGCGCCGCCGGGGCGCAGCCGATCATCACCGCCAACTACGGCTCGGGCACCCCCCAGGAGGCCGCCGCCTGGGTCCGGTACGCCAACGTCACCAAGGGCTACGGCGTCAAGTACTGGGAGATCGGCAACGAGGTCTACGGCAACGGCGAGTACGGCGCCACGTGGGAGCACGACACCCACAGCAGCAAGAGCGCCACGACCTACGCGAACAACGTGCTCCAGTTCGTCTCGGCGATGAAGTCGGCCGACCCGAGCGTCAAGATCGGTGCCGTGCTGACCACCCCCGGCTACTGGCCGGACCGCATGGTCGGCCCGGGCGACACCATGGACTGGAACCACACCGTCCTGTCGATCGCCGGCTCGAAGATCGACTTCGCCATCGTGCACGCCTACCCCACCAGCACCAGCCCGGCCGACCTGCTCACCAAGCCGCAGGCCCAGAACGCCGGCATCGCCGGCGCCGTACGCTCGCTGATCAACCAGTACGCCGGATCCAACGCCCCCAACGTCGGCATCGCGGTGACCGAGGCGAACGCCCAGGCCTACCTCGACACCTCCCCCAACGGGCTGTTCGCCCCGGACAACTACCTCACCTGGCTGGAGAACGGCGCGTTCAACGTGGACTGGTGGGACCTGCGCAACGGCACCGACTGCACGAAGGTGACCACCGTCGAGGGCGCCACCGACTACAACGACGGCGGCATGGTCTCCAGCGGCTCCCCCTGCGAGCCCGCCGCCAACACGCCCTTCCCCGCCTACTACGGCATCCAGATGATCAGCAGGCTCGGCGCGCCCGGGGACACCCTGGTCAAGGCCGCCAGCTCGTCCTCGCTGCTCACCGCGCACGCCGTCCGCCGCGCCGACGGCGACGTGGCCGTCATGCTGATCAACAAGGACCCGAACAACGACGCCACGGTGAACCTCTCCTACACCGGGTTCACCCCGTCCTCCGCCACCCCGACCGTCCACTCCTACCTCAAGAACGCCCACGGGATCGGCACGGCCCAGTCCGGCAGTCCGACCACCCAGACCGTGCCCGCCTACGGCATCACGGTCGTCCGGATGCACCCGACCAGCGCCGCCTGCCGGGTCGTCTACGACAAGAACGAGTGGCAGGGCGTCATGGTCGGCTCCGTCACCGTCGTCAACAACGGCCTGGGCCAGGTCAACGGCTGGTCCCTCGGCTTCGACTTCCCCGGCGACAACGGCATCACCGACACCTGGAACGCCTCGGTGTCGCAGGGCGGCCGGAGCGTCAACGCCGGGAACGTGTCCTACAACGCCACCGTCCCGCAGGGCGGCAGCGTCCAGTGGGGCTTCAAGGCCACCTGGTCCAGCAGTGACGCCAACCCCTCCGCCTTCCGGTTCAACGGCGCCTCCTGCGCGATCGGCTGACTCCAGATCATCACCGAGTGATGAGCCGGTGGTGCCCCGGGCTCTCCAGGGCCCGGGGCACCACCACCCCGACATGCACCTTCGAAAGGAACCGACCACGTGTCAGACCAGACCCAGCCGACCGGCACCCTCCCCAACCCGGTGATCCCCGGATTCCACCCGGACCCGAGCGTCTGCCGCGTGGGCGACGACTACTACCTCGTCTGCTCCAGCTTCGAGTACTTCCCCGGCATCCCCGTCTTCCACAGCCGCGACCTGTTCAACTGGACGCAGATCGGCAACGCCCTCGACCGGCCGAGCCAGCTGCGCCTGCCGCGCGAGTCCCCGTCCTCCGGTGGGATCTACGCCCCGACGCTGCGCCACCACGACGGCCGCTTCCTGCTGATCGTCACCAACGTCAGCGGCGACGGCAACATGCTCTTCACCGCCACCGACCCGGCCGGCCCCTGGTCCGACCCGGTCCGGCTGCCCGGGGTCCCCGGGATCGACCCGGACCTCGCCTGGGACGAGGACGGCACCTGCTGGTGCACCGTCGCCGGCGTCTCCCAGGTCCGCCTCGACCCGGCGACCGGCGAAACCCTCGGCGAGCCGCAGCGGATCTGGTCCGGCGCGCCCGACGCCACGGCCCCCGAGGCCCCGCACCTGTACCGGATCGGCGAGTACTGGTACCTGATGATCGCCGAGGGCGGCACCGAGCGCGGCCACGCCGTCTCCATCGCCCGCGCCACCTCGCCCTCCGGCCCCTTCGAGCCGTGCCCGGCCAACCCGGTGCTGACCCACCGCGGCATCAACAGTCCCATCCAGAACACCGGGCACGCCGACCTCGTCCAGGCGCCCGACGGCTCCTGGTGGATGGTGCTGCTCGCCGTCCGGCCGCGCGGCGGCACCCCCGCCTGGTACGTGCTCGGCCGGGAGACCTTCCTCGCCCCGGTCGAGTGGGTGGACGGCTGGCCGGTGGTCGGCCGGGTCAGCCCCGAACTGCCCACCCCGGCCTGGCCGCTGCACCCCGTGCCCGCAGTCCCCGCCCGGGACGACTTCGACCAGGCCGAGCTGCACCCCCAGTGGATCTCGGTGCGCGAGCGCCCCGAGCACCTGTGCACCACGAAGGAGCGTTCCGGCTGGCTCACCCTGCGCGCCGCGGGCGCCTCCCTGGACGAGTACGACGTGGTGTTCGTCGGCCGCCGACAGCAGCACCTCGGCTGCCGGGCCCGCACCCTGATCGACCCCACCGGGGGCCGCGGCGGCCTCGCCGTCCGCATGGACGAGGAGCACCACTACGAGATCGAGGCGGCCGGCGGCGAGGTGAAGGTCCTCGCCCGGATCGGCTCGCTGCGCACCGAGGTCGCCTCCCGTCCGGTGCCCACCGGAGCCGTGGTGCTCGGTGTCGACGTCGTCCCGCGGCCGACGCGCGGCCCGCGCACCGGCCCCGACGACGTCGTCCTCGGCATCGAGGAGCCCGACGGCACCTTCACCGGGCTCGCCACCCTCGACGGCCGCTACCTGTCCACCGAGGTGGCCGGCGGCTTCACCGGCCGGGTCATCGGCATGTACGCCGCCGAAGGCACCGTCCACTTCGACCGGTTCGACTACGAGCCCCTCGCGCTCCCCTGACCACCCGCCAGGGGATCCTCCGCCCATTCACCCGAAGGGATGACCCGTGAACGACGCACAGCAGACCGCACGCCCCCGCAGCCGCCGCCTCCACCGGACGGCCGGCCTCGTGGTGGCCCTGGTCACCACCGGAGCCCTCTGCGGCGGCACGGCGATCGCCGCCCCCGCCGACCGGGCCCCGTCCGCGGCCGAGGCGGCCGGGGCGAAGGCCCCGCACGACCCGATGGCCGCGGTGGCCGCGATGCAGCCCAGCTGGAACCTCGGCAACACCCTCGACGCCATCCCCGACGAGACGTCCTGGGGCAATCCGCTCACCACCAAGGCCACCTTCGACGGCCTCAAGGCCCAGGGGTTCCGCAGCGTCCGGATCCCGGTCACCTGGTACCCGCACCAGTCCGACACCGCGCCCTACACCATCGACCCGGTGTGGATGAACCGGGTGAAGCAGGTGGTCGACTGGGCCCTGGAGGACGGCCTCTACGTCGAGATCAACGTCCACCACGACTCGTGGCAGTGGATCAAGAACATGTCCACCGACCACGACGCCATCGTGGCCCGGTTCAACTCCACCTGGCAGCAGATCGCCACCGCCTTCAAGGACGAGCCGCGCACGCTGCTCATGGAGAGCATCAACGAACCGCAGTTCTCCGACGCCACCGACGCCCAGAAGACTCAGTACCTGCGCGAGCTCAACACCTCGTTCCACAGCATCGTGCGCAACTCCGGTGGCAGGAACAAGGACCGCCTGCTCGTCCTGCCCTCGGAGGAGACCAACAACGCCCAGCACTGGCTGGACGACCTGTCCACCACGATCAACTCGCTGCACGACCGCAACCTGGTCGCCACCGTGCACTACTACAGCTGGTACCCGTTCAGCGTGAACATCGCCAACGGAACCACCTACGACGCCACGGCCCGGAAGGACCTCACCGAGGGCTTCGCCCGGGTGCACGACACCTTGGTCGCCAAGGGCGTCCCCGTCTACCTGGGCGAGTACGGCCTGCTCACCTCGCCCTACTCCGGCGTGGTCGAGCGCGGCGAGATGCTGAAGTACTTCGAGCACGTCAACTACGAGGCGCGGCGCAACGGCATGACCTCCGCCGTGTGGGACGCCTTCAACGACTTCCTGAACCGCTCCACCATGCAGTGGCAGGTCCCCGAGATGAAGGCCCTGATCCAGAGCTCCTGGCGGACCCGCTCGGGCACCGCCTCCACCGACAACCTCTTCGTGCCGAAGTCCGGCCCGATCGCGGCGCAGACCATCACCCTGAACCGCAACGGCCTCTGGTTCGCCGGCCTCTGGCAGGGCGACCGCCCGCTGATCCCCTTCATGGACTACACCCTCGACGGCGACAAGCTCACCCTGACCGCCGGCGCCCTCACCCGCCTCGCGGGCGACCGCGCCGCCGGGGTCAACGCCACCCTCGAAGTCCGCTACTCCGACGGCGTCCCGTGGAAGCTCTTCGTGCGCTCGTACGACAAGCCCACGATGGCCAACGCCACCGGGACGATCGACGGGCTCACCATCCCCACCCGGTTCAACGGCTCCCTGATGGCCAACGTCCAGTCCACCTACGCCGACGGCACCGCCGCCGGCCCCGCCTCCTGGACCACCTACCAGACCTTCGACAACTACCGCGCCGACTACGGCGCCAACACCACGACCGTCAAGGCCGACTTCCTGAAGTCGCTCAAGGACGGCGCCCCCGCGACGCTCACCTTCCGCTTCTGGACCGGCGACACCGTCACCTACACCGTCACCAAGTCCGGCGACACCGTGACCGGCACCGTCTCCTGATCCCTGTCCCACCGGGACGTGCCCGGACGGACGCCGTGTCCACGTGGTCCACAACTGGAACTGGCAGCCCGTCGAGGTGCCGGCACCCGTGGCGCTGACCGACGTCCTGAACGGCACCGCCCGTCACGGCCGGCGAGCCGCTCTCCCTCCACGCCTGGGACGTCCGGGTCCTCGTCGCGCACTGAACGGTGCGGTGTGGTGGAACCCTGCCGGGGCCCACCGCCTGAGGAGCCGTCCGGGCCGGGTACCGCGCGCTCAGCGCCGCCTTCGACCGTCCCGGTGCGAGGTGCGCCCGGTGGGCCGGCGTCGGTGGCCGCGCGCGCGGTGGCGGTCGACGGGCCAGCGCCTGCGCCGGACCCTGAGGGCGAGGAGGACGAGCCCGGCCGCCGCCGCCAGGGCGGCGACGACCACAGGGAGCGTCTCCCGGGCCGTACCGCCGGCGGCCCGGGCGGCGGGCGTGCTGTCGGTGGCCCCCGCCTGGGGCGAAGGGTCGGTCTGGACGGGGGCCGCGTTCGTGGGGCTTGCCGACGGGGAGGCGGGTTCGGTCGCCGCCGTCGTGGCCGTCAGCTCGATGCGACCGGCCGTACGGGCGACCGAGAAGGTCGTCCCTCCCACGCTGAGGGTGTCGCCGGAGAGCGCGGCGTCCTGCGAGCCCACCGTGAAGCTCTGGGCCCCGCCGGGAAGGACGATCTTCGCGCCCGTGACGACCTTCAGTGTGCGCAGCGTCGTCGATGTCGCCGCGCCGAGGTCGAGGACCGCGGACGCACCGGTGAGGGCGACTCCGCTGGAGGAGGCGAGCGAGGCACCGGCCACCGCGAGCGTCCCCTTGGCCACGGTGGTGGCGCCCGTGTAGGAGGCGGCGGTCAGCGTCGTCGTCGCGGTGCCGTTCTGCGTGACCGATCCGGAGCCGGACACCGCCGGGAGGGTGACGGGCGTCCGGACGTTCTGGATGATCAGCGAGCCCTCGTCGCTGACCGCGTCGAGAGCGCCCTTCGTGTGGAGACTCCCGTCCGCTCCTGCCGTCCCGGATCCGAGGCGCAGCGTGGCACCCCGCTGGATGGTGGTGGAGCCGTCGTAGAACTGCGCGGCGGCGAAGGTGACGTCGTTCCCGGACGTCCCGGCGATGACGATGTCGCCCGCCCCGGGAGCGGCGAGGGTGTCGTGGTACTTCCCGCCGCCGATGGGCAGGCCGAGGGTGACCGGGCCGTTGTAGTCGAAGGTCAGCCGCGAGCGCTGGGAGTTGGCGTGCAGGTTGATGTACGCGGTTTCGGCCGTGCCCGGCAGGAAGATCTGGTGGGTGGTGCCGTCTCCCCAGTGGACGTCCGCACCCTCGATGTTGGTGCCGCGCTTGTTCAAGTGGTGCGCGACCGGTACCAGGTTGAGGTTGCCGTTGCTCAGCGCCGGTGAGGCCGTGCCGGTGTTGTCGCTGTAGCTGTAGGTGCCCGTCAGGACCACTGTGCTGCCGGGCCGGGAGTGGACGTTGACGTCGTTGCCGTATTCGCGGCTGTAGAAGTTCTGGCGCTGGACGACCGTCTGGTTCAGCGGGGTGTCGATGATCCACGAGCCGCGGTTGAGGACGGCCTTGGCGTTCGGCAGGTCGGCCGCGCAGGTGGTGGCGGCGTAGTTGGCGCCGGTGCCGATGTCGAACACCCCGGAGAAGGGACTGCTTCCGCACAGCTGGAGCGTGCCCCACGTGTTGCGGGGCTGGAAGATCGTCCCGGAGCCGCTGATGGTGCCCAGGTTGAACAGCCGCGTGAGCGACAGGTTGAGCGTGCCGTCGACCCGGATGTTGTCCTGGTTCTGTTGGTAGCCGGGCGAGTTGTAGGGGAAGGCGCCGATCAGGCCGGTGGTTCCGCCGTTGCCGTACTGCAGGGTGGCGCCGGCGTCGACGGTGATCGCGGGCCGGTCGGGGCTGGTGACGACCACGTAGGGGTGGTTCCCGCCGGGGATGCTGACGGACTGGCCCTGCTGGGAGCCGGGCAGGGTGAAGGTGCTGTCCTTGGTGAGGATCAAGGTGCCCGTGCCGGAGACCCGCAGGGACCCCTGCCCGCTGATCACCCCCGAGTAGGTGTGCGACCCGGGCGGCACGTTCACGACGGCGTTTCCGCCGAGGACCACGTCGCTGTTGGCGAGGATCGACGAGGTGATGTCACCGTCGACCGCGACCGCGACCGCGACGGCGTCGGCCGGAGCCAGGGCCACGGGCACGGTCGTCGCGGCCACGATCGCGGACACCAGCAGTGCGTGCCGTGAACGTTTCATCGGGGGTGCTTCCTGGGTGCGGGCAGAGGTGGAAGGCGGTGCCGTGCGCTCCTCGGAGGCGCGGGCACCCGGTCGGGCCGACTGGTCGGGTCAGTGCCGGCTGGACCGGACCGGAGGCGGCGTCGCCGTTTCGCCCTGGGGAGAGTGTTAACGCTCACAATTCAGCGGGACAAGAAGCCGGGGCGGCCGTTACCCAATCTTGACCGGTCTCGTACAAGTCTTCCGAATCCGCCGGCCCGGGCCCCGAACGGCCCCACCGGGGCCCGCCGGGCCGCACGCCCGACGGGCCGGCACCTGAGAACTTCGCCCCCTCCTCGGAGAGCGTCCCGGACTTCACCGTCATGAACCAGGACGACGACGAGGACGTCAGACCGGGCGTGTTCTCCTTACGGGGCACCGGCTGCGGGTGCACCGGCCGGTGCTCGTCCGGTCAGCCCAGCGATGCGCTCGCGGCACGCAGTTCGTCCAGGGCCGCCAGGGTGTACCCGGCGAGCCCGTCCTCGGCGCCGCGGTCGTCCTCGGACCATGCGGAGTACCCCCGCTTGAAAGCGAGCACGCCCAGCTCGCCCGCGAGAGCCGCCGTCGGATCCGGTACGCCGCGGGCAACCAGAGCGGTCGTCATGGCGGCCGCGAGACTGACGGTCTTGAGGGCGTCGCGCTCTTGAAGCTCGGCGCTGGCGGCGACGGCCGCCTTCAGACGGGGGGCGAGCTCGCGACTCCCGGGGCCCATCGCGGCCGAGGCGCGTTCGAGACCGGCGGCGACCGCCTCGAGCGGGCTGGCGTCGCCGGGCGCGTCGGCGATCCCCTCGGCCAGCAGCCGGCTCAGCGTCTCCTGCCCGGCGACCAGCAGCTCGCGCTTGTCGGGGAAGTGCCGGAAGAAGGTGCTCTTGGTGACCCCGGCACGCTCGGCGATCTGCGCGACCGTCGTGGCGTCGTACCCCTGCTCCGTGAACAGGTCGACCGCCGCCACGACGAGGCGTTCACGCGCACCCGGTTCCCATCGACTCATGGGTTCAGCATATGTGATGGGACTCTTGTCCCATCACTCTGCTACGGTGATGGGACAAGAGTCCCATCACTTCGTGGAGGGTTTCCATGCGCGTCTTCGTCACCGGCGGCACCGGTCTGATCGGTTCCGCCGTCGTCGCCGAACTCCTCGGCAAGGGCCACACCGTCCTCGCGCTCGCCCGCTCCGACGCCTCCGCACAGGCCGCCGAGGCGGCCGGCGCCGAGCCGCTGCGGGGAGGCCTCGCCGATCTGGCCGTCCTGCGCTCCGGCGCCGCCCGGACCGACGGGGTGATCCACCTGGCCTTCGGCAACGACTTCAGCAGCCCCGAGGCCCTGGCCCGGAACATCGCCGAGGAGACCGCCGCCCTCACCGCCCTCGGCGAGGAACTCGTCGGCAGCGGCCGCCCCTTGGTCACCGTCTCGGGTACGCCCTGGGTGCCGGGCCGAGCCTCCACCGAGGCCGACCCGGTGCCGACCGACGGGCCGGTCGGCGGCCGCGGTCGCACGGTCACGGCGATCCTGGGCCTGGCCTCGCGCGGGGTCCGGAGCACGTCCGTACGCCTGCCGCGCACGGTTCACACCGAGGGCACCGGCGGGTTCGCCGGTCTGCTGACCGACCTCGCACGCCGGAGCGGGATCTCCGGCTACCCCGGCGACGGCACGCAGCGCTGGCCCGCCGTCCACGCGCTCGATGCGGCCGTCCTCTTCCGGCTCGCCCTGGAGCGCGCGGAGGCCGGCACCACCTGGCACGCCGTGGCCGACGAGGGGGACGAGGTACGGGACATCGCGGCCGTGATCGGCCGACGGCTGGGCCTGCCGGTCGCGTCGGTGCCGGAGGAGACCTACGGCCCGCTCGGCCCGATCTTCAGGGCCGATCAGCCCTCGTCCAGCACCCGCACCCGGCAGGCCCTCGGCTGGGAGCCGAAGCACCCCGGCCTCCTGGAGGACCTGGAGAACATCCGGCCCTGACCGACGGCCGACGACCGGGGCGGACCCGCCGCCGGCGCTCCCGTCGACAGCGGAGCCCCCGTCTCGCACCACCCGCGTCGCCGCGGCACTTCACGTCCACGACCAGCAGGAGTTTCCCCAACGACCGGACGTTCCTCAGGCGGGGACGTTCGCGACCAACACCCGTACCTGGTGGGCGGATTCGATCCGCACCGACGACGTCGTCCGCCTCCCCATCTGCTCCCGGCCGTCACACCCGGGTCGAACACGCCTCCGCCGCGCCGGCTCGCGCGGACGTCGCCAGAACGATGCATCCGGTCGTGGCCGAGGCGATCGTAGGCCAGCGGGCCGCCGCCGACGGCGTCGTGGCCGTGACCTCCGTCATCGCCGAAAGGATCCCCGGCGCTGCGGCACACACCCACGCCCAGTGGGCCGCCGACCACGCCGACGACTTCCGCCGAGCTCCCGTACCGGCCGGCCGGGCCGTGTGAGTGGCCCGGCCGGCTGGGGCGTGGAGGCGCCGGTGCGCAGCGGGTCGGCGGCTCGCGTCAGACGAGGGCGTAGGCCTCGGCCTGGCGGTCGATGAGGTGGGGGGTGATGCCGGCGAGGACCAGTCGCCGGTAGGGCGCGCTCTCCCGATGGGCGGCCAGCGCGTTCTCGTCCTCGTACTCGGCGAAGACGACGAAGGCGCCCTGGTCGCGCAGGGAGCGGACCACCCGGAAGGAGAGCACGCCGGGCTCGGTGAGCGCAGCCTCGGTGACGGCGGGGAGCAGGTCGGCGACGTGCTGCTCGGCGCCGGTGTCGGCGAGCCAGTCGGTGATCACGACGAGGGACACGGCGGGTCCTTCCGGGTGGTGCGGGACGGTCCTGGTGAGGGGGGTCCGGGCGGTGGGTCAGGGGACGGTGACGACGATCTTGCCGCGGGTGTGGCCGGCGGTGCTGAGGCGCTGGGCGTCGGCCGCCTGCTCCAGGGGGAACGTCGCCGCGACCTCGACGGTGAGCCGGCCGCTCTCGGCGAGGTCGGTCAGGGCGGTGAGGTCGGCCACGTCGGGGCGCACGAAGACGTAGCGCCCGCCGAGGGCGAGGACGGCACCGTCGGCGACGGAGGCGAGGCGGCCGCCTTCGGCGAGCAGCGCCGGCGAGACCTGGAGGGCTTCGCCGCCGACCAGGTCGAGTACGGCGTCGACGCCCTCCGGCGCCAGCGCGCGGACGCGGTCGGCCAGGCCGTCGCCGTAGGCCACCGGCTCGGCGCCGAGACCGCGCAGGTAGTCGTGGTTGCGGTCGCTGGCGGTGCCGATCACCCGGGCACCGAGGGCGACGGCGATCTGGACGGCGAGTGAGCCGACCCCGCCGGCGGCCGCGTGGACCAGCACGGTCTCGCCCGGCTTGACCTCCAGGGCGCGGGTCAGCGCCTGGTAGGCGGTGAGACCCGCCAGCGGCAGGCCGGCGGCCTGGGCGAAGTCCAGGTTGGCGGGCTTGCGGGCCAGGGTGCGCACGGGCGCGGCGACGTACTCCGCGAAGGTGCCGCGGCGCACCATGTCCTCGCGGACGTAGCCGATCACCTCGTCGCCCGGGGTGAACTCGGTGACTCCGACGCCGACCTGCTCCACGACACCCGCGACGTCCCAGCCCGGGATCACGGGGAAGACCACGTCCATGGCGCCGTCGAGGTACCCGGCCTGGATCTTCCAGTCGACCGGGTTGACCGACGCCGCCGCCACGCGGACCAGGACGGAGTCCGGGCCGAGCTTGGGCTCGCGCACGTCCCCGTACTCCAGCACGTCGGGTCCGCCGTAGCTGCGGTAGGTGATGGCCTTCATGGGGTGGCGCTCCTCGCAAGAAGTATTGAGTCACTCGATGGTTCATGCCCTTAAGTAACGAGTAAACGGTAGGGCTGGATAGTTGAGGCTGTCAAGTAACTCTCTGCTCCTGGCCGCCCGGCGGCCTCGGCGGCGGTCCCGGCACGGCGCGGCGCCCGTCGGAGGGCGGCACCGGTCAGAGGGCGGAACGCGAGGCGATTCATCTGGCCTCTCAGGAGCACACATGGGATGAGTGGCGCACCGCCGTGATCAGCGCGACGATGACGATCGCGCCGTCGGGGAACTCGTTCCCCGACGGCGGGACGCCGGCCAGGGTCACGACGTCGACCGCCCTGGTGCTGTTGTGGCGGTTCGACGGGCAGGGCTAGGCTGGTGGTTCCGGATCTCTGTGAGTGATCATGCCGTGACGAGACACGATGGGCGCCCTCCAGAGGGCCGGCCGACCCGGTGGGGCGGCAGCGAAGCAGGCACGGCGGTGGCGATCGTCGATGGTCACGGATGCGTGACGGGCTGGAACCCCGGTGCCGAGCGGTTGCTGGGCTATCCCGCTCACGAGGTCGTGGGTCGGCCCGCGGCGGGCCTGCTGGCCGAGCCCGTCCCGGACGACGAGGTGCGACGGGTTCTGGCCGGGAACCCGGAACGGTGCAGTGGCCCGCTCGCCCTGCGGCACCGCGACGGGCGGCGGGTGGACGTGACCGTGGTCGCCCACCACGGCGTGCCGCGCGGCGAAGCGCCGGACGACGCGCCGGACAGCTGGCGGGTCGTGTGCGCGCTGACCGGGTCGGACCCCCGGCCCGAGGACGAGGACCTCGCCCGGTGGGCCTTCGAGCAGTTGCCGCGCTGCTCGGTCTCCCTGTACGACGCGCAGCTCAGGTACCGCGGCTCCAACCGGGCCATGGTCCCCGTCCTCGGTCTCCCGGACAGCGCGGTGCGTGGCCTGGGCATTCTCGACATCACCACCCAGCCGCAGTCCGTCCACCTCGCCGACGGACTGCGCCGCGCGCTGGAGGGCGGCGAGCCGGTACACCTGGAGACCTTCCAGCGCACCGGCGGCGAGCGACGGATCCATGCGTGGTCCGTCGACCTCGCTCCCCTGAAGGACCCCGCCGGCACGGTGCACGGTGTCGCCCTCGTCGCCCACGACACGACCGAGCAGTACTGGGCCCGCAAGCGGCTGGTCCTGCTCAACGAGGCCGCCGGCAGGATCGGCAGCACGCTGGACCTCGCCCGAACCGCGCGTGAGCTGCTGGAGGTGACCGTCCCCGAGCTCGCCGACTTCGCCAGCGTCGACCTGCTCACCGCCCTCGAAGCCGACGTCGAACCGGGTGAGGGCGAGCTGTCCGGCGGGGTGATGCTCCGGCGGATCGCGCACCGCTTCGCCCCGGGCACCCGACTGCCCACCGTGCTGGAGATCGGTACCACCGACAGCTATCCGGAGTTCTCTCCCCCGGCGCGCGCGCTCGCCACCGGCCGAGGCGTGCTCTGCCACGCCGAGGACCCCGAATTCGTCCACTGGATGGAGACGGACAGCCGCCGCGCCGCGATCATCCGGGACCAGGGCTACCACTCGATCCTGGCGGTGCCGTTGCGTGCCCGCGGGGTGACGCTCGGCGTCTCCGTGTTCTACCGTCGCAGCCGCCCCGACCGCATGGAACGGTTCGGACGGGACGACCTCCTGCTGGCCGAGGAGCTGGCCGCCAGAGCCGCCGTCGCGATCGACAACGCCCGCAGGTACACCCGTGAGCGCGAGGCCGCGCTCGCCCTGCAACACAGCCTCCTGCCGCAGCGCATGCCGGAGCAGGCCGCGATGGAGGCGGCCACCCGGTACGTCCCGGCGTCGACACGCTCCGGGATCGGCGGTGACTGGTTCGACCTGATCCCGCTCTCCGGTGCCCGCATCGCCCTGGTCGTCGGCGACGTCGTGGGCCACGGCATCCGCGCCACCGCCACCATGGGCAGGCTGCGCACCGCCGTGCGCACGCTGTCGGACGTGGACCTGCCGCCGGACGAGCTGCTGACCAGTCTGGACGACCTCGTGGCGCGGCTGTCCTCGGAGGCCGGAGCCACGGGGGAGGTCGGCGAGATCGGAGCGACCTGCTGCTACGCCGTCTACGACCCGGTGTCCCGGACCTGCACGATGGCCAGTGCGGGGCATCCGCCACCGGTGATCGTGCCGCCGGAGGGCGCACCGGGCGCGGCCCGGATGTCGATCGGCCCGCCGCTCGGCGTCGGCGGACTGCCCTTCGAGGCGACCACGGTGGAACTGGCCGAAGGCAGCCTGGTGGCGCTGTTCTCCGACGGGCTGATCGAGACCCGCGAGCGCGACGTCGACGAGGGATACCGACGCCTGTGCCGGCTGCTCGCACACGCCGGACCATCGCTGGAGGACGCCTGCGACGCGGTCCTCGACGACCTGGTGGTGGGTCGGCCCCGTGACGACGTGGCCCTGGTCCTCGCACGCACCAGCGCCTTGGACGACGACCACGTCGGCACCTGGGAGGTCCCGTCCGACCCGTCCGCGGTCGCGACGGCCCGCAAGGCGGTCTCGCAACGGCTCTCCGAGTGGGGCGCGAGCGAGCAGATCTACTCGGCGGAACTGATCGTCAGCGAGCTGGTCACCAACGCGATCCGCTACGCGGCCCCGCCGATCACCGTGCGCCTGATCCGCGACCGGATCCTGATCTGCGAGGTCTCGGACGCCAGCAGCACCGCCCCGCACCTGCGCCGCGCCCGGGACTGGGAGGAGGGCGGCCGCGGCCTGCTGCTCGTCGCCCAGATGGCGCACCGCTGGGGCACCCGCCACAGTCTCACCGGCAAGACCATCTGGGCCGAGCTGCCTCTCCGCTGAGGTTCCCGTCGAGGCCGCGGAGCGCTTCACCTCACGGCTCGGATCGGAGCTCCTCGATACGCTCGAAGAAGAACTCGTGCTTGAGGAAGGAGACGTCGTACTCGTGGCCCGGGTAGGGCGGGACGAGCGGGGAGGCCTGGATCAGCCGCCAGCCGTCCTTGAGCGCGTCGACTCCGGTGCCGTAGGGCGGCTCCGCGCCGTCTCCCGTGGTCGGCGAGGTGCGGCCGGTGCCGTCGTACCGCGACCAGCCGACCACCTCCGAATCCAGCGCGGAGGTGAGCAGGTACAGCACGAGCACCCGCTGACGGAGCACCGGAGCGGTGGCCGCCGGCGTAGGCGTGGACGTTGGTGAGTCGGCCGTCATGCCGTCGCCTCCTGGGGGCGGTTGGAGACCCTGGTCACCCAGTGGTCGAGGTCGAAGCGGGGATCGCCGGTCAGTTCGCGCCACAGCAGGGTGCGGTTGTAGCGCTCCAGGCGCCCGGTGGCGGCTTCGTACCAGGGGAACCAGACGTCCAGTTCGGAGGCCACGCGCGGGTCGTGCAGGTCCGACGTGTCCCACAGGAGTCGCTGGCGGACCGTCGGGTTGAAGCGGATCTTGAACATGTAGCGGGTCGTGTCGCTGTCGTTGCGGCGGCCGCCGTGCCAGATGCCGTGGTGCACGAAGACCACCGTCCCGGCCGGGCAGACCAGTCGGTCCTGGCCACGGAGGTTCTGGTAGCGGCCGGTGTCCGACTCGTTGATCCGGCGCAGGTGGCTGCCGGGGATGCTCAGGGTTCCGCCCATCTCCAGCGTCACCTGCTGCGGGTAGTACATCAGTTGCACATCGAAGGCATCCGGCCGGACGTCGATGATGGCGTCCGCGTGCAAGGGCTGTGCCTCTCCGCCGTGGGGTTCGCGCACATGGACGGCGTGGTGGTCCACGAGCGGCCCGGGGCCGACCAGGCTGCGCACCGCGCCATCGACCTGCGGCACGGCCAGCAGCCTGGCGGTGAAGGAGTCCGGGGCGTAGGCCTGCGACAGCGGCGTGCCGTAGGGCACCGGCGGCACCCCCTGCGGCAGCACCGCCAGCGCCTCGGCGTTCAGGTCCGCGGGCACGACCGCGTCCAGTCGAAGAGATCCGCGAGCCACGAAGCGGGCCATCCGGATCGAGTTGAGCAGGAACGGTTCGTTGTCCATGGCGCAAGACGCTAGACCCGCGGGCCCGCTGTCCGAGTGGGCCCGGTTCGCCATCCACTGGTCGGTTTTCACCCTGGGCGGACTCGTCGGAGCTCGCGGCCCGGACACCGGACGCGGGCGCGGGAGCGGGCGCGGCCGTGGTAGAACTCGGCCATGGACACGGCCCTCGCCCATCTCGACGAGCCCCCCGGCCTGGCCGCCGTCGGCATCGGTGTGCACGGCTGCGCCGGCCCGGTGGACGTGTTCTCGCTGCCGAACCTGTGGCAGCTGCATCTCTACGGCTACGCGGCCGACCTGTCGGTGGACGACACCGCCCACACGATCCGCCCGGGCCGGGTCAGCCTCATTCCGCCCGGCACCACGGTGACGTACCGCTACCGGGGCCGCTCCGAGCACCTGTACGTCCACCTGCGCCTCGGAACGGCCGGCGCACCGCTCAGCATCCCGGTGATCCAGGACGCCGGAGCCGAACTCGCCCCGCTCGCCGCGCAGTTGCACCGCGCGCTTTCGGCCTGGCCGCACTCCCCGGCACGGGCGACGGCCGAGGTCTGGGCCGCGCTGTGGCGGGTGGCCCAGCTGGCCCCGCCACGCACGGGCGGCGCCTCCCCGACCCATCCGGCGGTCGCGACCGCCGTGGCGATGATCGAGTCACGCCTGGCCGAGCCGCTGAGCGTGGCGGAGATCGCGAAGGCGGCGGGCGTCTCGCACAACCACCTGACCAGGCTCTTCCGTGCCGCCACCGGGACCACCGTGGTCGGCTACCTCCGCGCCCGACGGATGGAGCGGGCCCGCCACTTCCTGCGGGACACCACCCTGTCCATCCCCGCCATCGCGGCATCGGTCGGAATACCCGACCTCCAGGCCTTCAACAAGGCGTGCCGCCGTGCCCTCGGGGCCTCCCCGCGCGGCATCCGCGACGGCCTGAACGGCGTCCCCCGCGGATCGCGCGGGAGCGTGCCGATCGGGGGCGGCGGCAGCCGGCCGGCGCCGGGCGAGGAGGGATCGGCGCGGTTCCTCGGCGCCGACTGACCGCCGCGCCGTTACTCGCTGCCGCACCCGCCGGCCGGCCTGAGCCCGCCCTCCCCGGCTGCCGCCGCACCGTGAGGGTGCGGCGGGCAGGCCGGTTGCGGGAGCCCGCCCCGGGGACGGGAACGAGCGGCGGCGGGACTCCGTCACGATCGGGCGGTCGCAGCCGGGAGCGCAGGGAGTCGCGCGCCCGGTGTCATCCCAGCTTCCACTGCTGGTTGCTGCCGCCACTGCAGGTCCACAGCTGGACCGGCGTGCCGTCGCCGGTGGCCAGCCCGGCCACGTCCAGGCAGAGCCCCGACTGCACCCCGGTGACCGTGCCGTTCGGGTTCAGCTGCCACTGCTGGTTGGCCTGGCCGTTACAGGACCAGACGATCGCCTTGGTGCCGGGGCTGGTGCCGTGCGCCTCGGCGTCCAGGCACAGCGTGCTGCCGCTCACGGTCACGGTCAGCTGGTTCGACGCCGTACGGGTCCAGGTCTGGTTCGCACCGCCGTTGCAGGCGCGGATCTGCTGCTGCGTGCCGAGCGTCGTGCCGTTCGCGTCGGTGAGGCACTTGCCCGCGGCCACCGCCTTCAGCGCGCCGGTCGTGCCGCCGCCGGACGTCCCCCCGTCCAGGCCCATGAAGTGGACGGCAGTGGCCGCCATGGCCGTCCCCTGCACCGGCAGTTGATGCCCGGCCCCGGCGATGCTGTACGCCTCGACCTGGGTGACGCCGGCGCTGTTGTCGTACCGGGTGCGGTTCCAGTTCGCGGCGGGGGTGTCGGTGGCCGACGGGATCTGGCTCACGCCGAGGACGTCGGTCCACTCCTTGATCTCCTCACCGAGGTTGTTGTGGCTGAGGATGGAGTCGGCGGTCCCGTGCCACAGCTGCACCCGGGGACGCGGACCGGTGTAGCCGCGATCGGCACCGCGCACCAGATTGCCCCACTGCTGCGGGGTCATGGAGACCTGGCCCTGGGCACAGGGGCCGTTCCAGCCGCGGACGGTGCCGGTGTGGAAGCAGTGGTACGGCACGCCCATGAACGCCGCGCCCGCCTTGAACACGTCGGGGTAGTCGGCGAGCATCACGTTCGTCATCATCCCGCCCGACGACTGCCCGGTCACGTACACGGCGTCGGCGTTGCCGCCGTAGTGCTGCTCCGTGTAGGTGATCATCGACATCAGGCCGACCGGGTCGCTGCCGCCGTTGCGGGTCAGCGCCTGGTCGGAGGAGACGTCCCAGCAGCTCCCGCCGGGGTTCGTCGAGGGGTAGATGACGAGGAACCCGTACCGGTCGGCCAGCGCCCCGAAGTCGGTGCTGGAGTACAGGTAGGGCCCGGTGCCCTGGCACCCGTGCAGGGCCAGCAGGATCGGCGGGTTGGGCCTGACGTTGTTCGGCACGTACAGGTGCATCAGCAGCCCGGTCGGGTTGGTGCCGAAGTTCGTGATCTGGGTCAGCGACGCGGCGGCGGCCTGCGGGGCCGCCTGCAGGCTCAGGCCGACCGCGAGGCCGACCGCGGCGAGCAGGCCCGGTAAGCGGGACGTGAACGAGCGGAAGCGGAACATGGGACCTCTCCGTTCGAGTGTGTCGTGGGTGGGAGGGAGGTCGTGGTGCCACCACCGGCGTGCCACCGCCTGCGGGACGAACCGGGGACCTCCACCGGTACTCGGGTCAAGCGGAGTGGAACGTCGGGTGCAGGCGCCGGGTGTGGTCCAGGACGCGGACCGGCCCGTCCAGCCGGACGGTCGCGGTGAGCCGGATGTCGGTGCTGGAGGCGGCGACGCGCAGCTCCAACTCCCCCGGCTCCACGATGCGCCGCCCGTCGCGCCCGGTGAAGGACGCGAGGTCCGCCGGGACGCCGACCCGGAGCCGCGTCTGCGTGCCCGCGGCGAGGGTGATCCGCCGGTAGCCGATCAGCCGCTGCACCGGCTGGACCACGCTGGCGACGGGGTCGTGCAGGTAGAGCTGGACGGTCTCGCTGCCGGTCCGGTCGCCGGTGTTGCGCAGGGTGAAGGCGAGGCCGACCGCCCCGTCGGTCGCGGTGGTGGCCTGCTCCACCTCGAGGTCGGTCCAGGCGAACGTCGTGTAGCCGATGCCGTGCCCGAACCCGAACGCAGGGGTGGGGTCGGTGCTGGAGACCTCGCTCGGACCGGCCAGCCGGGCGGCGAGGTAGGTGGAGGGCTGGACGCCCGGGCGGGCCGGGATGCTGACGGGCAGTCGGCCCGAGGGGTCGGTCCGGCCGCTGAGCACGGCGGCGATCGCCTCGGTGCCGGCCTCGCCGGGGAAGAAGGTCTGCACCAGGGCCGCCGCCTCGGTCACCGCACGCCCCAGCGCGTAGGGTCGGCCGGCCAGCAGCACCGGCACGACCGGCGTGCCGGTGTCCAGCAGCGCGTCGAGCAACTGCTGCTGCACGCCCGGAAGCCGCAGGGACTCGGCGTCGCAGCCCTCGCCGCTGGTGCCGCGCCCGAACAGACCGGCCCGGTCGCCCAGGGTGACGATCACGACATCGGCGCGCCGGGCCGCCTCGACGGCCTCGGCGAAGCCGGAGGTGTCGGACCCGTCGATGCTCGCCCCGGCCACCGTCCGGATCTCGCTGCCGGGGAACTCCGCCGCCAAGGCCTGCCGCAGCGTGGGCAGTTCGATGCCGATCGGCACGTCGGGGTGCTGGCCGCCGACGTGCACGGGGAAGGCGTAGCAGCCGAGCACCGAGGTCGGGGTGTCGGCGTTGGGGCCGATCAGCGCGATCCGGTGGGGGTGGCGCAGCGGCAGGGTGCCGTCGTTGCGCAGCAGCACCACGGCCCGCTCGGCGATCTCCCGGGCCAGGGCGCGGTTCTCCGGGCCGTCCAGGTCGACCGAGCCCCGCAGCCTTCCCGGATCGTCGAGCGGGCGGCCGGAGAGCGCCGCCGGGACGGCGTCCCAGTCCTCGTCCAGCAGGCCGAGTCGGGCCTTCTGCACCAGCACCCGGCGCAGTGCCCGGTCGACCAGCGCCTCGGGCACCGTCCCGTCCTCGACGGCGAGCAGCAGCGGCTCGCCGAAGGTCTTGACGGTCGGCAGCTCGACGTCCACGCCACTGGCGAGGGCGAGGGCCGCCGCCTCGGCCCAGTCCCCGGCGACGCCGTGCAGCAGCTTGAGGAAGGCGATGCCGAAGTAGTCGGCGACCACCGTCCCCTCGAAGCCCCAGGTGTCCCGGAGCAGTCCGGTCAGCAGCGCCTCGTCGGCGGCGGACGGGATGCCGTCGGTGTCGGTGTAGGCGTGCATGACCGACCGGGGGCGGCCCTCGCGCACCGCCATCTCGAACGGCGGGAGGATGACGTCGGCACGTTCGCGGGCGCCCATGCCCACGGGGGCGAGGTTGCGTCCGGCGCGCGAGGCGGAGTAGCCGGCGAAGTGCTTGAGCGTGGCCACGATGCCCTCGGACTCCAGGCCCTGGACGTAGGCGGTGGCCACCGTGCCGACCAGGTAGGGGTCCTCGCCGATGGTCTCCTCGACCCGGCCCCAGCGGGCGTCGCGGACCACGTCGAGGACCGGGGCCAGGCCCTGGTGGACACCGACCGCGCGCAGGTCGCGACCGATCGCGGCGGCCATCCGCCGGATCAGCTCCGGGTCGAAGGTTGCGCCCCAGGAGAGCGGCACGGGGTAGGCGGTGGCACCCCAGGCGGCGAACCCGGCCAGGCACTCCTCGTGCGCGAGGGCGGGGATGCCGAACCGGTTGGCGGCGGCGATGCGCTGCTGGCTGCGGGCGAGCGAGAGCGCGCCCAGCGCCGGGTCGACCGGTGCCGTGCCGAATGGCCGGGTCAACTGGCCCAGCCCGGACGGGAGCAGGTCGTCGAGGTCGGGTGCCTCCTCCATGTCGTGCTGGTGCGGGGCGACCTCGCCGCCCTCGTCGGAGGCGCCGACCCAGACGCCGACGAGCTGGGCCAGTTTCTCCGGCAGCGTCATCTCGGCGATCAGGGCGTGCGCGCGTTCCTCGGGGCTGAGCGCGCGGTCGCGCCAGCGGTCGGTCGGGTCAGCGGACGGGGCGGCGAGGTTCATGTTGCCGGTCACTTTCCTCCGACGCCCATGAGGCCCTGGACCAAGGCACGTCGGGCGAACAGGTAGACGATGAAGATCGGGAGCATCGACAGCACGACGGCGCTGAGCAGGCCGGGCACGTCGACGCCGTGCTCGGTCTGGAAGTCGTACAGGCCGAGGGTGATGACCTTGGTGCTGTCCGACTGGGTGAGGATCAGCGGGAACAGGAAGCCGTTCCACGCCTGCAGGGCGGCGAAGACCACGACGGACGACAGGCCGCCCCTGGACAGCGGCAGCACCAGCTGCCAGAACACCCGCCACGGCGAGGCGCCGTCCATGGCCATGGCTTCGTAGAGCTCGCCGGAGATGTCCCGCATGGCCCCGGTGAGGACCAGCGTGCACACCGGCAGGCAGAAGGCCGCGGTGGGCAGGATGACGCCGAGCAGGTTGTCGTAGAGGCCGGCCTTGCTGATGACGTAGAACATCGGCACGATCACGGCCTGCGCCGGGATCGCCAACCCCAGCAGGAAGATCCGGAAGACCGTGCCGATGGTCCTGCCCCGGGCCCGCACGATGGCGTAGGCGAGCGGGGGCACCACGAGCAGCACGATGGCGACCACGCTCACGGTGACCAGGAGGGTGTTGAGGAAGTCCCGGCCGAAGCCGTTGGAGAAGTCGTCGACGTAGTTCTGCAGGGTCAGCTCGGAGGGGAAGGTGAGCGGCCCCTGCGAGGAGTAGTCGGCACGGGTGCGGAACGTGGAGATCAGCAGGACGTACAGGGGGAAGCCGACCAGCACGAGCCACAGCGACGAGCCGAGCCCGGCGAGGTGGTTGGGGCGCGGGCGCATCACAGTCCCTCCGTGGTGCTGCGCATCCTGTCGTAGCCGGACAGGCGCACGACGGCGAGCGAGATCAGCGTGGCTGCCACCACGAGGACCAGGGCGATCGCCGAGCCCGCGCCGAAGTCGAAGCTCTTGAAGGCCTGTCGGTACATGTAGTAGGCGCTGTTGGTGGTGTCGGTGCCGGGACCGCCCTGGGTGAGGATGAGGACGGTGTCGAAGGTGGTGAGTCCGCCGACCACCATCAGGATCATCGAGGTGATGGCGGTGTTGCGCAGCTGCGGCAGGGTGATGTGGAGGAACTGCCGCACCTTGCCCGCGCCGTCGATCGACGCGGCCTGGTAGAGCACCTGCGGGATCGCCCGGGCGCCGCCCTGGTAGAGCAGGGCGTGCATGGGCGTCCACTGCCACATGCCGACGAAGGTGAGCACCGCGATGGCGCTGCCCTGACTGCCCATCAGGTTGCCGTCGCCGAAGAGCCATTCCAGCTCCGAGGGCACGCCGAAGTTGGGATCCAGGATGGCGCGCCAGACCACCGAGACCGCGGTGGCGGACAGCAGCAGCGGGACGAAGAAGATCGCGGACAGCACAGCGCGGTTGCGCTGGTGGCCGGCCGCCCACACGCCCAGCAGGATGCTCACCGGGGTCTGCACGACCACGCCGGCCGCGGTCAGCAGCAGGGTCAGCCAGATGCTCTGTGTCATCACCGGGTCGTGCAGCAGTTTGGTCCAGTTGGCGAGGCCGTTGAACGTCGGGGCGTCGACGCCGTTCCAGCTGGTGAAGGAGAGCACCGCCACCAGCACCAGCGGCACGATCGCGAACAGCAGGAAGAACACCGTCGCGGGCACCGCCCAGACGAGGCCCGGACGGGTCACCCCGACGCCGGTCCGACCCGCCGCCCGTGGGCGGGGAACCGGACCGGCGCCCCGCGGGCGGCGGCCGGAGGCGGACACGAAGGAGGAAGCACTCATGGCGGTTCCCCTCAGGAGGCGGGCAGGGCCTGCATGGCCTTGACGAAGCCGTCCACGTCGAGCTTGCCGTCGAAGAACTGCTGGACGGCGGTGTGGATCGGCGTGTTGGCGGCCGGCGGGTACGCCTGGTCCCAGGACAGCTGGAACGAGGGGGCAGCCTTGACCAGGTCGTACTGGTACTTCGAGTAGTCGGGGTTGGCCGCGGTGCCGAGGAACTGCTCGGTGTTGGTGGTGGTCGGCAGGTTGCCGATCGCCAGCTGCGCCTTCACGAACTCCTCGGAGTACATCAGCTTCAGGAAGGCGGCCGCCGCCTCGGGGTGCTTGCTCTTCTTCAGCACCGAGTAGAAGTTGTTCGTGTTGCCGACCACGTTGGCCGGGTCGCCCTTGCCGCCGGGGATGCCGGGGAACGCGCCGTACCCGAGGTTGCCCTTGGCGAAGTCGGGGTTGGCGTCCTGCTGGGTGGCGTACTCCCAGGAACCCATCAGCTCGAAGGCCGCCTTGCCCTTGGCGAGCAGCGCCGGGGAGCCGCCGTCGGTGAACTTGACCGAGTCGAAGTTCGAGCCGAACGCGCCGGCGTCGACCAGCTGCTTGAGCATGCCCAGGGCCTTCTTCGCGTCCTCGCTCTCCCAGGCGCTCTTGTCGCCGGACAGCGCCTTCTGGAACAGCTCGGGGCCCGCGACGCGGTCGAAGACGTACTCGAACCACATCAGCGTCGGCCACTGGTCGCCGCCGCCGAGGGCGAAGGGGGTGACGCCCTTGGCCTTGAGCGTCTGGACAGCGCCCAGCAGCTCGTCCCAGGTCTTCGGGACACTCAGGCCGGTGTCGGCCAGCACCTTCTTGTTGTGGAAGAGCAGCACGGGCTGGGTGCCGCGCATCGGGATGCCGTAGGACTTGCCGTCGATCACCGCGGTGTTGAACACCGACGGCAGGAAGTTGCTCTTCAGCCCCGGGTCCGCGGCGATCATGTCGTCCAGCGGGAGCAGGAGGTCGGACTTCACGTAGGGCTGGATGCTGCCGCCGCCCCAGTTGAAGAAGACGTCCGGCGCCTGGGGCGTGTTGATGACGGTGTTGAGCTTGGCCTGGTAGTCCGCGCCGGGGATGGTGTCCAGGACGGCCTTGACCTTCGACGTCTTGTTGAAGGTCTCGACGATCTGCTTCTCGACCTTGTTGCTGGCGTCCCCGTAGACCAGCACGTGGATCGTGCCGGAGTCCCCGCCGGCGGAGGACCCTCCACTGCCGCAGGCGGTCATCCCCACCACGGCCACGGCCAGACCGAGCGCACCGACTAACGCGCGTCGCTTCATCAGCAGTCTCCTAAAGTTTCGATCCGCTTCTCGAAATCCACGCTGCGCCGGACGCTAGGTTGCGGAGACGTTTCGGGTCAATCCCTCGTACCGACGGTTACTGAAGCGTGATGCGTCAACTGCCCTGCGCCGCCCGTGGCCTATGCTGCGTCCATGGAAAAGGGCGATGAACTGGGGCGGGTGACGCTGGCCGACATCGCGCGCGAGGCCGGGGTCTCCGTTTCGACGGTTTCGAAGGTGCTCAACGGCCGCACCGATGTCTCGGCGCCCACCCGCGTCCGCGTCGAGCGGATCCTGCGCGCCCACGACTACCGGCGCGCCGCGCGCAGCAGCGCCGAGGCGCCCCTCGTCGAGATCGTCTTCCACGAGCTCGACAGCCTCTGGGCGATGGAACTCCTGCGCGGCGTCGAGGCCGTGGCGAGCGAGCACGGCGCGGCGATGGTGGTCACCCGCAGCGGTTCACGCCACGCACCGGGACCGGAGTGGATCGAGGCGGTGCTGCGACGTCGTCCCCTCGGGGTGGTCCTGGTCTTCTCCAGCCTGCCGCCCGAGCTGAAGCGCCAACTGCGGGCGCGGTCCATCCCGTTCGTGATCATCGACCCGGCCGGCAACCCCGATCCGGACGTGCCCTCGGTGGGCTCGGCGAACTGGGCCGGCGGTCTCGCCGCCACCCGGCACCTGATCGAACTCGGCCACCGGCGCATCGCCATCGTCACCGGCCCCGCGGACGCCCTCTGCTCGCTGGCCCGACTGGACGGCTACCGCTCCGCGATGTCCATGGCCGGGCTGGGGGTCGACCCCGCCCTGACCGCCTTCGGCGACTTCCACGCCGAGGGCGGATTCGCCCGCGCCAAGCGGTTGTTGGAGCTCCCGAAGCCGCCCACCGCGATCTTCGCCGGCAGCGACCTGCAGGCGCTCGGCGTCATGGAGGCCGCCCGGGTCCGTGGCCTGCGCGTGCCCGAGGACCTGTCCGTCGTCGGCTACGACGACCTGGACATCGCCCAGTGGAGCAGCCCCGCGCTCACCACCGTCCGCCAACCCCTGCGCGAGATGGGCGAACAGGCCACCCGTCTGATCCTCGCCCTGCGCACCGGGGAGGCCCCGGCCACCCCCACCAGGCTCGAACTCTCGACCACCCTGGTGGTGCGTTCCAGCACCGTGCCGCCCGGCCGGCGCTGACCCGGGCACGGTCCGACCGGCCGAGCCGGTGCGGCCCGCCCGCGGTCACGGCTTCCGAAACTTTCGAAAGGCGGTCCTTGCCGCAGGACCTGCCGCTGGACCGCCCGCGCTCGCCGCCACCAGGGCCGACACCGCCCGATGGCCCGATTCGCCGGTGCGAGAGCACGCCGAACATGTCGAAGTTTTGACCGAAAGCGTTGACAGCCTCTCTGAGCCGGGCCAACACTGTCGCCGTCGACAAGTCCGAACTGCGGCCTCGGTTCCGGGTCGTGTTCGTCAACCACCGTCGGGGTCAGCGGCGTTGGTGACAGGTCGATTCCGTGCACCGCCTCCGCGACGCCGTCAGGCACCTGCTGACGACGCGCATCGCCTTGCCTGAGGGCCGCCTGGGCATGTCGGTCAGAGCGCGCCTTCGCGTGAATTGTTAACGCTCACAGGCGTATCGACACGTCTGGACGATCCCTCCCGTCGGGACGAAGCGCCGGCCACACCGGCGCGGAGGCCATCCCCCACCCAAAGGAGCACGATCCGTCATGTCATGGCTCACTCAAAAGAAACGTCCCCGCAAGGTCCTGACGGCCGCCGTGTGCCTCGCCGTCAGCTCGGTCACGGTCATCACCGCGGGCTCCGCCGCCCACGGCGCCGGGGCGAGCACGCTGGGTGCGGCGGCGGCCGGCAGCGGCCGCTACTTCGGCACCGCCGTGGCCGCGGGCCGGCTCGGCGACTCGACGTACTCCACCATCCTCGACCGGGAGTTCAGCACGATCACCCCGGAGAACGAGATGAAGTGGGACACGACCGAGCCCTCCCGGGGGTCGTTCAACTTCGGCCCCGCCGACACGATCGTCAACCACGCCGCCGCACACGGCCAGAAGATGCGCGGCCACACCCTGGTCTGGCACTCCCAACTGCCCGGCTGGGTCCGCTCCATCAACGACGCCACCACCCTGCGCAACGTGATGAACAACCACATCACCCAGGAAGCCACCCACTACAAGGGCAAGATCTACGCCTGGGACGTGGTCAACGAGGCCTTCGCCGACGACGGCAGCGGCCGCCACCGCAGCTCGGTCTTCCAGGACGTCCTCGGCGACGGCTTCATCGAGGAGGCCTTCCGCACCGCGCGCACCGCCGACCCCTCGGCCAAGCTCTGCTACAACGACTACAGCATCGAGAACTGGTCCGACGCCAAGACCCAGGGCGTCTACCGCATGGTCAAGGACTTCAAGTCCCGCGGCGTCCCAATCGACTGCGTCGGCTTCCAGAGCCACTTCGGTGCCGGCGGCCCCCCGGCCAGCCTGCGCACCACCCTGGCCAACTTCGCCGCCCTCGGCGTGGACGTCCAGCTCACCGAACTCGACATCGCCCAGGCCCCCGCCACCGCCTACGCCGACACCGTCCGGGCCTGCCTCGACACCCCCCGCTGCACCGGCATCACCGTCTGGGGCATCCGCGACAGCGACTCCTGGCGCACCGGTGAGAACCCGCTGCTGTTCGACGGCAACGGCAACAAGAAGGCCGCCTACGGCGCGGTGCTCACCACCCTCAACGGCGCCGGCGGCGGCACCCCGAGCGGGGACATCGTCTCCGGCGCCGTCTACACGCTCTCCGCCGCCGCTGCCGGGCGCGTCCTCGACGAGCCCGCCGGCCAGAACGGCAACGGCACCCCGCTCCAGGTCTGGGACGCCAGCGGCGCCGCCAACCAGCAGTGGCGGGCCGACCGCAACGGCGACGGCACCTACACCCTGACCAACCTCGCCAGCGGCCGGGTCCTGGACCAGCCGGGCAGCCAGACGGGCAACGGGACGAGGATGCAGGTCTGGGACGCCAACGGCGGTGCCAACCAGCACTGGAAGGCCGCCCGCAACGGCGACGGCACCTACACCCTGACCAACGTCGCCAGCGGCCGCGCCCTGGAGACCCCCGGCGGCCAGACCGGCAACGGCACCCCCGTCCAGATCTGGGACGCCACCGGCGGCGCCAACCAGCACTGGAGCTTCAAGTGAGCCGCCCGCGGGTGTCCCGCCCGCGTTCGTCCGTGGTGCTCACCGCCGTGGTGGCGGCCGTGGCGGCCTTGGCGGCGATGCTCGTCGCCGGTCCGGCGGCCCAGGCGGCCACCAGCGGTGCCCTGCGCGGTGTCGGGTCCGGCCGGTGTCTCGACGTGCAGAACGCCGGCCAGAGCGACGGCGCGTCCGTGCAGATCTGGGACTGCTCGAACGGGACCAACCAGCTGTGGACGGCCACGTCAGGCAACCAGCTCACCGTCTACGGCAACAAGTGCCTCGACGTCCCCGGCCACGCCACCACGGCCGGCACCCGGGTGCAGATCTGGACCTGCAGCGGCGGCGCCAACCAGCAGTGGCGGATGAACGCCGACGGCACGGTGGTCGGCGTGGAGTCCGGGCTGTGCCTGGACGTCAGCGGTGCCGGCACCGCCAACGGCACGGCGGTGCAGATCTGGACGTGCAACGGCGGCAGCAACCAGAACTGGACCGGCCTGTCCTCCACCCCGCCGGGCGGGTCCTGTGCGCTGCCGTCGACGTACCGCTGGTCCTCGACCGGTGCGCTGGCGCAGCCGGCGAACGGCTGGGTCTCGCTGAAGGACTTCACGGACGTGGTGTACCAGGGCAAGCACCTGGTCTACGCGTCGAAGGTGTCGGGTTCCTCGTACGGTTCGATGGCGTTCGCCCCGTTCACCAACTGGTCGGACATGGCCTCGGCCCCCCAGACCGGGATGAACCAGAACGCGGTGGCGCCCACGCTGTTCTACTTCGCGCCGAAGAAGATCTGGGTGCTCGCCTACCAGTGGGGTCAGTGGCCGTTCATCTACCGCACCTCGAGTGACCCGACCAACCCCAACGGCTGGTCCGCGCCGCAGCCGCTGTTCACCGGCGGCCTCCCGGGCGGTGCGGCCCCGATCGACCAGACCCTGATCGGCGACGACCAGAACATGTACCTGTTCTTCGCCGGCGACAACGGCAGCATCTACCGGGCGAGCATGCCGAT
>NZ_JBVHHB010000039.1:0-65954 GCF_055561295.1 Kitasatospora sp. NPDC022785 | reverse complement strand
GCAAGAACGCCGACCTCGTCGTGGTCGACTCCCACACCTACGACCTCGTCGCCGTGATGCGCCGCGGCGAGTGGATCACCGGCGGGGACCGGTTCGCCACGGTCAAGCCCGCCTGACGGACCTCCGGTCACAGGACGACGGCCGCCCGCTCCCCGAGGGGAACGGGCGGCCGTCACGCGTCCGGGCGCCGTCGTCAGGCGCTGTACGGCTCCACCGTGATCTGGTCGATCAGCACCGGCCCGCTCGGGTTCGAGATGGTGACGGTGTTCGAACCGGCCTGCATCGGCGGGAGGATGAACGTCTTGAACCACGAGGACGCCGGGTCCTGGCCGGGCGAGTAGTTCTTGAACTGCAGCCCGCTCGGCCAGTCCTTGCCGTTGACCGAGGCCGAGGCCTTCACGTCGGCCGCCGCGTTGTTGAAGTGCACGGTCAGTTTGTACGTACCGGCCGTGGCGATGTCCCCGGTCCAGCTCACGGTGGAGCCCGCCTGCAGCGTCAGATAGCTCCCGTCCGCCGACTTGGCGCCCTTGACGGTGTTGCCGGACGGCGCGTTCTGCCCCTGCAGCTGCGCGGCGTCGACGGTGGACGGCCCGGCGGTGGCGGACGCGCCGGCCGACGGCGAACCGCCGGCCGAGGGGCTGCCCGAACCCGAGCCGGTGCCGCTGCTCGGGGCGGCCGGCGCGGTGGTCTGGCCGCCGTTCTTGGCGTTCTTGTCGCCGTCCGGGTCCCCGGTGGAGAGCGCTATGCCCGCACCGATCGCGATGGCCGCGACCACCGCCACGGCGCCGATCACCGCGCCCTTGCTCCGCCCGCCGCTCGGCCGTTCCTCCCCCGGCTGCGGCCGGGAGCGCTCGGCGTACCGGGCCTGCTGGGTGGTCGCGCCGCCGCCGTACTCGGGCTGCTGCCCGTACGGCTGACCGCCCTGGCCGGACTGCGGGTACCCCTGCTGCTGCTGCGGGGGGTACGGCTGCTGGCGCTGCTGCGGCGGGTACGGCTGCTGCCCGTACTGGGCGCGGCCGACCTCCATCGGGCGGTTGTACGACGTGCGGGGCACGCCCTGCTGCGGCTCGGCCGACTGCGCGGCACTGCCGTCGGCCGGACGGTAGAGGTAACCGAAGGGGTCGTCGTCCTGCGGGGCACCGCCCTCCGGGCTCTCGGGCACTCCGTTGCTGCCGGCGGTCGTCACGGTGGTCAACTCCCCCATCGCGTTCGCGTCGCCGGACTTCCGTGCCGCCGGCGCCAGTGGTCGCTCGTACCCGGGAACCCTACCTGCCGCCGGGCATGCCCCGGAAAGACCCCTTGACAACCCGCCGGTAGCTTTGCCCCGGCCGACGGCCGGACAGGACCTAACCGGCCCGGCGGTGCGAGCGCTCGCCCCGGGCCCCGCGCACCGAACCGCCCCGGGCCCGCTTCTCGTCGTACATCCGCTCGTCGGCGGTGTGCAGGACCTCCTCGATGCTCATCCCGCAGCCCGCCCAGCCGATGCCGAGGCTGACGCCGACCCGCATCGCCCGGCCGTCGATCCGCATCGGGGGGATGATCGCGTTGCGCAGCCGGTGGGCGAGGTCCTTGGCCTCCTCGCGGCCGATGCCGTCGGCCAGCACCACGAACTCGTCGCCGCCGAGCCGGGCCACCGTGTCGCCGTCCCGCACCGCCTGGCTGAGCCGGCGGGCCACCTCGACGAGGACGGCGTCGCCCGCGTTGTGACCGAACCGGTCGTTGATCGACTTGAACCCGTCGAGGTCGCAGAAGATCACCGCGAGCCCCTTGTCCACCACGGCCGCCGCACCCGAGCGGAACGGGCCCGACCAGACGTCGCCCGCCCCGTGGTCGGCCGGGACGACCGCGTGCACGTGGTCGCCGTACCCGCCCGGCGCGGCGGGCGGCAGCGCGTAGCCGTCGACCGCACCGTAGTGGTGGACGGGCGCGGAGAACGGGTCGCCCCCCTCCAAGCCGTCGTACGCGGCGTGCGCGCTGTAGGAGTCGGCGGGGTAGCCGGCGTACGGCTGCGGGTACGCGCCCTCGCCGAGCCCGGCCGCCGTGGCCGCTACGGCGCCGACGGTCTGCGGTTCGTTGCAGAGCCGCCGCCCCAGCCGGGCCTTCAGCTCGGCGCTGTTCGGGAGCCCGGTGAGCGCGTCGTGGCTGGCCCGGTGGGCGAGCTGGAGCTCGTGCCGCTTCCGGTCCTCGATGTCCTCGACGTGGGTGAGCAGGAAGCTCGGGCCCTCGGCCGCGTCGGCGACGATCGAGTTGCGCAGGCAGACCCACTGGTAGCCGCCGTCGCGACGGGAGAGCCGCAGTTCCGCCCGGCCGCTCTCGGCGCTGGTGCGCTCCAGCAGCGCGCGGTCGTCCGGGTGGACGAGGTCGGCGAAGCTCTGCTGGCGCAGTACCGCGCGGGGGCGGCCGAGCAGGCGGCAGAGCGCGTCGTTGACCCTGGTCAGCTGACCGCGGCCGGCACCGTGCAGCTCGGTGATGGCCATCCCGCTGGGCGCGTACTCGAAGGCCTGGCGGAAGCTCTCCTCACTGGCCCGCAGCGCCTGCTGTTCCTTCTCCAGGCGGGCCAGCGCGCGTTGCATCTCGGCCCGCAGCCGGGCGTTGCCGATCGCGATGGAGGCCTGGAGCGAGAACATCTCCAGCGCCTCCCTGGTCCAGGCACCGGGCCGCTTGCCGCTGCGCGGGCGGTCCACCGAGAGGACGCCGAGGAGGTCCCCGCCGGCGCTGTACATCGGGGCGAGCAGGCCGTCGGCGGGGTGCCAGTCGTTGGCGTAGACGGGCATCGGGCCGTCACCGATCCACCGCGGGATGTCGCTGGCCACGGCCCAGCCGCGGTCGTAGGGGAGGAAGCGGAGCGTGCCCCAGTGGTCGCTGACGCCGAGCAGCCGGTCCCAGGACTCCCGCGAGCCGACCTGGCCGAGCAGGACGGAGGGGCCGCCCATAGCGCTCTCCTCCAGCTCCCAGACGGCCGCCACCACGAGGTCCCCGTCCGGCCGGACGAGGCTGACCGCCGCGGCGTCGAACCCGAGCCCGTGCACCGCGCCCTCGACCACGGCCTGCAGCGTGCCCGCCAGGCTGCGGGCAGCGTTGAGGTCCGCCACGACCCGGTGCAAGGTGCGGAGGGTCGCGAGACGGACGTAGGGCTCCGACTCGGCTTCCATGCGGGGGCTCCCCGGCTGCTTCGGATAGTTCTTGAATGGTTATCGTCCGATTGCCAGAAGAACTGAATCACAGGGAGCACAGCGTTCGGCACGCTCGGTCAGCAATAGGCCATCACTTGTGACTTAAATCACACGACACTTATGCGCCCTTAATCAGCTCATCCGCCCCATAACGGGACACAGGGTTTTATCGGAACATTTCTGGTGGTCGGCCGCATTGGCCGCGCACTGAAGTCATCAGGCGGCCGGCAGGCCCCCTGCCTTCACTCCTGGGGGTGAGGCCGGCCCCGAACCGTGACCTCTGCGGCCCTGGTCCTACGACCACGGTCCGATGCCCTTCGGCACCGCCGCCGACTACCGTGCGGTACGTGTACTCGTCTCCGCAGCCCGAAGCTGCCTCCCAAGCGACGCCCGACGAGTTCCGGGCGGCGCTCTCCCAGCTCGCCTCGGGCGTGAGCCTGGTGACCGTCCACGACCCGGAGGACGGCGAGGACGTCGGCATGACCGCCACGTCCTTCCTCTCCGTGTCACTGGAGCCGCCACTGGTGCTGATCTCCGTCCGCGAGGACTCGCGGATGGACGAGGTGCTCTCCCGCACGGAGACCTGGGCGGTGTCACTGCTCTCCGAGGAGCAGAAGGCGCTCGGCTCGCGGTTCGCCATGAAGGGGCGGCTCAGCGACCGGCTGCTGTTCGCCGACGCACCCCACCACCGCGGCCCGTACAGCGACGCACCGCTGATCGACGGCGCGCTCGCCACCGTGGAGTGCCGCACCGAACAGCGGATACCCGCCGGCGACCACACCCTGCTGCTCGGGCGCGTCCTACAGGCGGTCGTGCCCGACCCGGGCGGCCGCCCGCTGCTCTACTTCCGCGGCGGCTACCGGCAGCTCGGCTGAGCCGCCGGGCCCGCCTACTCGCCCTTCGGGGAGCGCCGGCCCTGCTTCAGCTCGGCCCGGTGCCGCTTGTTGGAGAGCCGCCGCTCGACCATGCCCCGGCTCGGCTTCGTCGCCCGGCGGGACTTCGGCGGCGGCGCGGTGGCCTCGCCCAGAAGCGACGCCAGCCGGGCGGCGGCGACCTCGCGGTTGCGCCACTGCGAGCGGTGCTCGGAGGCGCGCACCACCAGCACCCGCCCGTCCACCAGCCGGCCGGCCAGCCGCTCCAGGGCGCGCTGCCTCCACACCTCGGGCAGCGCCGCGGAGGCGGCCAGGTCGTAGCGCAGCTCGACCTGGGTGTCGGAGGTGTTGACGTGCTGGCCGCCGGGGCCGGACGAACGCGAGAAGCGCCAGACGAGCTCGGCGTCGGGGACGACCACCGACCCCCGTACGCGGATGGGCTCAGGCATGCGCCCATCATCCCGCGCCCGGGACGCACCGGTCACCCGGTTTTACCAGCACAATGGCGTACGTGATCGAGCTCGGCTACTCCCTCTCCAACCGCTTCCCCGACCCTCCGCAGACCGACTACCGCACCGCCTCCGTGCACGCGCTGCGGTACGACCTGTTCTGCGGCGACGTCTTCCTGGACAGCGACGGCACCGAACTGTCCACGGCCTGGGGATGGGTGCCGGTGCTCGACTTCGCCTGGGCGCTCTGTGACATCGCCGAAGAGCTGGACCGCGACCCCGACGGCAGCCGCGCCGCCCGGGTGCAGACCGCCGACCTCGACTTCACCCAGAACACCGAGCTGCTGAGGTTCGCCCGCCGCTTCAACTGGGTGGAGGTCAGCGCCACGTGGCTGCCGGACGAGGAGCCCGCCGTAGTCCGCCACAGCGATCTGCGGCGCGAAGCCCGCGACTTCCTCCAGGACACCCTGGCCGACCTCTTCGACATGCACCCCGATCTGGCCGACAATCCGGCCATCTGGTCACTCCAGGGCCGCTTCCGGCGAATCTGATCGGAATTCGTTCCGGCCATTGCCCTGACGTGATTCACCCAAAAGAATTTGCCGGGGAGCCTGGAACCAAGCCCACGGTCTCCCGCGTTATCCCGGGCAAAAGCAACGAAGGGACAGCAAACACCATGCCAGTGAGCCTCTCCAAGGGTGGCAACGTCTCGCTGACCAAGGAGGCCCCCGGCCTGTCCGCGGTCACCGTCGGTCTCGGCTGGGACGTCCGCACCACGACCGGCGCCGAGTTCGACCTCGACGCCAGCGCGATCGTGCTGAACGCGGACGGCAAGGTGCTGTCCAACAGCCACTTCGTCTTCTTCAACAACACCAGCACCCCGGACAGCACCGTCGTCCACACCGGTGACAACCGCACCGGCGAGGGCGCCGGCGACGACGAGGCGATCAACGTCAACCTGGCCGGCCTGCCGGCCGAGGCCGTCAAGATCACCTTCCCGGTCTCGATCTACGACGCCGTCTCCCGGTCGCAGAACTTCGGCCAGGTCCGCAACGCCTACATCCGCGTGGTCAACGCGGCCGGCGGTGCCGAGATCGCCCGCTACGACCTCTCCGAGGACGCCGCCACCGAGACCGCCATGATCTTCGGCGAGCTCTACCGCAACGGCGCCGAGTGGAAGTTCCGTGCCGTCGGCCAGGGCTACGCCTCCGGCCTCGCGGGCATCGCCCAGGACTTCGGCGTCCAGCTCTGACGCCACTCCCGGAGCGCCCGGCCCCCCTCCGTCAGGGGCCGGGCGCTCCGCCGTTCCCGGCCCCTGCGCGGAAGGCCGGCACCGCCGGCTTCCCGTGCGCCCCGGTGCCCCTCCCGGGCCGCCCTCCCCGCCTCCCGCCCGGAACACCTCGGCGCAGGGAGCCGGCCGGGCCGGCTCCCTGCGCCGAGGGCAGCAGTAGTGGGTCGGGTCAGCGCGAGGCGCGCAGCTCCGGGAGCTGGAGCAGCTCGGTCTCGTCGTCCGGGGTCAGGTCGACCACCTTCGGCTGCCCCTGGACCGCCTGGGCCGCCTCGGCCGGCTCCGTCCCGGTGCCGGCCGCCGCCGGCTGAGCCCCGGCCTGTGCCTCCGCCGCGGCCTCGGCCTGGGCGGCCACCGCCTCGTCACCGACCACGTCGGCGAGGTCCGTGCGCTCGCCCAGCTCCGCGACGCTGCCGACAGCGGGGGCCGGAGCCGCCGCCCGGACGGCACCGGCGGAGTTGCGGCCGAAGAAGCTGAAGCCCTGCCCGCGCGCCGCCCCGGACTGCGCCGGCCGCGGCCGCTGCCGCTCGGCCGGCACCGCGGGCGTGGTCTGGGCGCCACCGAGCTGCCCGACCGTCGCCGTCAGCACCGGCCTCACCGGAGCCGCGGGTGCGGCCACCGCGGGCCTGGACACCGCCGGGGCGGGCACCGCGGGCACCACCGGGGCCGGCACCGCGGGGACCACCGGCGCGGGCACGGAAACGGGCTCGGAAACGGGCGCAGGGGCGGGCGCGGAGACAGCCGCGGGCACCGTACGGGCGCGCAGCGCGACCTCCGCGCCGGCCGCACGCTCCCGCTGCTCCTGCTGCGCCGCCGCGCGCCGCTCCAGATGCCGCAGCACGGCCGCGGCCCGGACGAAGGCGGCCGGGCTGGCCGGGTACTTGGGGCGGCTCGCGGCGAGCGCGCGCTGCGCCGCCTCGGCCTCCTTGAGCGCCTGCTCGGCGACCATGACGGCCCGCTCGCGCAGCAGCCGGGCGATCTCCGTCTCGGCCTTGGCCAGCCGCGACTTCTCCGCCGTCAGCCGCCGCCCGAACCGGGTGGCCCGCTCCTCGGCGACCTCCGCCGCGTACTCGGCCTCGGCGAGCTGCTCCTCGAAGCGCTCCTCGGCCCGCAGCCGCTGGGCGACGGAGACCTCGGCCGCGGCCCGGGCGGCCCGGTCGCGCTGGCGCAGCAGCACCGCGATCCCGAGCGCCGCGAGCACCGCGGCCACGCCCACCGAGCGGACCAGGATGGTGTCCTGACTGAAAAGCAGCGCGGCCACCGCGGCGACGATGAGCACGCCGGCGGCGGTGGGGGGGAAGACCCGGCCGAGGACGGAGGAATGACGGTGGCGTCCGCGAGACATGCCAAGAAACTAGCGTGCGAATTGGGGCCGTGTCAGCCCAGGGTCCGCTTTGGCCCTTGACACTGCACAAGCTTTACCGCACGTGCCCGGCTTCTCACTCAAGATCACCGAACGCATCGCCCCTGATCACGGAAAGGAGCCTGCTCAGCGGTGTGTGGCCGCCGGCCCGCTCGGGTCGTCGTGATTCTCGGGCAGCTTGCAGACGTGCTGGAGCCAGAGCGCCGCCGCGATCACCGCGATGCCGGCCAGCACCGAGAGACCGGCCGTCACGGCCTGGTCCTTGCGGGCCGCCACGTCCAGCTCGCCGAGCAGGTAGATCCCCGCGCCCGCGTAGATGCCGGTGACCACCGCGGAGACCAGTGCGCTCGCCTGCGCCAGGACGACCGCCCGGGCCGCGCCCAGCGGGTCCACCCCCTTCGCCCCGGGCTGCCGCTCGCGTGCCGCCTTCAGCCGGGACCGCAGCGAGATCGCCGTGGCGAAGAGGATCACCGCCACCGCGGCCAGGACCACCGGCGCCGCGCCGGGCACGGCCGGCAGGGTGTCCAGGGAGGCCCAGAGCTTGGCACCGGCCCAGGACAGCGCCGTCGTCGTGGCGGTGATGCCGACCAGCAGGCGGAGGCGAAGCAGCTTCACTCGGACATGGTCCTTCCCGGGGTTCCGTAGTCGGGCGGCCGCCCCCGGGCTGGGGGTACGACGGCGCCAGGCCACCGTACCGGCCCGGCCGGGCGGGCACCCGCGCGTGCGGCGGACACCTGGTCGTACGGCCGGGGCCCCGCCCGAGTTCCCCGGCCGGCCCGGGCGGGAGCCCCCGCGCGGCCGGCCGGGCCCGGGCGGGCGGCCGAAGGCCCTACTCCGGCAGCGTCAGCCGGATGTCCTCGCGCCGCCGGACGCCCTGCGCGTCCGCGCCGCCGAGCGCCTGCAGCAGCGCGGCGACCTGCCCGTGTCCGGGCACCTCGGCCTCCGGCTGGGCGTCCAGCCAGGGGGCGAGCACGAACGCCCGCTCGTGCGAGCGCGGGTGCGGCAGCAGCAGCTGCGGGTCGTCGCTGGTGACGCCCTCGTAGGCGAGGATGTCGACGTCCAGGGTGCGCGGGCCCCAGTGGACGGTGCGGACCCGGCCGAAGGCGTCCTCGATCGCGTTGCCGCGCTCCAGCAGGTCGCGCGGGGGCAGCGAGGTGCGCAGCACGACGACCGCGTTGTAGTAGTTGGGCTGCTCCTCGGGGCCGCCGACGGCCTCCGTCTCGTAGACGGCGGAGACCGCCTTGATCCGCAGCCCGGGAGTGTCGGCGAGGGCGTCGACGGCGCCCTGGAGGGTGTCCAGGCGGTTGCCCAGGTTGGAGCCGAGGGCGATCACGGCGCAGCGCTGGCTGTGCAACGTGGTGTCGGCCGAGTCCACCCGGCGCTCCAGGTCGAATGTGGTCGGCGAGGCGGTCGGGTCGCTCGTGGTCATCGGAATCCCTCTGCAACTGGAACGGGGTGCGCGGTCGGGCTCATGCGCGGCCCCGGTGAATGGTCACGGTCACGTCGTCGAACGGCACGGTGATCGGGGCGTCCGGCTTGTGCACGGTGACCTCGACCTCCTCCACCGCTTCGTGCTTCAGGCATTGGTCGGCGATGCGCTGGGCGAGGGTCTCGATCAGGTCGACGGGCTCGCCGGCGATGATCGCGGTGACCTCCTCGGCCACGATCCCGTAGTGCGCCGTGCGGGTGAGGTCGTCGCCGGACGCGGCGGGGCGGGTGTCCAGGTAGAGCACCAGGTCCACGACGAAGGTCTGGCCCTCGACGCGCTCGCGCTCGAAGACGCCGTGGTGGCCCCGGGCACGCAGGCCCCGCAGGGTGACGCGGTCCAGCAAACGAATCACTGCTCCCAGTCGGACGGGCCCTGCCCCGGCGGAACGTGGGCAGGCAGGGTGAAGGCGGGCATCGCGCCCGCCACTCCGTTTCGAATCTACCTGCGAGCACGGACAACGCCTGACCGTCCTACCCGGCACGAACCGTCGCCACGCGCGCCGGAATGGCGATTGACGTGAACGTTCGGTGACCGATCGGAAATTCCCGGACGACCGTCGGGCTCCGTTTTCCCGACGGTCCCCGGATCAGTCCTCGTCCTCGTCGTCACCGCTGGTCAGCACGGGTGACCCGTGGTGCGACCAGAGCTTCCAGCCGGCCGGCGTACGGCGGAAGAGATTGGTCGACACGACCTTTCCCCCGACCAGCGGCCCGAGTTCGCCCTCCTCCTCGGCCTCCCCGCCGGAAAGGATGTTCTCCGTGCACGTGACAAGAGCCACATCGCCGTGAACCTCGGCCTCGACATCGGTCAGGATGAACTGGATGTACTCCGTGTTCGCCATGATCAGCATGTACGAGCGGGTCACCTGGGCCCGCCCGCGCAGCACCGGCCAGCCGGGGTGCACGCACACCACGCCGCCCTTGTCGTCGGCCTCGGCGGCCCCCAGCCAGGCGTCCTCGACCGCCTCCAGATCGCCGTTCTCCAGCGCCTCGTACAGCGCCCGGTTGGCCTCCAGTACGGCCTCCCGGTCCGCCTCTCCGGCTCGTTGACCCGCGGTCTCGCCACTCACCCTGCCGTCACCTGCCACAGACCCTCCCGTTTCACCCGCCCTCCGTGCCCGTCGTCGGGCAGGAGGGGCCCAACCGGGCCGCGCGCTGCCAGGCCGCGACCACCCGGACGGCATCCGCCGTGCCGGCAACGTCGTGCACCCGCACCGCCCAGGCGCCGGCCCGGGCCGACAGCACCGACACCGCAGCGGTCGCGTCGTCGCGCTCCCGGGCCGGGCGCAGCTCCCCGGTTTCCGGGTCGGCGAGCAGCGTACCCAGGAACCGCTTGCGCGATGCGGCGACGAGGACGGGACGGCCGAGGCCGGTGAGCGCGTCGAGCCGGCCGAGCAGCGCCCAGTTGTGCTCGGCGGTCTTGGCGAAACCCAGGCCCGGGTCCAGGATCAGCTGCTCCTCCTTGACGCCGGCCGCCAGCAGCGCGTCCACCCGGGCGGTCAGCTCGCCGACCACATCGGCCACCACGTCGCCGTAGACCGCCAGCTCGTCCATGGCGGCGGACTGCCCGCGCCAGTGCATCACCACGAACGGGGCGCCGGTCTCGGCCACCACCCGGGCCATCGCCGGGTCGGCCAGGCCACCGGAGACGTCGTTGATGATCCGGGCGCCGGCCGCCACGGCCTGCTCGGCGACGGAGGCGCGCATGGTGTCGACGGAGACCACCAGCCCGGCGTCGGCCAGTTCACGGACCACCGGCAGCACCCGGCCGAGCTCCTCCTCCTCGGGCACCCGCTGCGAGCCCGGGCGGGTGGACTCGCCGCCGACGTCCACCAGGTCCGCGCCGCGGGCCCGCAGCGCGAGGCCGTGCGCGATGGCGCGGGCGGGGTCGTGCCACATCCCGCCGTCGGAGAAGGAGTCGGGGGTCACGTTGACCACGCCCATCACGGCGCAGCGGTCGAGCCGCGGTAGTCCGGCCGGCAGGGAGAAGGACAGCGAATCGCTCATACTCCCCATTATCGAACCGGCCATTATCGAACCGGGCCCCCACCGGATGTTTCCCGGTGGGGGCCCGATCAGTGGTGCGGCGCGGCTCAGGCGGCCTCGGTGACCTCCGGGCGCGGCGCCGGCATCAGGCCGTGCCGCTGCGGCTTGCGGCCGAAGCGCGGCATCCCGAGCGTGATGAAGGCCTCGGCCTGCATCGCGGCGAAGCCGATCCGGGGCAGGTCGCGGGTGTTGGGGAAGACCAGGAAGCGCGGCTCCCACTCGGGCTGGAACTTGGCGTTGAACTTGTACAGCGACTCGATCTGGAACCAGCGCGAGAGGAAGACCAGCAGCCCGCGCCAGGCCCGCAGCACCGGCCCGGCACCGATCCGCTCACCGCGGGCCAGCGCCGAGCGGAACATCGCGAAGTTGAGCGAGACCCGGCGGATGCCCATCGCCGGCACGGCCTGCAGCGCGGCCACGATCAGCAGCTCGTTCAGGCCCGGGTCGGCGGCGCGGTCACGGCGCATCAGCTCCAGCGAGATGCCGTCCGGCCCCCACGGCACGAAGTGCAGCACGGCCTTCAGGTCGTCGCCGCTCTCGCCCTCCTCCGGCGCCTTGTGGGCGGTGACCACCACGCAGGCGTCGTCGCCCGGGTCGCCGAAGCGGCCCAGCGCCATCGAGAAGCCGCGCTCGGTGTCGGTACCGCGCCAGCGGGCGGCGGCGTCGGCGATCCGGTACCTCTCGTCCGCGGTGAGGTCGGCGACCTTGCGCACCTGGCAGGAGTAGCCGTTGCGCTCGATCCGCTTGACCATCTGCCGGACGTTGCGCATGGCCCGGCCGGAGAGCGAGAAGGTGCTCGTGTCGACGATCGCCTCGTCGCCGAGCTCCAGCGCGTCCAGCCCCGCCTCGCGGGTCCAGACCTCGCCGCCGACCTCGCTGCAGCCCATCACGGCCGGCACCCAGGCGTGCTCGCGGGCCTCGGCCATGAAGACCTTGATCGCGCCCGGCCAGGCCTCGACGTCGCCGACCGGGTCACCGGAGGCGAGCATCACGCCGGAGACCACCCGGTACGAGATCGCCGCCTTGCCGGTGGGCGAGAACAGCACGCTCTTGTCGCGGCGCAGCGCGAAGTAGCCGAGCGAGTCCCGCTCGCCGTGCCGGTCGAGCAGCCCGCGGACCTTCTCCTCGTCCTCGGCGGTCAGCTCCGGCTTGGGCTTCTCCGGCCGCAGCGCCAGGTACGCGGTGGTGAAGGCGGTGATCAGGCCCATCCCGCCGAGCAGGTAGGCGACGAGGTCGGAGACCCTGTCCGAGGTGTAGCCGACCGGTCCTTCGAAGCCGAACAGCCCGTACCCGACGTGCTCCAGGCGGTGGAACAGACCCGGGTGGCCGATCTCGTACTTGGTCCGGGTGGAGACGATCAGCAGGCCGATCAGCACGCTGATGGTGCCCATCACGGCCAGGTTGACCACGGCCCGCCAGCGGGTGCGCGGGTCGGCCTTGGCGTAGAACTCGCGCCGGTGGACCAGCATCACCGCGAACAGCACCAGCGAGACGACCGCCGGGCCGATCTGGTGCCAGCGCAGGATGTGCAGCGCCGCGCCGACCGGCAGCAGCACGCAGACCGCGCGCCAGGCCCGCTTCTTGCGGCGGCGCAGGGCGTGGGCGAGCAGCACCAGCAGCAGGCCGACCATGAGCGTGCCGGCCGTGGCCAGGGTGGTGGTGCCGCCGGGCAGCTGCCCGGTGAAGTCGTGCACCCTGGTGTGCCGCAGCCTGGGGAACACCGCGCTGGCGATGTCCACCAGCCCGATCAGGAGGCACGCGTAGCCGACCGCACCGGGGAGCCAGGCCCTCGGGACGGCGGCCGCCTGGGTACGAAGCGTCTGCAGGCCGCGGCGGCGGGGCGGCTGCTCGGGGCTCGGCTCAACGGACACGGGAACGCTCATGGAAGCTCAGCGTAGAGGCTGCGGAGCGCAGTCCTGTCACTCCGGGGGAGGAGTTGTGATGGACCTTCATGCCTTTTCCTTCGTCGGGCAATGTGCACACCAAACATCCGGAAACAGAAGGTAAACCGGTGTTCGGCGTGCGCTGCGATTGAGCCGAGGGTGGGAGCCGGGGCCCCGCACCGCGTGGCGCGACGGGCCCCCGCATACGCGGTACGTACGGTGGACGCCGCATTCTAGGGCGTCGGTTGCGCGGGATCACCCCCGGCCTCCTGGCCTGCCCCGACGTCCGGACAGCCTAGCCGCGATGGCCGGAACTGACGGACCGCCAGACGATGAAGCCTGCCCGACAGTGTCCCAGCGGAAGGCCGACGGCATGGAACTGACCAGCGACGCGTTGGTGAACTCGCTGCTCGCACTCGGCGCGACGGCCCTGCTCGCCACGCTCTGGCTCTGGCCCCGGCTGGCCCGCCAGCGCCCCTTGCCGGTGATCGGCCGGGTCGGTCTGATGACCGTCACTCAGGTCTCGGTGCTGGCGGTGCTGGCGCTCTCGGTCAACAACTCCTTCGGCTTCTACACCTCCTGGGACGACCTGCTCAGCCCCGGCAGCGCCAAGCTGGCGCTCACCAGCAACGAGAACCACCACGGCGGCACCCCCGTCTCCGACGAGCTGGTCCAGCCCAGCAACGAGGGCGGCATGGAGGAGATCACCGACCTGCCCAAGGGTCCGCCGGAGGAGGTCGGCAAGGTCGAGTCCGTCCGGGTCACCGGCAAGGAGACCGGCCTCTCCGACCAGATGTTCGTCTACCTCCCGCCGGAGTACTTCGACCCGAAGCTCGCCATGGTGCGCTTTCCTGTCCTGCTGGGCATCTCCGGCTTCCCCGGCACCAGCCTGAACCTGATGAAGGAGCTCCCCGTCCCGCAGACCGCCTGGGAGCTGCGCAAGGCCGGCAAGATGGCGCCCGCGATCATCGTGATGGCCCGGCCGACCGTCGCCCCGCCGCGCAACACCGAGTGCGTGGACGTCCCCGGCGGGGCGCGCACCGAGTCCTGGTTCGCCAACGACGTGCCCGAGGCACTGCGCGCCACCTACCGGGTCAGCCGTTCCGCCTCGTCCTGGGGCGTGCTCGGCTTCTCCACCGGCGGCAGCTGCGCGATGCGGCTGGCGATGCGCTACCCGGAGGTCTTCGGCAACGGGGTGGGCATGCACGGCGACTTCAAGGTGGCCGAGGACCAGTTCACCGGCGGCAACCTCTTCGGCGGGGACAAGGGGCTGGCCGACCACAGCGACCTCAACTGGCGGCTGCAGAACCTCCCCGCGCCGAACCTCTCGCTGATGGTGATCAGCAGCCGCAAGGAGGCCGACTATCCGGAGACGGTGAAGTTCGTCGAGCTGGCCCGGCAGGTGTCGGCGGCCAACCCGCAGTTCAAGGTCGAATCGCTCTACCTGGACGACGGGGGCCACAACTTCGACAGCTGGCGCCGCGAGCTGCCCGCCGCCCTGGAGTGGATGGGCGCCCGGCTCACATGGACCTGACCGCCGCCCGGCACCTCGCCGCCGGGTGAGTGATTACCGGCTGGTCGGGTGAGGCGTCCGGCGCCCCGCGGGAACGTATCGCGGCCGCCCGGCAGACCGGCCGGCGCCGGCCCGGATCCGAGCAGGAGGCTCCATTGCTCAGCACCCGATCGCTCTTCAACGAGATCTACCGGAACGACGAGGCCTACCAGTTGTTCTGCAGCATCGCGGCCGGTGGCGAGGACCAGGGCGGCTGGGAGAACGAACGGATCACCGCACTCACCCGGGACCCGGTCCTCGCCCCCAAGATCGCCCGGCACGGCGCCGACGAACGCAAGCACGGCAGGATCTTCACGCAGCTGCTGAACAAGCGCGGCCTGCCCAAGGTGGACGTCCCCGCCGAGGCCGACTACTGCATGCTGCTGGAGCGTCAGGGCGTCGGCCTCTCGCACGAGCGGCTGAACAGCGACGTCCCGCTCGCCGAACGCGAGATCATCACCTACCTGGTGCACAGCCGGGTGACCGAGCAGCGCGCGGCCGAGCAGATGCGCCAGCTCGTCAAGGTGTACGGGGACAACCCCGACCTCGGCCGGGCGATGCGGATGATCTCCGCCGACGAGGACAACCACCTCGCCTACTGCCACGAAGAGCTGATCCGGCTGGCCGCCGAGGGCCACGGCCCGTACATCCGGCACACCCTGGAGACCAGTGCGCGCGGCGAGATCCGCACCCACCGGGACGTCGGCCTCGCGGTGACCGCCCGGATGGCGAAGATCCTCCGCTGGCCGCGCTGGCAGCTGGCCGTGGTCACGGCCGGCGTCCACGCGCTCTACCTCTACGACCTGGCGTTCGGCTGGCGGCGGATGGTGAGGCTGCGGATGCCCGAACGCCGCAACGCCCTGGGCACCCCGGCCCCGCCGCACGCCGGGCAGGGGGCGCTCTGAGCGTGCCCTGCCCCTGCCCGTGCCCCGCTGCTACCGCCCGATGATGAGGCTCATCGCCTCGGCCCGGGTGGCCGGGTCACGGAGCTGGCCGCGCACGCAGGACGTGATGGTCTTGGCGCCGGGCTTGCGGATGCCGCGCATCGACATGCACATGTGCTCGCACTCGACCACGACGATGGCCCCGCGCGGTTCGAGGATCTGCATCAGCGCGTCGGCGACCTGGCTGGTGAGCCGCTCCTGCACCTGCGGGCGGCGGGCGTAGACGTCCACCAGTCGGGCCAGCTTGGACAGACCGGTGATCTTCCCGCTGGCCGAGGGGATGTACCCGACGTGCGCCACGCCCCGGAACGGCACCAGGTGGTGCTCGCAGACGGACGTCAGCTCGATGTCCTTGACCAGCACCATCTCGTCGTGGCCGAGGTCGAAGGTGGTGGTGAGGACGTCCTCGGGCTCCTGCCAGAGGCCCGCGAATATCTCCTTGTAGGCCCGGGCGACCCGGGCCGGCGTCTCCAGCAGGCCCTCGCGGTCCGGGTCCTCCCCCACGGCGAGCAGGAGCTCGCGAATGGCGTTCTCGGCCCGCTTCTGGTCGAAGGTCCCGACGGCGGGCGGACCGTCGAGCGTCACCGGGTCGATCATGCGGGCCTCGCTAACTAGTGGGAACGACTGGCTGAACAGCACGGATGCCGCGCCTCCAGGGTACAAACCCCGGTGACGCGGCATCCATTCCGTACTGTCCAGACGCTGGATCAGCCCTCCGCGGGCGGCTCCGCCGGCAGCGGCGGGAGCTTCACCACGTCCACCGGAGCGGTGTCGGTGGCGGCGGCGCCGTTGGTGAGCGCCAGCTCCTTCGGCGACTGCACCGGCGGCCGGGTGGACGGCGTCCGACGGGACGAGCCCGTCCAGGCCGGCCGGGCCGGGCGCTTGACGATGGTCGAGAAGATCTCGGCGATCTGCTCCTTGTTGAGGGTCTCCTTCTCCAGGAGCTCCAGGACCAGGTTGTCGAGCACGTCGCGGTTCTCGACCAGGATCTCCCAGGCCTCGTTGTGCGCGTTCTCGATGAGCTTCTTGACCTCTTCGTCGACCAGCCCGGCGACCTCTTCCGAGTAGTCGCGCTGGTGTCCCATCTCACGACCGAGGAACGGCTCCGAGTTGTCCGAGCCGAACTTGATCGCGCCGAGGCGCTCGGTCATGCCGTACTGGGTGACCATGGCCCGCGCCGTGGCGGTGGCCTTCTCGATGTCGTTCGAGGCACCGGTGGTCGGGTCGTGGAAGACCAGCTCCTCCGCCGCACGCCCGCCCAGCATGTAGGCCAGCTGGTCGAGCATCTCGTTGCGGGTGGTGGAGTACTTGTCCTCGTCCGGCAGCACCATGGTGTAGCCGAGGGCCCGGCCGCGGGACAGGATCGTGATCTTGTGCACCGGGTCGCTGTTGGGGCACGCCGCCGCCACCAGGGCGTGGCCGCCCTCGTGGTACGCGGTGATCTTCTTCTCCTTGTCGGACATGATCCGCGTGCGCTTCTGCGGACCGGCCACGACGCGGTCGATCGCCTCGTCCAGGATGTTGTTGTCGATCAGCTTCTTGTCCGAGCGGGCGGTCAGCAGAGCGGCCTCGTTGAGGACGTTCGACAGGTCCGCGCCGGTGAAGCCGGGGGTGCGCTTGGCGACGGCCGAGAGGTCGACGTCGGGCGCGATCGGCTTGCCCTTCTGGTGCACCTTGAGGATGTCCAGTCGGCCCTGGAGGTCGGGGCGCTCGACCGCGATCTGACGGTCGAAGCGGCCCGGGCGCAGCAGCGCCGGGTCCAGGATGTCGGGGCGGTTGGTCGCGGCGATCAGGATCACGCCGCCCTTGACGTCGAAGCCGTCCATCTCGACCAGCAGCTGGTTGAGGGTCTGCTCGCGCTCGTCGTGGCCGCCGCCGAGGCCCGCACCGCGGTGCCGGCCGACGGCGTCGATCTCGTCGACGAAGACGATCGCCGGGGCGTTCGCCTTGGCCTGCTCGAAGAGGTCGCGGACGCGGCTGGCGCCGACACCCACGAACATCTCGACGAAGTCGGAGCCGGAGATCGAGTAGAACGGCACCCCGGCCTCGCCCGCGACGGCGCGCGCCAGCAGGGTCTTACCGGTACCGGGCGGGCCGTACAGCAGCACACCCTTGGGGATCTTGGCACCGACGGCCTGGAACTTGGCCGGCTCCTGCAGGAACTCCTTGATCTCGTGGAGCTCCTCGACCGCCTCGTCCGCACCCGCGACATCCGAGAACGTGGTCTTCGGGGTGTCCTTGGTGAGCAGCTTGGCCTTCGACTTGCCGAACTGCATGACGCGCGAGCCGCCGCCCTGCATCTGGTTCATCAGGAACAGGAAGACGAGCACGATGATCACGATGGGCAGCATCGACAGCAGGAGGCTGACGAAGGTGCTCTGCTTCTCCGGGCTGACGGTGTAGCCGTCGGAGAGCGTGCTCTGGTCGTTGTCGTTGATCTGGGCCTGGAGCTTCTCGGCGAGATTGACACCCTGGTCGCCGATGTACGAGGCCTGGAACTTGCTGCCGGACGGGGGCTTGCCCGTGCCGGCGTCGGACAGCTTGGCGCCGTCCTTCAGCTGGATCTTGATCGTGTTCGAGTCACCGGTGGTGATCTGCGCCGACTTGACCTGCTTGGCATCGATCGCTGCGACGACCTGCCCGGTGTCCACCGTCTTGTAGCCGTTCGAGTCAGAAACGACCTGCATCAGCACGATGACGGCGAGGACGGCCAGCACGATCCACATGATCGGCGCACGGAAGTATCGCTTGACGTCCATCCATGCGGGGCGTTGCCGCCCCGTCCCTCCTGCCACTCAACGGCGCCGCGGGGCTCGAGGGCCGCCGGCGCATCCGGTCTGTGCTCATGTGAAGAGCGGTTTTATTGGACCGTACCGCAGTCCGACCCACCCGTGGCGGGAGCACAGCGACACGACGTATTTCTATTTCCCCTCGATCCAACGGGCGGGAACGGCGTACTGTTCCCGCCCGTAGCCCGAACGGGGCCCCGGGACCGTTTTTTTCTCAGCCGCCGTAGACGTGCGGGGCGAGGGTCCCGATGAAGGGGAGGTTACGCAGCTTCTCCGCGTAGTCGAGGCCGTAGCCGACCACGAACTCGTTGGGGATGTCGAAGCCGACGTACTTGACGTCGATCTCGACCTTGGCCGCGTCCGGCTTGCGCAGCAGGGTGCAGACCTCCAGCGAGGCCGGGCCGCGCGAGCCCAGGTTGCCGAGCAGCCAGGACAGGGTCAGGCCCGAGTCGATGATGTCCTCGACGATCAGGACGTCCCGCCCGGCGATGTCGGTGTCGAGGTCCTTGAGGATCCGCACCACGCCGGAGGACTTGGTGCCCATCCCGTACGAGGAGACCGCCATCCAGTCCATGGTGACCTGCGAGTGCAGGGCGCGGGCGAGGTCCGCCATGACCATCACGGCCCCCTTGAGGACGCCGACGATCAGCAGGTCCTTGCCTGCGTAGTCCCGGTCGATGCGCTCGGCCAGCTCCAGGAGCTTGGCGTCGATCTCGTCCTTGCTGATGAGCACCTTCGCGAGGTCAGCGCCCATGTCGTTCTGGTCCACCGGGGATACGTCCTCAAACGTTCGGGGTCTGGATGGCCGGCGGCCCGGCGCCCCGGGAGCATGCCTGCCCGTCAGTCGCCCTGCCGCCGAAAGACCAGCGTGCCACACCTGCGGGTGGCTTCGACGCCCCCGGGTAGGTGCAGCGGCCCCTGGCCGCGCCAACCGGTGACCAGCAGGTCGATCGTTTCGAGGTGACGCGCGAAGAGGTCCCCCGCCGGGCAGCCCGCCCGCAGCGCGGCCCGGCGCAGCACCCGGCGGCGTACCGCGGGCGGCAGTTCGGCCAGCTTGGCGGCGTCCAGCGTGCCTTCGCCCGTCCGGAGGTCGCGCTCGGCGAGCGCGGCCCACTGGTCCAGCGCGTCGGCGTCGTCCCGGAACAGCCGGGCGGTGCGGGCCAGCGCCTCGACCACGCCGCCGCCGAGGTGCTTCTCCAGCACCGGCAGCACCTCGTGGCGCACCCGGGAGCGGGTGTAGGCGGGGTCGCAGTTGTGCGGGTCGTCCCAGACCGGGATCGCCTGGGCTGAGCAGGCCTGGCGGGTGGCGGCCCGGTCCAGCTCCAGCAGCGGGCGGCGGTAGCGGCCCTTCTGGGCCGGCATCCCGGCCAGCGAGCGGGAGCCGGAGCCGCGGGCCAGGCCCAGCAGCACCGTCTCGGCCTGGTCGTCGCGGGTGTGGCCGAGCAGGACGGCGACCGCTCCGTGGCGCTCGGCGGCCTCGTCCAGGGCCGCGTAGCGGGCGTCCCGGGCGGCGGCCTCGGGGCCGCCGGCGCGGCCGACCCGGACCGGGACGGCCTCGACCGGGTCGAGGCCGAGCGAGCGGAGCCGCTCGGCGACCTGGGCGGCGCGGTCGGCGGAGCCGGTCTGGAGGCCGTGGTCGACGGTGACGGCGCCGACCCGCAGGCCGATCTTGGGGGCTTCGAAGGCGGCCGCGATGGCCAGCGCCATGGAGTCCGCGCCGCCGCTGACGGCGACCAGGACCAGCGGCGAACCGGGCGCGGCCGGGGTGCGCGGAAGCCCGGAGGGGTGGCGGTGGGCGTTGCCGATCAGGGTGGTCCCGACGGCGGCGCCGACCAGCGGCGCCCCGCTCGGGCGCTCGCGGGGCTCGCGCACGGGCGCGGTGAAGGTGGTGCCGGCCTCGGCGGCGAGGTCGGTGAGCGTGCGGCGTACGGCCAGGCGTATCGCGGCGACAGCGGGGTGTGGGCCCACGGCGGACGGCTCCTTGGCGGAGGGGGGACAGGACGGCGGTGGGCGCGGCGGGGACCGCGCATCCGTGAGCACCCTGTTACCGGGCGCTCACAGATGGTGGCAGAAAGGAGGCACCCGCTACGCCACCCGCGCCACCGGTACGACCACCGTCCCACGTTCGGGTGAATGGAGAAACGTATCTTCACCCGCCATCTGCACGACTGGACCACTCGTACGAACGGGTTTGACCGCCCTCGACCGCCCTCGGCGTGTCCCGCGCGATGTAGCTCGCCGCGATGGGGCTCGCCGCGCCGCGCGCGTCAGCGGGCGACGCGGGCCACCCAGGCCGCCGGGTCGTGGATCTCGTCCTTGGTCGGCAGCGTGTTCGGCGACGTCCAGACGCGGTTGAAGCCGTCCATGCCGACCTCGTCCACCACGCCGCGCACGAAGACCGCGCCGTCCTGGTACTGGCGGAGCTTGGCGTCCATGCCGAGCAGCCGGCGCAGCACCAGGTCCAGCCGGTTGGCGCCCCGGTCCCGGCGCTGCTGGAACTTCTCCCGGATCTCCGCGACGCTCGGCACCACCGCCGGGCCGACGCCGTCCATCACCACGTCCGCGTGACCCTCCAGCAGCGACATCACGGCCGTCAGCCGGCCCAGGATCTCGCGCTGTGCGGGCGACTGGACGATCTCCAGCAGGCCGGTGGAGGCCTGTCCGGCGTCTCCGCGGCCGCCGAGGCCCGGCAGGCCGCCGCCGAGCGAGCCGGCCGCGTCCCGCAGCCGGTCCAGCAGCGCACCCGGGTCGACGTCCGTCTCGGACAGGAAGGACTGCACCTCGGACTGGATGTGGTCGCGCAGCCACGGCACCGCGGTGAACTGGGTGCGGTGGGTCTCCTCGTGCAGGCAGACCCAGAGCCGGAAGTCGGCCGGGTCGACGTCCAGCTCCCGCTCGACGTGCACGATGTTCGGCGCCACCAGTAGCAGCCGGCCAGGGCCGGGGCCGTCGGGGCCCAGCCGGGGCTTGTCGAACAGCGCGGCCGGGCTGTCCGGCGCCTCCAGCGAGGGCTCGGCCGGGGCGAAGGTCTCGTACTGGCCGAGCACCTTGGTGGACAGGAAGGCCAGCAGGGCTCCGACCTCGATCCCGGTGGCCTTCTCCCCCACCGTGCCGAGGACACCCGCGGCCGCGCTGCCCGCCCGGCGGGCCTGGAGCTTCTCCACCAGCGGCTGGACGATCGTGCGGAAGCCCGCCACGTTGGCCCGCACCCAGCCGGGGCGGTCCACGATCAGCACCGGGGTCGCGGCGGCCTCCGCGAGGCTGCTGGAGCGCATGCCGGTGAACGCCCGGACGTGCTCCTCGGCCTCCAGGGCGTGCCGGCGCAGCTCGGCCACGACGGCCGCCGCCTCGGCGCGGCTCACCTCCGGCCCGGGCCGCACCAGCCTGGTCGCGGTTGCGACCGCGAGATTCCAGTCGACCATGTCAGCACCGCCGCTCGCGCTCGTCATGCCCTCACCGTACGTGCTCCCGCCCATCCGGGGGAGCCACAGGTGCCGACGGCCTGCGGGGCGGAACCGGACGGGGCCCGTGCGAACGGCGCCCGGCCGCCGGGATCGCGTCCGGGGGCGACCTGCCGGGCCGTCAGTGGCAGCCGCAGGCGGCGAGGCGGGCGACGATGCGGTCCATGGCCGCGCGGGCGGTGTCGGCGGGGGCGTTGGTCCTGGTCATCACGGCGAAGGAGAGCAGCCGGCCCTCGGCGTCCACCACCGTGCCGGCCAGGGTGTTGACGCCGCTGAGGCTGCCGGTCTTGGCGCGGACCAGGCCGGCCGCCTCGGCGGCGCCGGAGCCGGAGCCGAAGCGCTTGCCGAGGGTGCCGGTGAACCCGGCGATGGGCAGGCCGGTGAGTACCGGACGCAGCGTCGGGTGCTGCTCCGAGGCAGCCAGCGAGAGCAGTTGGACCAGGACGGCCGGCGGGATCGCGTTGCCCGGGTGCAGCCCGCTGCCGTCGTTGAGGATCACGCCGGCCGTCGGCACGCCGAGCCGGGCGAGCTCCTGGGTGACCGCGGTGGCGGCGCCCTCGAAGCTGGCCGGCTGGTGGGCGGCGAGCGCGGCCTGACGGGCGATCGCCTCGGCGAGGGTGTTGTCGGAGGTGGTCAGCAGCCGTTCGACCAGGCGGGCGACGGTCGGCGAGTCCACCCGGCCGAGAACGGGCGCGGTGGCGGCCGCGGGTGCCGTGGCGGGCTTCGCCCTGCCGTCGACCGTGATGCCCTGGGCCTTCAGCAGGCTCGCGAAGGCGTCGGCGGCCGACGAGGCCGGATCCGCGACGCGGGCGGGCGCGTCCTCCCTGCTCTTCGGGTCGACCTTGCCCTCGTCCACCATCAGCGAGGTGACGAGCGCGATGTTGGTGGCGTCGTGGTTCTTGTGCTGCGGGTTGCCGGAGTACAGCGAGAGGTCGTAGTCGAGCTTGACCGTGGTGGTGCCGGTGGCCTTGAGGGCGGCGGCGGTCTGCCGGGCCAGCGCGTCCAGCGAGGCGGGGGCGGTGTCGGCGTCGGCGGGCAGACCGGCGATCTGCACCTGGTCGGCGGGCAGCGCGGTGAGGGTGGGGTCGCCGCCACCCACGAGGGTGATCGCGCCGGGGTCCGCGCCCTTGACGACCCGGGTGGTCAGCCGGGTGTCGCCCGGGATCAGCGAGAGCGCCGCGACCGAGGTCGCCAGCTTGGTGGTGGAGGCGGGCGTGGCGGGGGTGTTCTCCCCCGAGCCGTAGAGGAGCCGGCCGCCGGCGGCATCCGCGACGGCGAGGCTGACGGTGCCGAGGTTGCGGTCGCCGAGCACGGTGGCGAGCGCCTGCTGGAGGCCCTGGCCGGTGGGCAGCCCGGCGGTCGGCCCGGCCTCGGCGAAGGCCAGCACGGCCCCGGCGGGGGCGGGGGCCGGGTGGCCGGTGGCCGGCGAGGCGGGGGCACCGGTGGCGGTGGTGGGGTCGGCGGCGGGGGCCACCGGCCCGTTGCCGGCGGCGGTTCCGGCCGGGCGGGGCGTCTCGGTGGCACCGGTGCGCCCCTTGCCCTTGCCCCCGTTGTTGCCCTTGTCGCCGCTGCTTCCGCCTCCGCCCTTGTCGCCGTGTCCGCCGTCCCGGTCGTCGCCCTCGCCCCGGCCGGTGGCGCTCTGCCCGCCGGGCGGCGGGGACGGCTGCGCGTACGCCCCACCACCCGAGGTGAGGACCGCCCCGGCGACCAGCAGTGCCGCCCCGAACAGCCCCGCGGCCGTCCCCCTGCGGCGGTACCCCGCCCCGACCCCTGCGCCCACCGACCGGCCCCTTTCCTGAGCACTCACTCCCGTAGGAGACACTTGGATTCTGTCAGTCCCTACCTTGGAGGAACCGTTGGAATTCGACGTCCTTATCGAAATCCCTAAGGGCTCTCGCAACAAGTACGAGGTCGACCACGAGACCGGTCGCCTTCGTCTTGACCGGATGCTGTTCACCTCGACCCGGTACCCCGCCGACTACGGCTACGTCGAGGGCACCCTCGCGGACGACGGCGACCCGCTGGACGCCCTGGTCATCCTCGAGGAGCCGACCTTCCCCGGCTGCCTGATCAAGTGCCGCGTCATCGGCATGTTCAAGATGACGGACGAGGCCGGCGGCGACGACAAGCTGCTCTGCGTCCCGGCGACGGACCCGCGCTGGGAGCACCTGCAGGACATCCACCACGTGTCGGAGTTCGACCGCCTGGAGATCCAGCACTTCTTCGAGGTCTACAAGGACCTGGAGCCGGGCAAGTCGGTCGAGGGTGCCAACTGGGTCGGCCGCGCCGAGGCCGAGGCCGAGGTCACCGCGTCGATCAAGCGACTGGCGGAGCAGGGCGGTCACTGAGCCGACGTACCGATCTCGTTCGCCCAGGGCAGTTCGAGGTAGGTCGAGGCAGTCGGAGGCCGGGGTGCGCGGAATGGTCCGCGGGCCCCGGCCTTCGCCGTGTCCGGGGCCGTGTCCCGGGCTGGGGCGTGCGTCCGGGTCCGGGGCCGTGTCCCGAGCTGGGGCGTGCGTCCGGGTCCGGGGCGTGGGGCCCGGCCTGTACACGGGATTGCCGACACTCTGTCGGCATGATGGTGACTTAGGTTAGGCTAACTATAATTAGTCGGGCCGATTTCGATCCCTGGAAGCCGCATGCCCACGCCCGAGCAGCCCGTCCCGTTCTCCAGCTTCGAGCGCAGGGGCGACGGCGTGCGGTTCTACGTCTTCGAGGAGGTCGGCAACCCGGCCGCCTTCAAGCGGGACTACCGGGCCAAGCTGGACGCGGCCGGGCTGGCGCTGGACGAGGTCGGGCGCCGCCGGGTGGTCGAGGAGTGCAAGCGGGCCTTCGAGCTCAACGGCGCGATCTTCCGCGACCTGGATGCGCGTTACCCGCTGACTGCGTAAACGTTTCCTCAGCCACGGCCCGACCCCGGCGAGCCACCACTCGTCGGGGCTGGGCCGTTGCGGTGCCGGCTCAGGCCTGCGGGCTCCGGCGGCGGACCAGCACGGTGGCGCCGCCGCCGGCCAGCAGCAGCCCGGCGGCGGTGGCCAGCAGCGGCACCACCGGGGCGGACGAGCCGGTCGACGCCGGCACGCCGCCGAGGCCGGTGCTGCCGGTGGTGGTCAGCGAGGCTCCGCCGGCCGCGCCGGAGCCTCGGCGGCGGGGCGGCCACCATCAGCCAGGTCACCTTCTGGCAGCTCGGCTCGCTCTCCCAGGCCTCCTGGGGCAAGGTGCTCGCCGTCCTGCCGTTCGCCGCAGCCGGGCTGGCCGTCGCCCCGCTGTACGCGTGGAAGCTGGACCTGCTGGCGCTCGGCGAACGACCGGCCCGCCACCTCGGTGTGGACGTCGAGCGGATGCGGCTGGTGCTGATCACCGTCGTCGCGCTGACCTCTCGCTGGCGGCGGCCTACGCCGACCGGGTGGTGCTGCTGAGCGGCGGCGCCATGGTCGCGGCCGGCCCGGTGGGCGAGGTGCTGCGCGCACCGCTGCTCAGCGAGGTGTACGGCCACCCGGTCGAGGTGCTGCCGCACCTGCGCACGGGCGTCCCACTGGTGCTGCCGGAGCGGGGCTGAGGCCCCGCCCTCACCGGCCCGGCTCCCGCCGGCTCCTCCCCCGCCGGCTCAGCCCTCGTCGTCCAGCCGGAAGCCGATCTTCAGGCCGACCTGGTAGTGCTTGATCCGACCGTCCTCCAGGTGGCCCCGGACCTGCGTCACCTCGAACCAGTCGAGGTTGCGCAGCGTCCGGGACGCCCGCTCGACCCCGTTGCTGATGGCGGCGTCGATGGACTCGGTCGAGGACCCGACGATCTCGGTCACCCGGTACACGTGCTCACTCATGGCGGACTCCCTCTCTGCGACGGCCCCCGGTCCACCGTGCACCGCCTCCGGTCGCTCCGCACCCCGGCGGCCGCCACGGGGAGTTCGCGGGCGCGCCCGGGGTCCTAGAACGCCGCCCGGACCTCGCCCACCGGCACGCCGCCGCCGAGCAGCGGGGCTGCGCCGATCCGGTCGAGGGTGTCGTCCGCCGCCACCACGCCGAGCCGGCCCAGTGCGGACGCCAGGACCGGACCGCGGGCCCGCTCGGCACCGTCGTCGATCTTGAAGGCGAGCGCCCGGCCGTCCGGCAGCGCCACCACCTGGACCGCCTCGGCGCCCATCTTGGAGAGCGCACCCGGCACCGCCCGCATCAGCCAGGTGTCGGCCCGGCGGGTGCCGGCCACGAACTCGGGGTGGGCACGCATCGCGTCGGCCACCCGGCGCTGCGGGGTGCCCTCCTCGGCGAGCACCAGCGCGCGGTAGCCGCGGGCCAGGCCGGTCAGGCTGACGGCCAGCAGCGGCGCGCCGCAGCCGTCCACCCCGGCGTGTGCCGGCGTCTCGCCGGTGGCCTCCTGGAGGGCTTCGCGGGCGAGCTGCTGGACCGGGTGCGCCGGGTCGAGGTAGCTCGCGGTCGGCCAGCCGTTGGCGACGCAGGCGGCCAGCCAGCCGGCGTGCTTGCCGGAGCAGTCCATCAGGATCGGCGCGCGCTCGCCGCCGGACTTCAGGAGCAGTTCGGCCTCGGTCTCGTCCAGCGGCAGGTCCGCCGGGGTCTGCAGGGCGGACTCGTCCAGTCCGGCACCGGCCAGGATCCGCCTCACGCCGTCGCGGTGAAACGATTCTGCCGAGTGGCTGGACGCCGCCAGCGCCAGCAGCTCACCGCCGATCGCCAGCCCCGCCCGCAGCGTGGCCACCGCCTGGAACGGCTTGGCGCACGACCGCGGGAAGACCGGGGCTTCGGGAGCGCCCAGGGCGAACTCGACCGAGCCGTCGGCGGCGAGCAGCACCAGCGAGCCGTGGTGCCGGCCCTCGGTGAAGCCCGAGCGTATGACCTCGGCGAGGACGGGCAGGGCGGCGGAGTGGGACATGGCGGAAGCCTTCCGGGGGCGAGGGTGAGCCGGGGGCGAGCCGGGCCTCCCCACCCCCGGACGCCCTCACCCGGTCAGAGCGGGCCGCCCGCGAGCAGGTCCTCGACCCGCGCTTCCCCATCACGGTACCTGCGGGTGATCTCGGCACTGCAGCCGTCCGCCGTCCGCAGCAGCCGCTGCCGCCGGCCGGACACCTCGCGCTCGTGTGCCCGCAGCCGGTCCAGCGCGGCCAGCAGCGCCGCCTCCGGGTGGGCCGCCAGGTCGGCCAGCTGGACGTCGCCCATCAGCTCGTCCGCCTCCAGCTGGGACTGCTGGCCGCGCGGCGGCCCCAGCGTGACGTGCCGGGCGGAGCGCCGCACCGTGGACGGCGCGTCGGTGAGGATGGCCGGCAGCCGGTCCAGCAGGGCTCCGCCCACCGGGATCTCGCCCCCCGCCGCCGTGCGGACGGCGGTGCCGGGCCGGCGGTCCAGCTCGGCCCGGAGGATGTCCATCCGCCCGTGCAGCAGCCGCCGCAGATAGGAGAGGTCGGCCTCCTGTTCCAGGGTCTCCCGGCGCAGGGTCCGCAGCTGCGCCAGGCCCAGCCGCTCCAGCTCGGGCTCGCCCTCCTTGCCCGCCGCCGGGCGGGAGGTGTCCCCCGCCGGCTCCGTGCCCCCGGGCACCCGCCCCGACCGGCCCTGCGCCGCGCTGCTCGCGTCCATCAACCAACCACCTGACGTCGTCCGATCCCGCCCGCTCGCGGCACCCCGTCGCCTGCCGCAGGTCCGGCCCGTTCCCCCGGCGGGCCGTCGCGCGCACCCACCGCGCGTACCCGTCCGTTGGCACGCCGGGGCGCCCCCGAAGGTTCCCGCCCCCGGGTGGTGCCACCCGCCGGGGCGACACCACCAGAACGCCTGACCTATCGACTCGACCGCCCGGCCGAACCGGGCCCGGTGCGGCGGACCTCTGGCGCCCCGGACCCCTCGTACGGTTCCCCAGCGTGCCACCCCACCCACCGCCGGTGCACCGCCTGTGCACCCGAACGGCCCCCTGGCGAACGGAGGTGGCTGATATGACCAAGGCTTTCCGCAGGAAGAGCGGCGCCCGAAGAGGCGCAGGCGCGCACCACCCGGCGCGCACCATGGCCACACGCGCCGGGTCTCACCCCTGCCCCCGACACTGCCCCGAGGCCATCCTCCGGGGCCTGCCCGCGGCCTCTCCCGAACCCTCGCGGACCACCCGCGGGCCCTGCGGGCGGCCCGGCCCGCTCCGGCACAATGGCCGCATGCGAGCAGTGGTGCAGCGAGTGACCGAGGCCCGGGTGACCGTGGCCGGAGAGACCGTCGGCGCGATCGAGGGGCCCGGGCTCTGTGTCCTGGTCGGTGTCACGCACGACGACACCCCCGCCAAGGCCGCCCAGCTGGCCCGCAAACTCTGGACCCTGCGGGTGCTGGAGGCGGACGAGAACGGCGTCGAGCAGTCCTGCTCCGACCTGGCCGCCCCGCTGCTGGTGATCAGCCAGTTCACGCTCTACGGCGACGCCCGCAAGGGCCGCCGCCCCACCTGGAACGCCGCCGCCCCCGGGCCGGTCGCCGAGCCGCTGGTGGACGAGGTGGTCGCCGGGCTGCGCGCGCTCGGCGCCAAGGTGGAGACGGGCAGGTTCGGCGCGGACATGCGGGTGGCGCTGGTGAACGACGGCCCGTTCACCGTGCTCGTCGAGGTCTGAGACCTACTGCGGGACGATGACGTCCTGCGTCCCCGGCACCGTCCCGGCCAGCAGCACCGCGTCCACCGGGACGTTCCGCTTGACCACGGCCAGCGCGACCGGGCCCAGCTCGTGGTGGCGCGCCGAGGACGTCACGACGCCCAGCGCCCGGCCGTCCGGATCCGAGGCGAGCCGCACCTCCGTCCCGTGCGGGGGCAGCACCTCCTCGGTGCCGTCCAGGTGCAGGAAGACCAGGCGGCGCGGCGGCCGGCCCAGGTTGTGCACCCGGGCGACCGTCTCCTGCCCGCGGTAGCAGCCCTTCTGCAGGTGCACCGCGGTGGTCAGCCAGTCCACCTCGTGCGGGATGGTCCGGTGGTCGGTCTCGAAGCCGAGCCGGGGCCGGTGGCCCTCGATCCGCAGCGCCTCGTACGCCCAGATCCCGGCCGCCGGGCCGTAGCCCTCGGTCAGCTTCGCCAGCTCGGCACGCGGCAGGAAGAGGTCCCGCCCGTACGACAGCTCGCGGACCGCCGCCGCGCCCTCCGCCGGGGCGGTGGAGCCGGCCGGCAGGTAGACCACCGCGTAGTCGGCGGTGGCGTCGGCGACCTCCACCCGGTAGAAGAACTTCATGCTCTCCAGGTAGCCGATCAGCGCCTGCTGGGTGCCCGGCTCGACGTGCGCCCAGGTGGTGGTGCCGTCGTCGACCAGGTAGAGCGCGTGCTCGACGTGCCCGTTCGGGGAGAGCACCAGCGCCTCGGTGGCCTGCTGCGGCGGCAGCGCGCTGACGTGCTGGGTGAGGAGCAGGTGCAGCCAGGCCAGCCGGTCGTCGCCGGTGACGGTGAGCACGCCGCGGTGCGAGAGGTCCACGAAGCCGGTGCCCTGCGCCAGGTTGCGTTGCTCGCGGAAGATGTCACCGTAGTGGGCGGCCACGCCCTCGTCGGTTCCCTCGGCGGGGACGGCACCGGGCAGCGCAAGCAGCGGGCTCTTCATACCGGCCAGCTTACGACTGGTCCCCGGCACGCTTGGCGGTGCAGTCGGCGCAGCGGCCGAAGATGGCGAAGTGCTTGAGGTCGGTGTCGAAGCCGTGCTGCTCGCGCAGGCTCTCGATCAGCGGCCGGGCGATCTCGGTTCCGGTCTCGGTGACCTTCTCGCAGTCCCGGCAGACCAGGTGCAGGTGGTGGTGACGGCCGGCCAGGTGGTACGTCGGGGCGCCGTGGCCGAGGTGTGCGTGGGAGACCAGTCCCAGCTCCTCCAGCAGCTCCAGGGTCCGGTAGACGGTGGAGATGTTGATGCCGCTGGCGGTCTGCCGGACATGGCCGAGGATGTCGTCCGGGGTCGCGTGGTCGAGGACGTCGACCGCCTCCAGCACGAGCTGGCGCTGGGGGGTCAGCCGGTAGCCGCGTTCGCGCAGGTCGGCCTTCCAGTCGCCGGAGAGCTGCCAGTCGGTGGTGCCGGTGTCCGCCACGGTGCTGTCCCTGTCAAGGTCGGGGGTCCTGAGGCAAGTGTAGGGACCGGCCGGGGGCCGGTCCCTACCCATGAGCTCGATGAGCCGATGCGATCAGCGGAAGAACGCGATGCCGTCGTCCGGCAGGTCGTTGATGTCCTTGATCAGCTGCGCCGGGCTCAGCACCTTCTTCAGCTGCGCCGACATGTACGGGCGCAGCGACACCTCGGGAGCGGCCTTCTCTCCGACCCAGAGCAGCTCCTCGTTGACGAAGCCGTACAGGCGCTTGCCGCCGGAGTACGGCGCCGAGCCCTCGATCCGGGCCACCGCGTCGGTGGAGACGTCGATCTGCGGCTTGCCGTCGGCCAGCTCGCCGTACCAGATCTCGACGGTGCCGTCGTCGCGCACGGAGGAGATCTCGATCCCGCGGGCGCCGCTGGTGCCGTGGTGGTTGCTGGTGATGCGCCAGAACGCGTGCTCGTTCTCCAGCGGACGGACCTTCTCGCCCTCCTCGTTCAGCACCCAGGTGCGGGAGCGGAACTCCAGGAAGGGCCGGCCGTCGTGCCGGATGACGATCTCCTGGCCGAAGTTGCACTTCTCCGTGCCCGGGAAGTCGTAGACGCCCGCGCCCTCCCAGGTACCGAGGAGGAAGGCGAGCGGGACGACGTCCCTGTGGAGGTCAGAGGGGATCTCGATCATGTTCCTGGTCGCTGTCGTCGGTATGGGGCTGCTTCAACCGTACGGCAGCCGGCTCAGCGCTGGCCCTGGTACAGCTTCATCACCGAGAAGATGGCGAACCAGGTGATCAGCACGGCCATGAGGGCCAGCAGACCGTCGAAGAAGATTTCCAGACCGGACACGGGGGGCTCCCAGGGCGGCGACAGTGTGGTGGATTTTGCTCGCGCTCACTCTATCCGCCGGGTGTCGACGGGTCTCGGTGAGCCCCACCACGTCGGCGATCTAGGGTGTCGGCATGTCGTCGAACGCATCGCAGAGCGCGAAGAAGCTCGTCATCAAGGTCACCGCCGGGGCGGACGCGCCGGAGCGCTGTTCGCAGGCCTTCACGGTGGCGGCGGTCGCCGTCGCCAGCGGGATCGAGGTCTCGCTCTGGCTGACCGGGGAGTCGTCCTGGTTCGCGCTGCCCGGGCGCGCCGCGGAGTTCGAGCTGCCGCACGCGGCGCCCCTGCCGGACCTGCTGGAGTCGATCCTGACGGCCGGCACCGTCACCCTCTGCACCCAGTGCGCGGTGCGGCGCGGGATCGAGCAGAAGGACACCGTCGAGGGTGTCCGGATCGCGGGCGCCCAGGTCTTCGTCAGCGAGATCATGGCCGACGGCGTGCAGGCGCTCGTGTACTAGGAGCGCTCTCCCGGTCACCAGGAGCGGTCCTCCCGGTCCGGGCGGTCCCGGTCGTGGCCGGGGTCGTCCCACTTCGGATCGTCCCAGCGCGGGTCGTTCCACCAGTCGTCCTCCGGGTCCCGCTTGTTGGCGAAGACCGCGGCGGCGGGCGGGATGACCATCGCGACCACGCACATGGCGATCGCGGCCGGCACGGACCAGAACCGCACCACGCCCCAGGCCAGCACGAACAGCCCGAGGCAGACGGCCATCATGGCGAAGTAGTAGCGGTGGCGCCGGCGTCCCTGCACGGTTCCACGGTATGCCCGAGGGCCCCTGCTCGGCAGGGGCCCTCGGTGCTGTGCCGCGGGGGGGTGGATCAGACCGCGATCGCGACCTCGGTCAGGTTGCCCTGGGAGGCGACCACCTGGCGGTCCACGGTCTGGCCCGGGACCAGCGCGCGCAGGGTCCACTTGCCCGGGCGGGCGAAGAACCGGAACTGTCCGGTCGCCGAGGTGGGCACCTCGGCCGTGAACTCGCCGCCCTCGTCGAGCAGCCGGACGTAGCCGTTGACCGGCTCGCCGTCTCGGGTCACGGACCCCTGGATGATCGTCTCGTTCGCCACGTCAACTCCTGCCAGGTCCGGGCCGCCGGCCTTCGCACCGCACATGTCTTGTCTTCCCTTCTGACTTACGGTTCGAGCCGGAGGCTCAGTTGCCGAGCTCGATCGGCACCCCGACGAGGCTGCCGTACTCGGTCCACGAACCGTCGTAGTTCTTCACGTTCTCCTGGCCGAGCAGCTCGTGCAGCACGAACCAGGTGAGCGCGGAGCGCTCGCCGATGCGGCAGTAGGCGATGGTGTCCTTCGCGAGGTCGATGCCCTCGGCCTCGTACAGGGCCTTGAGCTCGTCGTCGCTCTTGAAGGTGCCGTCGTCGTTGGCGTTCTTGGCCCACGGGATGTTGCGGGCGCTCGGCACGTGGCCGGGGCGCTGCGACTGCTCCTGGGGGAGGTGGGCCGGGGCGAGCAGCTTGCCGGAGAACTCGTCGGGCGAGCGCACGTCGACCAGGTTCAGGTTGCCGATGGCGGCGACCACGTCGTCACGGAAGGCGCGGATCGAGGAGTCGACGGCCTGCGCCTTGTACTCGGTCGCGGCGCGGGCCGGCACCTCGGAGACCAGGTCGCGGGAGTCCAGCTCCCACTTCTTGCGGCCGCCGTCCAGCAGGCGGACGTCACCGTGGCCGTACAGCTTGAAGTACCAGTAGGCGTACGAGGCGAACCAGTTGTTGTTGCCGCCGTAGAGCACCACGGTGTCGTCGTTGGCGATGCCCTTGGCGCTGAGCAGCGCCTCGAAGCCGGCCTGGTCGATGAAGTCGCGGCGGACCGGGTCCTGGAGGTCGCTCTTCCAGTCGATCCGGACGGCGTTGCGGATGTGGTTCTTGTCGTAGGCGGAGGTGTCCTCGTCGACCTCGACGATGGCCACCTTCGGGTCGTCCAGGTGGGCCTGGACCCAGTCGGCGTCGACCAGGACGTCGCTGCGGCTCATGGTGATGTTCTCCATCCGGGGGCGGTTTGCGGAAGGTGCTGCTGCTGGGGGTGCTGCGGGTCGCCCGGCGGCGGCCGGTCCGAATTCTTGTCCGAATAATGGGACGAGAGGGGGCGCGCGGTGCGGCCGGGCAGTGGTCTGCGGTGGGCAGCGGCGACGGTCGGCCCCAAAAGCCGGGCCAGGTCACCAGGGGAATCGGCGGCGGGCTTCAACAGCCCTGCCAGGACGCCGAGTTAGCGCATTCGACACAGACAGGCGGCCACGCGGCACAGGTCTACCGCCCGCCGCTTCGTGAGGTCCGTCTGTCGCTTCATGCCGACGATGCTAGGGACACCGGATGCCCGCTGTCATTAGCGTATCGAATTCTGAGACCAAATGATCCGAATGTTGAGATTTGGCCATTCACCGGGTGGCGGGAACCGGCCAGGGACCGTCAGGAGGTCCGCACAGGGGCAGGAACGACACCGCTCCGCGGCCGGCGCTGGACAGCGCGTCTCGCGGAGCGGAACGAAGCGGACCGGATGTGCGGCTCCGGTCAGCCGATGACCTTGACGTGGTTGCCGTCGAAGGTCAGCTGGAGGCCCTCCTCCTGCGGCGACACCGAGGCCAGCTTGAGCCCGGCCGGCAGAGCGGCCAGGGTGAAGCTCACCGGCTCGACCTGCTGGTTGGCCAGGCCCGCCAGCATCCCGGCCATGCCGCTGAGCTTGAAGCCGTCCGCCGTGACGGTGTTGCCCTGGCTGTGCACCGAGCCCTCGCCGATCGGGAGGGGGCCCAGGGAGGCCTTGATCCTGCCCGGACCGCCGTAGGAGAGGCTCAGCCGGGTGCCGGAGCCCAACGGGAGCTTGCCCGCGTTCGGCACCATCTGGGACGCCGGCGGCAGCAGCTGGGCCAGGTCCGCGTACGAGATCAGGCCGGTGCCGGTGCCGCTGTCGACGGTGGCACTGGTCATGCTGTCGCTCACCTCGACCCCGGCCAGCTTGGCCTTGAAGGAGTGCAGCGCCACCTGGTGGGTCCCGTCGCCGACGGTCAGGCCGTCCGCCGAGATCCGGACGTCGTCCAGCTTCATCGACAGCACCTGGGTGAGGAACGGGAAGCCCTCGATCGACACGTCCGGGCGCTGGCTCATCCGGCCGCTCTTGACCATCTGGTCGGCGGCCTCGTCCTCGGCCACCCCGACGGCGATCCGGTCGGCGCCCACCAGCAGCCCGCAGAGCACCGCCAGGCCGATCGTCGCCTTCAGCCAACCGCGCATCGCTCTCCCCCGTCGTCGCCTGCCGCTGTCGTCCTGCTGTTCGTCGTTCTCGTCCCGCACTGATCGTCGTTCTCGTCCCGCACGCCCCACGGGGCAGCACCCCGCACGACGGTACGACGCCCCGCCCCGGAGCATGGTTCCGGGGCGGGGCGTCGCAGCGGCGAGCGGCCGGGGGTCAGCCGGCCAGCAGACGGGTGGCGATCCAGACCAGTGGCGAGGCCACCGCCAACGGCAGCGCCACGCCCGCCGTCATGTGCACGAAGCGGGACGGGAAGTCGTACCCGGCGACCCGGCGGCCGACCAGCGCGCCGAGGCCCGCGAGGACGCCCAGCACCGGCGGCGCGCCCACGACCAGGCCGAACACCACGGCCGCGACCAGGCCGAGCACCCACCCCACCGGCACCGGGCCCAGCTGCTTGGGGCCGGGCAGCGGCGCGGCCGCCAGCACGGTGGCCAGCGCGACCGCGCCGACCGCCGCCGGCACCCAGTCGGCCAGCAGCAGCGTGGTGCAGAGCACCGTCACCACGGTGGCCGAGCCGAGCACGGTCAGCGCGTAGAACCGCTCCTTGGGGTCCGAGGGCCGGAACGTCTGCAACACCAGGACCAGCAGGAAGAACCCGCCCAGCGTGCCCGCCACGGCCGCCGCGCCGCCGTCCGAGTCGGCCAGCAGCACCGCCACGTCGGCCGTGAGGCCGGCCAGCGCGGCCAGCGCGATGCCCTGGCGGGCCGGCCACATGCCGTTGAGGCGGAACCAGCCGGCCGCCGTCAGCACCTGGAGCGCCGCGACCACCAGGGCCAGCGTGACCTGCCCGAGCGCCGCTCCGCCGGCCAGCAGGGCGGCGACGGCGGCGGTGATCAGGGCGGGCTGCAGACCCGGGTCGATGATCGGCGAGCCCGTCCGGGGTGCCCGCGCGGGCACCGGGGTGGGGCCGGCGGGGCTAGTGGGCGCCGCGGCAGCCGGGACCGGCTGCGCCGGGACGGCGGCGTACGGCGCGCCGTGGGCGGCGGGGGCGGCCGGGCGCTTGAGCGTCATGGTCGGCGGGTCGAAGGCCTGGGCCTGGGCCTGCACCTGGGCCTGGGCCGCGGTCGGCATCGCGCCCGACACCACCACGGGCGGCAGCAGCGTTGTGGCCGCCGCATCGTCCATCGGCGGGACGGGAGGCAGCAGGGCCGTCGCGGCGTCGTCCGCGGACGGCTGCCCGTACGGGGGCTGCCCGTGGTGCCGGTGCTGCCCGTGCTGCGGCCGGCCGTGCTGTTCCTGCCCGGGCTGACCGTACTGTTCCTGCCCCGGCGCGTACCCCTGGCCGGGGGCGTGCGGCTGGGCCGCGTGCCCCTGCTGCGCATACGGCTCCGGCGCGTACGCCTGCTCCGGCCTGTACGCCTGCTGCTGCCCGTACGGGGGCTGCGGGTACGGCTGCTGCGGGTGCTGCTGCGCCTGCGGGTGCGGCTGCTGCGGGTACTGCTGTGCCTGCGGGTGCGGCGGCTGCTGCTGCCGGCCGTCCGGGCCGCCGTTCACGTGGTTCGGATCCGTCACGCCGCTCACCCTCCCGCGAACGGCGGGAGCACCTCGACCGTGCCGCCCTCGGTGAGGGCCACGGTCGCGTGGTCGCGCCCGCCGACCGGCGAGCCGTCCACCAGGTAGGAGCAGTGCCCGAGCAGCCGGACGAGCTTCGGCCGGTCGGCGTGCCGCTGCCTGGCCGCGGCCAGCGCCTCCGCCAGGGTCGCCGCCTCGTACGGCTCCTCGGCCAGCCCGGCCTCCGACTTCGCCGCCGCCCAGTAGCGGATCGTTCCGCTCACCGCGGCGGCGCCCGCCGGCTCCGTGGTCGCACCCATGGCAACCCCTCTCGTCGTCCTCGCCCCGGCCCGGACACCCCGGCCGGGTCGCCACCGGAGCGTCCGGACACCACCCGAAAGGTGTACGCGCACGGTGCCGCCGATGTGCGTCCCATGATGGCGTGTCCGCCGCCGCGACCGGCAACCGCCCTGGCCCGGCGGGTGACGGCGGGCCGCCGGAGCTGTGGCCAGGCTCACCCCGGACGCGCCCGGAATGAGCGAACCGCCGCTTTCGGGGCCTCCCGGCGCGGGGGCCGGTCGGCTATCCTCGTGCCCTGAGGGATCCGGGCAGAGTCGCCCCCGGATCCTTTTGTGCTTTCAGGACGCCAGTACGGACGTTCTTGCGATTCGTCGGCCCACCCCCGGCGCACCGCAGGAACGGCCCCGCCATTCGCGGCACAACGACGTGCCCGGCCCGGCAGGGGTGTACGGACACCCGGCGCCGGGCCGCCGCCCGGAACGGGACAGACCGGAAGGTTCGCGGGATGAGCAGGGCAGAGACGGTGCCTCAGGGGTTGCGGGACCCCTGGTGCGAAAGCCGCTCCGTCGTGCGCGCCGGCGAGTCCTCCGGTGGGCACCCGGCGTCCTTCACCCCCCACCCGTCGCCCGCCGCCGCCTCCTTCTTCGGGCGTGCCGCGCGCGACACCTCCCTGCACGAGCGCCATCCGGCTGTGGCGGCAGCCGCAACGCGACCGCGACGACCCGGAAAGGGGACTAACCGGGTATGAGTTCTCTGCTCCTCCTCACCAACGCACTGCAGCCCTCAGCGGAGGTGCTGCCCGCCCTAGGCCTGCTGCTGCACAACGTCCGGGTGGCACCGGCCGAGGGATCGGCCCTGGTCGACACCCCCAGCGCCGACGTCATCCTGGTCGACGGCAGGCGCGACCTGCCGCAGATCCGCAGCCTCTGCCAGCTGCTGCGCTCCACCGGCATCGGCTGTCCGCTGATCCTGGTGGTCACCGAGGGCGGCCTGGCCGCCGTCACCGCCGAATGGGGCATCGACGACGTCCTGCTGGACACCGCCGGCCCCGCCGAGGTCGAGGCCCGGCTGCGGCTCGCCCTCGGCCGGCTCCAGGTGGTCACGGACGACAGCCCGATGGAGATCCGCAACGGCGACCTCTCGGTCGACGAGGCCACCTACTCCGCCAAGCTCAAGGGCCGGGTGCTCGACCTCACCTTCAAGGAGTTCGAGCTGCTCAAGTACCTCGCGCAGCACCCCGGCCGGGTCTTCACCCGGGCACAGCTGCTCCAGGAGGTGTGGGGCTACGACTACTTCGGCGGCACCCGGACGGTCGACGTCCACGTCCGCCGGCTGCGCGCAAAGCTCGGCGTCGAGCACGAACAGCTGATCGGCACCGTGCGAAACGTCGGCTACCGCTTCGTCGTGCCCGAGAAGCCGGACAAGGGCGAGCGGCCCGACCTGGCCCAGCGCGCCTCGGCCCCGCTGGAGGCCTGACCGCAGGCCGGGCGGGTGTCCCCGCCCGGCCTGTCCGCATTCGCCCCGGACTGTCCTGCGGACATCGCCCGGTAGCCGAGCTCACACTGCCCGGGCGGACGCCACACGCGTAGACTCCCCCCGTGGCCAAAGTGACGCGCGACGACGTAGCCCGACTGGCTGGGACCTCGACCGCGGTCGTCAGCTACGTCATCAACAACGGGCCGCGCCCGGTCGCGCCCGCGACCAAGGAGAAGGTCCTCGCGGCGATCGAGCAGCTCGGCTACCGGCCGAACAGCGTCGCCCAGGCCATGGCCTCCCGCCGCACCAACCTGATCGGCATGGTCGTCCCCGACGCCCGCCAGCCGTTCTTCGCCGAGATGGCGCACGCCGTCGAACGCGCCGCCTCCGAACGCGGCAAGCTCGTGCTGATCGGCAACTCCGACTACGTGGACGACCGAGAGGTGCACTACGTCCGCGCCTTCCTCGGCATGCGGGTCTCCGGCCTGATCCTGGTCAGCCAGGGCCCCTCGCAGCGGGCCGCCGAGGAGTTCGCCGCGATGGAGGGCGCCAAGGTGGTGCTGCTGCACCGCCGCCCCGAGGCCATCGACGACGTCGCCGTGGTCACCGACGACGTGGGCGGCGCCGAGGCCGTCGTCCGCCACCTGCTGGAGGAGCACGGACACCCGTACGTGGCCTGCTTCGGCGGCCCGGTCGAGTCCCCCGCCCCCGGCGACCCGGTCATCGACCACGTCGAGGGCTGGCAGCGCGCCATGGACGCCCACGGCCTGCCCACCGAGCCGTACCTGATCGACGCGCCCTTCCACCGCTACGGCGCCTACGAGGTCGCGCTCGGCGTGCTGCGCTCGGAGAAGCGCCCGCCGGCCATCTTCTGCTCCACCGACGACCAGGCGATCGGCGTGCTGCGGGCCGCCCGCGAGGTCGGCCTGCGGGTACCGGAGGACCTCGCGGTGACCGGCTTCGACGACGTGCCCGAGGCCGCCCTCGCCGACCCGCCGCTCACCACCGTCGCCTCCGACCGCGACGCGATGGCCCGGGCCGCCGTGGACCTGGTGCTGGACGACTCGCTGATGGTGCCGGGCTCGGACACCGAACGGGTCCGCAAGTTCCCGTCGCGCCTGGTCATCCGCCGTTCCTGCGGCTGCGACCCGACCGGGGCGCCGACCCCGGCCTGACCAGGCTTTATGAGAAGTCAACGGGCTTCTCGGGGCCTTCTGAGCCCGCTCTCATCGGATCCTCATCCAGCGGGCGGACGTTGGTCGACATGAGCGATCGGCAGCAGCACCACGGCGAGCAGTACGACGGCCCGTACGAGTACGGCACCGCGTACCCTCAGGCGTACCCGGGCCCCGCCCAGGGCCAGGTCATCCCGGGCACCGTCCTCGACAGCGCGACCAGCGGGCACCAGGCGGCCCCCGGGTACCAGCCGGCCGGCGGCCACCAGGCCTTCGGGCACCCCACCGCCGACACCCCCTCGGTCGGGACCCCGCCCCCTCCCCCGCCCGCCGGGCCTCCCCTGCCCCCCGCCCCGCCCGAGGGCGGCGGGCCCTCCGCGCCCGACGGCCGGGCCCGGCGAGGCCTCCTCCGCGGCCGGCTCGCCCTGGTCACCGCCGTCGCCGCGGTCGCCGCCGTCCTCGGCGGGGTGACCGGCGGCGCGATCGCCGCCGGCGAGCACGGCTCGGCCGGCCGCACCGCCACCGTCGCCAGCCCCGTCTCCGCCCGCTCGGACGGCAGCGCCGACGTCGCCGCCATCGCGTCCGCCGTCTCGCCGAGCGTCGTCCAGATCACCGTGAGGACCGCGAACGGCACCTCCACCGGCACCGGCGTGGTCCTCACCAAGGACGGCCGGATCCTCACCAACTACCACGTGGTCTCCGGCGCGGCCGACGGCGGACAGGTCACCGTCACCTTCAAGGACGGCTCCACCGCCAGGGCCACCGTCACCGGCACCGACAAGGCCCTGGACGCCGCCGTGATCACCGCGAGCGGCGCCGGGAACCTCACCCCCGCCACCCTCGGCGACTCCTCCGCCGTCTCCGTCGGCGACCCGGTCGTCGCCATCGGCAACCCGGAGGGCCTCACCGGCACCGTCACCTCGGGCATCATCAGCGCCCAGAACCGCGAGGTCACCGTCCAGGTCGACGAGGGCACCACCAGCGGCAACGGCGGGTTCGGCTTCCCCAACCTGCCCGGCCTGCGCGGCAGCACCCCGCAGGGCGGCGGCGAGACCGCCACCTACAAGGCCTTCCAGACCGACGCCGCCCTCAACCCCGGCAACTCCGGCGGCCCGCTGATCAACGCCGGCGGCCAGGTCATCGGCATCAACTCGGCGATGTACTCGGCGAGCGGCTCCAGCTCCACCGCCGGCACCAGCAGCGCCGGCAGCGTCGGCCTCGGCTTCGCCATCCCGATCAACGACATCAAGCAGGTGCTGCCGAAGCTGCAGGCCGGCCAGAACGTCTAGACGGACAATTACTCCGGGCAGCTCCCCGCACCCGCCCACCGCACGCCCTCGCACGCCCCCGCCAGCAGGCTCTCCGACGATGAGAAAGGGCAACCGCCCATGACCCCGTCCGCCGACGACCGCACCCCCGCCGAGCCAGGACAGGCCACCGCCCGGCTCCTCGTGGTCGACGACGAACCCGCCCTCCGGGACGCCCTGGAGAGCAGCCTCGCCTTCGAGGGCTACGAGGTGGCCACCGCGACGGACGGGTACGAGGCCCTGGAGTCCGTCGAACGCGACAAGCCCGACCTCGTCCTGCTGGACATCATGATGCCCCGGATGGACGGCCTCACCGCCGTCCGCCGGATGCGCTCGCGCGGCGACACCGTCCCGGTCCTGATGCTCACCGCCCGCGACGCCGTCGGCGACCGGGTCACCGGCCTCGACGTCGGCGCCGACGACTACCTCGCCAAGCCCTTCGAGCTGGACGAACTGCTCGCCCGCGTCCGCGCCCTGCTCCGGCGCAACGCCCTCGCCACCGAAGCCGCCGCCCGCGCCGCGGCCGTCGAGGACGACACCGAGGTCCTCGCCTTCGCCGACCTGCGGATGAACACCGCCACCCGCGAGGTCACCCGCGCCGGCAAGCCGGTCGAGCTCACCCGCACCGAGTTCATGCTGCTGGAGATGTTCCTCTCCCACCCCCGCCAGGTACTCACCCGCGAACAGATCCTCAAGGCGGTCTGGGGCTTCGACTTCGAGCCCTCCTCCAACTCCCTGGACGTGTACGTGATGTACCTGCGCCGCAAGACCGAGCAGGGCGGCATGCCCCGGCTCATCCAGACCGTGCGCGGCGTCGGCTACGCCCTCCGCCCGGCCGCCGGCACCCCGGCGTGAGCGGGCGTGGTGAGCCGGCCGTGAGCAGGGGCGCGTCACACGAAAGGGCCTCCGGGCGGAGCGAGGAGGGCGCGTGAGCGACACCGCCACCCCACCGCCGCCGCCCCTCGCCCCGCCCCGCGTCCCCCGCCGCCAACGCCTCGTCCGCTGGTACCGCGCGCAGTCCCTGCGCAGCCGGCTCACGTTCCTGACGGCCGCGGCGGTCGCGGTGGCCATCGCGTTGTCGGCGCTGGCGTGTTGGTTCATCGTGGAACAGCGGCTGTACGACCAGGTGGACCGCAATCTGGCGACCGCCGCTCCCTCGCCGATCCAGGACGGACCGCCCGGCGTGAAGCCGCCGCAGCGGCTGCTCCAGGACTACTACTGGTGCGCCCCGACGCCGAGCGGAGCGCTCGCCGCCGCCACCGCGGCAGCTGCCGCCACCGCTCCGGGGAACGGTGGCCGGATCATGGTCGGCGCTCCCCGGTGGTCCGTCCAGGTGATCTCACCGGACGGCCAGCCGTGCCTGCCCACCGGCGCCACCCACGCCATCACCCTCACGTCATCCGATCTGCAGGCACCGCAAGGGACCGCCCGGCTCGGCCACTACACCTACCGCGACGGGACGTTCACCACGGGCGAGGACGTCCGGGTCCGCGTGTCCACCTTCGCTTACGAGGGGAAGGTGTACGGCTACCTGGTAGCCGACCCGGTGGCCATCGTCGAGGAGTCCCTCAACCAACTCGCCATCATCCTCGGCGGCGTGGCCGTCGGCGGCATCATCCTCGCCGGCCTCGCGGGCCGGCTCGTCGCCCGGTCCGCGCTCAAGCCCGTCGACCGGCTCACCGACGTGGTCGAGCACATCGCCCGGACCGAGGAGGTCGGCACCACCATCCCCGTGCAGGGCAGCGACGAGATCGCCCGGCTCTCCGCCTCCTTCAACTCCATGAGCACCGCGCTCGCCAACTCCCGTGACCGCCAGACCCGGCTGATCGCCGATGCCGGGCACGAGCTCCGCACGCCGCTGACCTCCCTCCGCACCAACGTCGATCTCCTCATCCGCAGCGACGACACCGGCCGCCCGCTGCCGCCCGCGACCAAGACCAAGCTGCTCGGCAACATGAAGGCGCAGATGCAGGAACTCACCCTCCTGATCGGCGACCTGCTCCAGCTCTCCCGCCCGGACTCGCCGAAGCCGGTCCGCAGCCTGGCAGTCGTCGCCCTGCACGAGATCGCCGAACGGGCGGTCGCGCGGGCGAAGTTGCGCGGCCCCGGGCTGGTCTTCGAGACCGCGGTCGCGCCGTGGTTCGTGCGTGGCGATGCCGCCGCCCTCGAACGGGCGGTGATCAACCTGCTGGACAACGCGGTCAAGTACAGCCCGCCCGGAGGCACCATCGAAGTCGGCCTCCAGGAGGGAGTGCTGACCGTCCGCGACCACGGCCCCGGCATTCCGCCGGACGAGCTGCAGTACGTCTTCGACCGGTTCTGGCGTTCGCCGTCCTCGCGGCAACTCCCGGGCTCCGGGCTCGGGTTGTCGATCGTCGCGCAGAGTGTGCGGGAGTCCGGCGGCGAGGTCTCGCTCGGTCCGGCCCAGGACGGCGGGCCGGGCGCCCTCGCCACCGTCCGGCTGCCGGGAGGGCCGGCGCCCACGTAGCCGGGGCCGCAGAACGCAGAACGGGCGGGGCGCCCCGACAGCGCCCCGCCCGTCCCTGCCGGCCTCGGTCAGTCGATGTCGCTGCCCGGGCCGAGGACCTTGATCCGGTCCTGCGCCGGCGCCTTCAGCGGCGAGGCCGCCGAGCTGTGCGCGGCGAGGTAGGCGGTGAAGACGTCCAGGTCCGAGGCGCCGACCAGCTTGTCGGTGCCGGCCGCGAAGGCCGGGAAGCCGTCGCCGCCGCCGGCCAGGAACTCGTTGGCCGCGGCCCGGTACTTGCCAGCCGGGTCGATCGGCGCGCCGTTGAGGCGGATGGAGTCCACCAGCACCCGGTCGGCGCCGGTCTTGCGCATGTCCAGGGTGTACGTCAGCCCCTTGGACGACTGGAGGATCTTGGGCGCGGCGTTGTTCGGGCCGCTCACCTGCTGCTGGAGCAGCTGGATCAGCTGGGCGCCGGTCAGCGTCTTGACCTGCATCATGTTGGTGAACGGCTGGACGGTGAACGCCTCGCCGTAGGTCACCACGCCGTCGCCCTCGGCGGCGCTCGCCTTGTAGACCAGGTCGGAGCGGATGCCTCCGGGGTTCATGAACGCGACCTGCGCGCCGCCCTTGTCGGCGGGGGCGAGGCCCTCCAGCTGCGCGTCGGCGATCACGTCACCGAGCGGCTTCTCCAGGTCGCTGCTGCCGCGGCCGTTGAGGTCCGAGGCGATGAAGCCGACCGGGCGGTTGGCGATCGGCGCGGCCAGCTTGGAGTAGTGCGCGATCAGCTCCGTCATGTCCGGGGCCTTCGCGACGTTCTGGCGCACGACGTGGTTCTCGGCCTTGACCGACGGGCGGACGATGGTGCCCGTGGTCTTGTCGAGCTTCAGGTCGATCTCGGTGTAGAGCCGGCCGAAGGAGGCGGCGCTGGTCACCGAGCGCGGCACGCCCTGCGGGTCGGGGATGGTGCAGGCGTAGGCGTTGTGGGTGTGACCGGTGACGATGGCGCCGATCGCCGGGTCCAGGTTCTTGGCGATGTCGACGATCGGGCCGGAGATGCCCTGGCCGGCGGTGCCGCAGTCGTAGTTGTACGTGCTGCTGGCCGGGTAGCCGCCCTCGTGGACCAGCGCGACGATCGAGTTGACGCCCTGCTTCTTCAGCTCGGCCGCGTACTTGTTGATCGTGGCGACCTCGTTGCCGAACTTCAGGCCCTTGACGCCCTCGGCGGTCACGATGTTCGGCGTGCCCTCCAGGGTGGCGCCGATGAAGCCGACCTTCACGCCCTGCGACTTGGTCACCCAGTACGGGGCCAGGATCGGCTTGCCGGTCTTCTCGTTGGTGACGTTGGCGGCGAGGTAGTTGAAGTTGGCGCCCTTGAACTTGCGCCCCTCCTCGTAGCAGCCGTCCACCGGGTGGCAGCCGCCCTCCTGGAGGCGGATGAGCTCCTTGGCGCCCTCGTCGAACTCGTGGTTGCCGACCGCCGTGACGTCCAGACCGAGCTTGTCCATCGCCTCGATGGTCGGCTCGTCGTGGAAGAGCGCCGACGTCAGCGGGGAGGCGCCGACGATGTCACCGGCGGCGACGGTGATCGAGTCGTCGGCCGGGATCCGGGCCTGGCGCAGCGCGGTGGCCAGGTACTCGACACCGCCGGCCGGGGTGGAGACGACCTGCCCGGTGGCCGGGTCGATCTCCTTGATGGTGCCGGACGAGCCGGCCGGGGGCTCCAGGTTGCCGTGGAGGTCGTTGATCGCCAGCAGCTGGAGGTTGACGGTCTTGTGCCGCTTGGCGTCCGCGGCCTGGGCTGCGGTCGGCACGGCCACCGTGCCGACGAGGCCGGCTGCGGCGACCGCGGCCAGCACCGCACGTCGGGATCTGACGGTGAACATTCTGAGGGGTCCCCTGCACCTTGAGAGAGCGCCCGGCTGCGGACGAAGGTCCGGGCGGGCGACGGTGTCGTTGCGCGAGTGCAGCCTAGAGTCAACGCGCGTAGCTGTCAGGACCCTGAACGTAACGACAGGGTTACCTACTGACGAATCGTCGCCGGTTTTCCGGCCGCACGGGGCTGCCGGGCGGGCCGGCCCGCCCCCTCCGACGGCGGCCCCGGGAGTGGTCCGGCCCGCCCCGCATCCTTCGAGGCGCCGGTCAGACGCCCGGCTCGGCCGCCAACTGCCGCTCCGCACGCACCCGTTCGGCCACCGCGTCCTCGGTCATCGCGCGGTCGGTATAGACCAGTGGCCGCTCGGTCTCGGTGATGATGTGCTTAACCACCTGGACGTTGCCGTTCACGTCCCAGACCGCGATGCCCGGCGAAAGTGTGGGGATGATCTCCACCGCCCAGCGGGGCAGACCCAGCACCCGGCCGGTGGCTCTCGCCTCCTCGGCCTTCTGCATGTAGATGGTCCGGGTGGAGGCCATCTTGAGGATCGCCGAGGCCTCCTTGGCCGCCGCACCGTCCACCACGTCGGACAGGTGGTGGACCACGGCCACGAAGGAGAGGCCGAGCCGGCGCCCGAACTTCAGCAGTCGCTGGAACAGCTGCGCCACGAAGGGGCTGTTGATGATGTGCCAGGCCTCCTCGACCAGGAAGATCCGCTTCTTCCGGTCCGGCCTGATCCAGGTGTGTTCCAGCCAGACCCCGACGATCGCCATCAGGATCGGCATCGCGATCGAGTTCCGGTCGATGTGCGACAGGTCGAAGACGATCAGCGGCGCGTCCAGGTCGATGCCGTCCGTGGTCGAACCGTCGAACATGCCGCGCAGGTCACCGTCGACCAGGCGGTCCAGCACCAGCGCCACGTCCAGGCCCCAGGACTGCACCTCGTCCACCGCCACGCCCAGCGAGTCCACCGAGGACAGCTCGGGGCTGCGCAGGGTGTTGATGATGTCGTCCAGGACCGGCTGGCGATCCCTCACGGTCGCGATCACATGGGCGTGCGCCGCCTTCAGCGCGAAGCCGGCCCGCTCCTCCAGGCCGCGCCCCATCGCGACCTCGATGATGGTGCGCAGCAACGACAGCTGGCCGGTCTGGGTGATCGCCGGGTCCAGCGGGTTGAGCTTCACCCCGCCGTCCCGGGCCGCCATCGGGTCGAGCCGGATCGACTTTATGCCCAGGGCGTTGGCGATCAGGTTCCACTCGCCGACCCCGTCCTCGCCCTGCGCGTCGAGCACCACCACCTGGCGGTCGCGGAACCGCAGCTGGCGCAGCACGTACGTCTTCTCCAGCGCCGACTTGCCGTTGCCGGACTCGCCCAGCACCAGCCAGTGCGGGGCCGGCAGCTGCTGCCCGTACAGCTGGAAGGGGTCGTAGACGTACCCCTTGCCGCTGTAGACCTCGCGGCCGATGATCACGCCCGAATCACCCAGCCCCGGCGCGGCGGTGGGCAGGTAGACCGCCTGCGCCTGGCCGGTGGAGGTGCGCACCGGCAGGCGGGTGGTCTCCACCTTGCCGAACATCAGGCTGGTGAACGCGTCGGTGAGGTTGCCGATCGCCATACGGGGCCTCCAGGTGGATCAGCGGCGGATGCCGGTGGCGAACGGCAGGGTGTTGACGAACGCGCGGTGGTGCTCGCGGTCGCACCACTCCAGCTTGAGGTAGCTCTTGCCGGCCGAGGCACGGATGGTCCGCTTGTCGCGGGCCAGCGCCTCCGGGCTGCGCGAGGACACCGTGATGTAGCCGACCAGGTTGACCCCGGCCGCGCCGGACGCCAGGTCGTCACCACGCTGGTCGACCCGGCCGGTGTGGGCCAGGTCGCGCGGGTCGACCGTACGGTTCATCTTGGCGGCGCGGCTCGCCTCCGCCTCGTCGTTGGTCTTCTCGGTGAGCATCCGCTCGATCGCGACGTCGGTGGGCTCCAGGTCCATCGTCACCGCGACCGTCCGGATCACGTCCGGGGTGTGCACCAGCAACGGGGCCAGGAAGTTGACGCCCACCGGGGTCAGCGGCCACTCCTTGATCCAGGCGGTGGCGTGGCACCACGGCGCCCGGGTCACCGACTCCCGGGTCTTCGCCTGCAGGAACTGCGGGTGCGTCGCGTCCAGCTCCGCCGGCCAGGCGTTGCGGCGGGACATCGCCTGGATGTGGTCGATCGGGTGGTCCGGGTCGTACATCGAGTGCAGCAGCGAGGAGAGCCGTGCCTGGCCCAGCGGCTGGCGCACCCGGATGTCCGCCTCGGCCAGCCGCGCACAGATGTCGGTCAGCTCCCGGGCCATCACCGCGGCCAGGCCCTCGTCGTCCCGGGCCCGACGCCCGGTCGCCGTCCTGCCCATCGCGTGCGCCTCGGCCGCCAGGTCACGGGTGTAGTGCATGCAGGCCACCAGGTACGCCCGGTGCTGCTCCGAGGAGGTCGACACCATCGACTGCAGCTGGTCGTACGAGTCCTGCAGCCAGCGCGGCGCGTCGTGGTCGCCGCGTCGCTCCACGTCCTTGGCGTGCGCGTCCGGGTCGGCCGGCAGCGTCCGGGCGAGGATCTGCAGCCGGGTCACGAAACCGTCCCCGTTGGCGACGTGCTTCAGCAGCGTGCCGAACCGGTCGACCAGCGCCTCCTGGTCCTCCGAATCGCGCAGACCCACACCCGGGCCCTCGATCTCGATCGCCGCCGTCACCGTGCGCCGCTCCAGGTGCATCAGCACCCCGACCTCGTCCGGCCCGAAAGGCGCCGCCAGCCAGCGCAGCCGCCCGACCCCGGGCGGCGGCCCGACCTCGACCTCGCGGCCGTCCAGCCGGGTGCCGGCGTCCATCGCGTCCGACTTCCACACCGCCCGACCGCTGCGGACCGTCCGGCGGTAGGTGCGGTTGATCTCCACCCACTTGTAGAACGTCCGGCGCCGGTACGGCACGTAGACCGCCGCGATCGCCAGCATCGGCAGGCCGACCAGGCCCGCGATGCGCAGCGGCAGGACCGGCATCATCAGGCCCCAGAGCATGCCGAGGAACGCCCCGAAGATGATCAGCACGATCTCGCCGGACTCCCGGTTGCGGCCGATCGGCGCGTTCGGGCGGGCCTTGCCGATCAGGTAGGTGCGGCGCTGGTGCACGTACGGCTGGGCGTACTGGGCACCGTACTGACCGAGTGGTTCGCTGCTCACTTACCCGTCACCCTCCCTTCGCTGGATTGCTGTCGCGGATCGGAACCGACGCCGGCGGTGCGGCCTGCGGCGGCGGCGCCGGGGTGCGCGCGGCATGGGCGGCGATCCCCGGCGCGACCGAGCCGCCGCCCGAACCCGCACCGCCCCCGCCGCCGCCCTGCGGGCCGCGGTCGCCGTGCGTGCTGATGCCCTGCTTCACCAGGTTGGCGGTCCCGTTGATCATCGCCGAACCGGCCGACACCGCGTTGGCCCGGGCGTTGCGCATGCTCATGATCTCGTCGCCGAAGCCCGGCACGAAACGGTAGACCGAGGCGCTCGCGAAGATCGACAGGAACAGGATCGCCAGCCCCGACAGCACCCGCGCGAAGTCGTCACTGGCCCCGGCACCGGTCGCCACCGCGCCCGCCAGCCCGAGGATGATCACGATGATCGGCTTCGCCAGGTCCACCGCCAGCATCACCCCCGCCCAGCGGCGCACGTGCTTCCACAGCTGTTTGTCCACCAGCCCCGCGTACACCGCCGTCCCCAGCAGCGCGCCCACGTACAGCATCGCCGCCCGGATCAGCAGCTCCACCCAGAGCACCGCCGCCGCCAGCACGGCCACCAGCGACACGATGATCAGGATCAGCGGGCCGCCACCCATCGACCCCTTCTCCAGGGTGTCCGCGAACCCGCCCAGGTACGTCCCGGTGTCCGACTTCGTCCCCACCGCGATCGCCTTGGTGACCCCGTCCGTCGCGCTCACCACGGTGTAGAGGATCAGCGGCGTGAACGCCGACGCCACCACGGTCAGCCACAGGAAGCCGATCGCCTCCGAGACCGCCGTCGTCAACGGCGCCCCGCGCACCGCCCGCTTCGTCACCGCCAGCAGCCAGAGCACCAGCGTGATGATCGTGGACGCGGCGAACACCACCGCGTACTGCTGCAGGAACGACGCGTTGGTGAAGTCCACCTGCGTCGTCCCGTCGATCGCCCCAGACAGACTCCGCACCACCCAGGCCGCCGCCTGCGCACACCCCTTCGCCAACGACCCGAGCGGGTCGGTGACACTCCCGACGGTCGAACTCCCGGGGATGGATCCACTGCCGCCGGGGGCACAGTAGACATCGTTACCCGGAAGCGGCACCCCCGGGCAACTGGTGTTGGTCGCACTGGGTGTGGGTGTGGGTTCGGCGAAGGCTCGTTGGGCTGTGAACACGACTGACAGGAGTCCTGCCGCCGAGCCGCCGGCCAGTCGGCCCAGGCCTCGCTTCAGCGAACCCGAACCACCGTCAGCGGGCATAGCGGAAGCCTCCGAACTGCTCGACGGCACCAGTGATCTCCTCAGAGGTCGCGGCCTGCTGGTCCGGCGGGACAGGTGCGGGGCCCGCCACCCGACTGAAATCAGTGAGCTTCCAGTCGTCACCGGTCCATCGCAGACTGAGCGTCAAGGTGAACCACTCCTCCGAGACCGGCCGTACCGATCGCTCGCCGGCCAGACCGAAGAGCCCCGTGCACCAGACCTCGGCCTTGGCGCTCTCCGGGCTGTACGAACTGTTCTTGGTGCCGACCGGGATCGTCCGGCTGACGAAGGTGAGGCCCTTGGGCGGTCGGCCCTGCGCGTCAACGCCGAACTTCGCAGCTGTCTCGGGCGTGAACCCCTGGTCCAGGCGGCTCTGGAGGGCTGCCGTGGCGGACGGGTCGGTGATGGTGGCGACGATGGCGTGGCGGCTGTCGGTGCGGAACATGTCGGCGGAGCCGATGGCGACCGCGTAGTTGGCGGCGGCCGACTGTGCGCCCTGGTCGGTGTGCGGGAAGCCGCTGCCGATGCCGTTGGTGGTGGTGCTGACGGGCTGGTCGCCGCTGGGGGCCGGTCCGGCGCCGGAGGCGGCGGTGGGGGCTGCGTCGGCGGAACGCCCGGCGGTGCTGCCGGGGTCGGCCTTGCCGCGGTTGGCGATGGAGATGGCGACCACGAGCAGGGTGACGACCGCCAGGACGGTCAGCAGGGTGCGCAGCGGCCTGGACTGACGGGTGGTCGGCTGGGAGGAGGGCTGTTCACCGACCGGCAGCCGCGTACGGGTGTGCGGCTGGTCGTCGGACAACGGCACGGCGGCCCTCCTGGTGCGGGGAGCCGGGGCGGCTCCGGGGCCCCTCCGCCCGTGGGCGGGCGCGGAGGGCGGGGTGATGGGTGGACTCCCGGCGGGGACTCCGGCGGATCGTGACGGCCGGACGGCCGGGCGGGCTCACCGCCTGCCTCGTCCGCCCTGTCCGATCGTCAGATGGCCATGCCGTACACAATGGTGAACAGAGTGCCGAGTGATCCAATGATGAACACGCCGGTCAGCCCGGCGATGATCAGCCCCTTGCCCTGTTCGGCACCGAAGCTGTCGCGCATGGCGGTGGCGCCGATGCGCTGCTTGGCCGCGCCCCATACGGCGATGCCGAGGCAGGCCAGGATCGCCACGGCCATGACGACCTCGACCATCACCCGGGCCTCCGACCCGAGGCTCGCGAACGGGCCCCAGTCCGGGGCGATCCCGCCGATGATGGTGTCGATATTCGGCTTCTTTGGTGGGTCCTCGGCCAGGTGGCCGATCGCGATGCTGTTCACGCTGCTCAGGTTCATTTCCATCTCACCGCCCGATCAGGCAAATTCAAGGGCCCAGACCCCGCCCGCGCGAAGGGTCGGTACCTATTCTTGGCCAGATCTGATGTCGACTTGGCTGCTTCTCGCGGATTGGTCGTGAGGTATGGGACACGTACGCGAGGATGTCCACCGTACGAAGGATAGCGCTCACTCTTTGTATCTCTGATGATTGCGGTGAGCAACGCCTTCCGGGACACTTCGACTGACGATTCGTCGGGATGGTGCTGATGGTACTCCGGAAGGCCGGTACGGCCGCCGCCGCTGCGGGAGTTGTCGCGGTCGGCTTCGTCTGCATGGTCACGGTCGCGACGTATGCGGCGAGTGGTGCGCCGCAGCAGTCGGCCAATCGCTCCGCGCTCTCGCCGGGCACCGTTCCGGCGGCCTACCAGGCGCCGATCCAGCAGTGGGGCGCGCTCTGTCCGGAGATCTCGCCGCCGATGCTCGCGGCGCAGCTGTACCAGGAAAGCGGTTTCGACCCGCGTGCCCGGTCGGGCGTGGGCGCACAGGGAATGGCGCAGTTCATGCCGGAGACGTGGGGAACATACGGCACGGACGGCAACAATGACGGCAAGAAGGACGTCTGGGACCCGATGGACGCGATCGCCTCGGCGGCCACGTTCGACTGCGCCCTCGCCAAGGACGTCTCCAAGGTGCCGGGAGACCGCCAGGCCAACCTGCTGGCCGCCTACAACGCCGGCCCGTACGCGGTGACCAGGTACAACGGGGTGCCGCCGTACAAGGAGACGCAGGGCTACGTGAAGAACATCCAGGCGATGGCCCGCAGCTTCACGGCGCCGACGGCGCCGGTCGAGGTCTCCCAGCAGTCCTCCGGCGCGATCTACTTCGCGCAGACCAAGCTCGGGACCCCGTACCTGTGGGGCGGCGAGGGGCTGCCGTCGCAGAACGGGCGGTTCGACTGCTCCGGGCTCACCCAGGCCGCGTACGCCAGTGTGGGGATCACGCTCCCCCGGGTGGCCAACGACCAGTGGTACGCCGGGCAGCACCCCTCGCGCGACCAGCTCCGCCCGGGGGATCTGGTGTTCTGGGCAACGGACCTGACGGATCCGCGGAGCATCCACCACGTCGGCATCTACGTCGGCGGCGGGTACATGATCAACGCGCCGCACACCGGTGCGGTGATCCGCTACGACAAGATCGACACCCGGGAGTACATCGGTGCCACCCGGGTGACCTCGGACGGCGCGCAGGCGCTGCCGGGGCGCAACGCTGACGGCAGCATCACCGCCCCGAGCCGCCCGGGCGCCACCGCTCCGGAGACGCCGGCCCCGACCCCCACGCCGTCCCCGGCCGCCCCCTCGCCCGTCGCCGCCCTGGGGGTGCCCGCCGCCGGCCCGGCGTCCCGGGCGGCCGTCGCGGCCGGCCCCGCCCCGGCAGGTCCAGGTCAAACGCCTGCAAAGAGCTAACCCTCCCCGGACCGCCGGGTGTGCGTGCACTGTGGACGCTGAGTCAAGTTTCGATAACCGCGTGTTTCCGTGGAACGCTGCAGCCCGGTTATGACGTTGTGTCCGATGGCCCCGCGTCACCTTCCCGGACGGGAAGGGACGGGCGGGCCACGGCCGGAACGACCAGGTGCTGTGGACCAGAAGGAGGTGCGGCGTGTCGACGCCGCTTGCCGACACGACCAACCCCGACCTCGGCCTGCTCTACGCCGTCAACGGCCTGGCCAAGCGCTCCCCGGAGTGGCTGGACCACCTGGTCTCCTGGATCGGTGAGTACGGCATCCTGATCGGCCTGGCCCTGCTCGGCCTGGTCGGCTGGCTGCAGGCCAGACGCCGCCCGGACGCCCCGGTGGCCGTCGCCGGCCTGCTCTGGGCACCGCTCTCGGTCGCCATCGCCGAGCTGGCCAACCTGCCGATCGCCGCCATCGTGGACCGCCCGCGCCCGTTCGTCGACCACACCGGGCTGGACGTGCTGGTGGACGGCAAGGCCGGCACGCACTCCTTCGTCAGCGACCACTCGACGATGTCGATGGGCATCGCGGTCGCGCTGTTCCTGGTGAACCGCCGGCTCGGCTGGATCGCCGGGGGGCTCGCCCTTCTGCAGGGCTTCTGCCGGATGTACATGGGCGTCCACTACCCGACCGACGTGATCGGCGGCTTCGCGCTCGCCACCGCGGTCGTCCTGCTGCTGGCACCGATCGCGATGGCCGTGCTGGTCCCGCTGTGCCACGCACTGGCGCGGACCGCGGCCGCCCCGCTGATCCGGGCCCCGCAGAGCGGCCCGCGCGGCGGACGGCGGCGCGGTGGCGGGCGCGGCCCCGTCCGGGCCGACGAGCAGCCGCCGGAGTCCGACCTGGCGGCCTGAGGCCGGCCCCGAAGGCCGGTTCCGAAGGCCGGTGCCGTCTTCCTTCCCGGAACGCCGTCCCCGACGGCTAGGAGCCGCCGGCGCCGTTCTCCGCCAGGTGGTCGGCGGCCTCGCGTCTGCTCAGGTCGCGGGAGCGGCGGGCCGGTGAGAACCAGCCGCAGCTGCAGGTCGCGAAACAGAAGGAACCGCGCTCGCTGATCGCGACACGGTGCTCGGGCATCGGGGTGGTGCCGGGGTCAACCGGCAGCTCACTGTGCACGTGCCTCACGGTAACCCGCCGGGACCCCGGCGCGCGACGCCCGCTGCGCGCCGGGTTCCGCGTAACCCCCCGGACCTCAACTCGTTTGCCCGGCAAGAGCTCTGCCCACCCGGTGGTGGTGGCCGGCGGGGCAGTCGGGCCCGAGGGGGTTGTCGCGAGATGAAGATCACCGGCGTGCAGCGCAGCGGCCGGCGGCACGGCCGCCCGCTGCCACACCTGCGGTCGGCGGCCGGAGCCGTCGCCCTCGCCGCCGCCCTCACCGGGCTGGCCGGCTGCTCCGGCGGATCCGGGGCCTCCGACGGCTCCGCCGACCGGAAGGCGGCCGCCCCCGACCAGCTCTCCGCCGACCCGGTGACGGCCGTCCGCAATGCCGCCGACATCACCGGTCGGACGGGCTCCGCGCGCACCACCACCGAGCTGGTCACCGAGTCCGCCGACAAGAAGGCCGTCTTCACCGGCACCGGCGGCTACGACTACGTGAAGCGGATCGGGCGGCTGGAGGTGACGGTGCCGCCCGGCGCGGCGACCACCGGGAAGATCGTCGAGGTGGTCCTGCCGGGCACCGTCTATCTGCAGAACAGCGGCGCCAAGGTGCCCGAGGGCAAATGGGTCAAGCTGGACGTGCGCCAGCTGCCGGACGGCAACCTCGTCTCCAGTGGCGCGACGGACCCGGCCTCCGCCACCGGCGCGCTGCGCGGGGCACAGAAGGCGGACCTGGTCGGCACCGAGACGGCCGGCGGGGTGGCGCTGAAGCACTACCGCGGCACCCTCGACCTGACCAAGGCGGCCGAGGCCACCGGCGGCCGGGGCGGGGACGGGCTGCGGATGGCGGCGCAGACCTTCACGGTCAAGGAGGTCCCGTACGACGCCTGGCTGGACGAGCAGGGCCGGCTGCACAAGGTGGTCGAGGTGTTCACCTTCGCCGGGGTCGCCGGCTCCAAGGAGGCGAAGGACCAGGTGAAGGTGACGTCCACCACCTCGCTGGCCGACTTCGGCAAGGCGGTGGAGGCGGCCGAGCCGCCGGCCTCCGACATCTACGCGATGAAGCCCACGGAGAGCCCGAAGTAGCGGGGCGCAGGGGCGCCGCCGGCGTCGGTGGGCCGCCCGGAGCGGTCGGGCCCACCCGTTTCGGCGGCGCCGAGATGGCCCGTCCGTGCCATGTGGGCGGGCTCCGAAGTGCCTAGGCTGGACGTCGGGTGGCTGCCGCCCGGGCTGGCGGGGCACTGAAGGGGTGGTGCAGGTGGTGTCGTCCACGGGCGGCCGCAGCGGCGGCCACGACGACGCGGCCCTCGACGAGATCGACCTGGCCGGTGAGCTGATGATCGCCGCCACGGCCAGCACCGACGACCGGCTGCCGACCGAGCGGATCGACGAGGTGCTGCTGGACCGGCCCGACGGCGGGGTGTCCGCCGACGGGCCGCCGGAAGCGGGGAGCCGGGACTGAGAGTGGGTGCCGGTACCTCCGCCGTGCGCAAGCGCCCGGGGTGCGGCTGCGCGGGGTGCGGCTGTCCAGGGTCTCAGCTGCGCAGCAGCCGGGCGATCGCGGCGGTGGCCTCCGCGACCTTGGCGTCCAGCTCGGTGCCGCCCTCCTCGGCGGCCGCGGCGACGCAGTGCCGCAGGTGTTCCTCCAGCAGCGAGAGCGCGAAGGACTGCAGGGCCTTGGTGCTGGCCGAGACCTGGGTGAGCACGTCGATGCAGTAGACGTCCTCGTCGACCATCCGCTGGAGGCCGCGGATCTGGCCCTCGATCCGGCGCAGCCGCTTGAGGTGGGCGTCCTTCTGCGCGCTGTACCCGTGCGGCCCGTGGCCGGCGTGCTGGTCGGCCCGGTGGTCGGCCGCCTCCGCGGCGGCCGGCACCGGCTGGTCGCCGCCCGGCTCCGCCCCGGGCGCGTGGTCCGGCTGGGTGCGCGCTTCCGTCGTGGTCATCGGCCCGCCTTCGTCTGAGTGCCTCGGTGGCTGCGTCGGCCTCCAGTGTCCAACACCGGGGCCGGTCCCGGTGTTCCTCCGGCGCAAGTCCGCAGGCCCGGAGCGCACCGGAGAGGTGTCCGGGCGGCTCCGAAAGGGGTGTGCGGAGGGGTTCCCCCTTCCGGGCCGACACCGCGGTCTTCCGCCCGCACGCCGGGGGCAATCCGGGCGAGGTTCCGTCAGACTGGGGGCTCGTGTCCGCACATGGGCGTGCGGGTCGGGTCCACTGCTGCGGCAGGCAACCGGAAGAGGAGGTTCCGGCTCCTCCCCCACCACCCCGTTTGCACGATTGCGCTTGGTTGCACCTAGCATCGTTCAGTCCCTACCCCGCACATCGGAGATTTCCGTGCGTTTTAGCCTGACCCCGAAGGAGACGAGCTTCTACGACATGTTCGCCGCGGCAGCGGAGAACCTCGTCGTCGGGTCGAAGCTCCTGCTGGAACTGCTGGGATCAGACGTGTCGGCCCGCGCGGAGATCGTCGAGCGCATGCGCGCCGCCGAGCACGCCGGGGACGACACCACCCATGCCGTCTTCCACCAGCTGAACTCGTCCTTCATCACGCCCTTCGACCGCGAGGACATCTACAGCCTCGCCTCGTCGCTGGACGACATCATGGACTTCATGGAGGAGGCCGTCGACCTGGTCGTCCTCTACGACATCCAGACCCTGCCCAAGGGGATCGAGCAGCAGATCGAGGTGCTGGCGCGCGCCGCCGAGCTCACCGCCGAGGCGATGCCGAACCTGCGCACCATGTCCAACCTCACCGAGTACTGGATCGAGGTCAACCGCCTGGAGAACCAGGCCGACCAGATCCACCGCAAGCTGCTCGCCCACCTGTTCTCCGGCCAGTACGACGCCATCGAGGTGCTCAAGCTCAAGCAGGTCGTGGACGTCCTTGAGGAGGCGGCGGACGCTTTCGAGCACGTCGCCAACACGGTGGAGACCATCGCCGTCAAGGAGTCCTGACCCTCGTGGACATGGCAGCACTCATCGCCGTCCTCGGCGTTGCGTTCTTCTTCACCTACACCAACGGCTTCCACGACTCGGCGAACGCCATCGCCACCTCGGTCTCCACCCGGGCGCTGACCCCGCGGGCCGCGCTCGCGATGGCCGCCGTGATGAACCTGGCCGGCGCCTTCCTCGGCAGCGGCGTGGCGCACACCGTCTCCAAGGGCATCATCGAGACCCCCACCGGCAGTCAGGGCATGGCGATCCTCTTCGCCGCCCTGGTCGGTGCGATCACCTGGAACCTGATCACCTGGTACTTCGGCCTCCCGTCCTCCTCCTCGCACGCGCTGTTCGGCGGCATGGTGGGCGCGGCGCTGGCCGGCGGCACCGAGGTGATCTGGAGCGGCGTCCTGGACAAGATCGTCATTCCGATGATCGTCTCGCCGATCGTCGGCCTGGTCGGCGGCTTCATCGTGATGCTGGCGATCCTCTGGCTCTTCCGGCGGGCCAACCCGCACCGCGCCAAGCGCAACTTCCGGGTCGCCCAGACCGCCTCGGCCGCCGCCATGGCCCTCGCGCACGGTCTGCAGGACGCCCAGAAGACCATGGGCATCGTGGTGATGGCCCTCACCATCTCGGGCCACCAGAGCACCGACGCCATCCCGGTCTGGGTGAAGATCTCCTGCGCCACGATGCTCTCGCTGGGCACCTACGCGGGTGGCTGGCGGATCATGCGGACCCTCGGTCGCAAGATCATCGAGCTGGACCCGCCGCAGGGCTTCGCGGCCGAGGCCACCGCCTCGACCGTCATGTACATCACGTCGTTCGTCTTCAAGGCGCCGATCTCCACCACCCACGTGATCACCTCGGCGATCATGGGCGTGGGGGCCACCAAGCGGATCCGCGCGGTCCGCTGGGGCGTGGCGAAGAACATCGTGCTCGGCTGGTTCATCACGATGCCGGCGGCCGCCATCGTCGCAGCGCTGGTGTACTGGTTCATCCACCTGTTCTGGGGCTGAGCCTCCGGACGCCCCTGGAACTGACAAGGGCCCGCCCCCACATCTCGGGGGCGGGCCCTTCTTCATACTTCGCGGCGGCACCGCCATGCAGCACCGCGAAGCAGTCTGTGGGTCGGGGGCTCCTCGGGAGGAGCGGCCCGACTAACCGAAGCGGCCCGAGATGTAGTCCTCGGTCGCCTGCACGGACGGGTTGGAGAAGATCCGCTGGGTGTCGTCCAGCTCGATCAGCTTGCCCGGCTGGCCGACCCCGGCCAGGTTGAAGAAGGCGGTGCGGTCGCTGACGCGGGCCGCCTGCTGCATGTTGTGCGTGACGATGACGATGGTGAACTGGGACTTCAGCTCGCCGATGAGGTCCTCGATGGCGAGGGTGGAGATCGGGTCGAGCGCGGAGCAGGGCTCGTCCATCAGCAGGACCTGCGGCTCGACCGCGATGGCGCGGGCGATGCAGAGGCGCTGCTGCTGACCGCCGGAGAGGCCGGCGCCCGGCTTGTTCAGCCGGTCCTTGACCTCCTTCCAGAGGTTGGCGCCCTTGAGGGACTTCTCCACCACGCCGTCCAGGACGGACTTCTTGCGCACACCCGCGAGCTTCAGCCCCGCGACCACGTTGTCGTAGATCGACATGGTCGGGAACGGGTTCGGACGCTGGAAGACCATGCCGACCGAGCGGCGGACGGCGACCGGGTCGACCGAGGCGCCGTAGAGGTTCTCGTCGTCCAGGAGCACCTTGCCCTCGACCCGGGCACCCGGGATCACCTCGTGCATCCGGTTGAGGGTGCGCAGGAAGGTGGACTTCCCGCAGCCGGAGGGGCCGATGAAGGCCGTCACCGAACGGGGTTCGATGCTCATCGAGATGTCCTCGATGGCCTTGGTGGTGCCGTAGAAGGCGGACAGTCCGCTGACGTCGATGCGCTTGGCCATGATCTTTCGTCTTCTCTCGCCCGCGGCCGGGGGCCGCTGATGAATTCTGTGTCGTACGTCAGTCGGAGGCTCAGTGTCCGCCCTTGGGCGAGCGCCAGCGTGCGATGCCACGGGCGATGAGGTTGAGCCCCATCACGAAGGCGATCAGCACCAGCGCGGCACCCCAGGCACGGGCGTAGCCGTAGTCGTTGTTCACCACGGCGTACTGCTGCCAGATGTACATCGGCAGCGACTGCTGCGGCCCGTCGAACGGGTTGCTGTTGATGTAGTCGGCACCGAACACCAGCATCAGCACCGGGGCGGTCTCACCCGTGATGCGCGCGACCGCGAGCATCAGACCGGTGGTGATACCGCCGATCGCGGTGGGGAGGACGATCCGCAGGATCGTCTTCCACTTCGGCACACCGAGCGCGTACGAGGCCTCGCGCAGCTCGTTCGGGACGAGCTTCAGCATCTCCTCGGTGGAGCGGACCACCACCGGCATCATCAGGATCGCCAGTGCGAGGGCGCCCGAGAAGCCGGAGTAGTTGAACCCGAGGGCGATGTTCCACAGGGAGAGGATGAACAGACCGGCGACGATCGACGGGACACCCGTCATGACGTCGACGAAGAAGGTGACCGCCTTGGCGAGCCGGCCACGGCCGTACTCGACCAGGTAGACGGCGGTCAGCAGACCGATCGGGGCGGCCATCGCGGTGGCCAGCAGGACCTGCTCCACGGTGCCGATCAGCGCGTGGTAGATACCACCGCCGGGGCCCGCTTGCAGGACGCCCTTCATGGAGTGCGACAGGAAGTAGCCGTCCACCACCCCGGCACCCTGCTGGACGGTGTAGACGGTCAGCGCGACCAGCGGGACCACGGCCAGGATGAAGGCGACCCAGACCACCGAGGTGGCGAACCTGTCCTTGGCCTGGCGGCGGCCCTCGACCCGGGCGGCGAGTCCGTAGCTGACCGCCAGGAACAGCAGCGCCGAGATCAGACCCCACTGCAGGTGGCTCTCCAGGCCGCCGAGCACGCCGATCGCGCAGCCGAGGGCGATCGAGCCGGCGGCGACGGCGGCCGGGGCCCACTTGGGCAGCCGGTTGGCGGTCAGCGGGCGGCCGATCGGGCGGGCGTCCGCCGGAACCGATGTCGTAGCGGCACTCATGCGTTGGCCCCCGAGTACTCCTTGCGGCGGGCGACGATCAGCCGCGCGGCACCGTTCACCAGCAGGGTGATCACGAACAGGACGAGGCCGGAGGCCATCAGCGCGTCCCGGCCGAAGGGCTGGGCCTCGTTGAACTTGAGCGCGATGTTCTGCGCGAAGGTTCCGCCGCCCGGGTCGAGCAGGTGCAGCGACAGGACGTTGTTGGAGGAGAGCACCACCGCGACCGCGATGGTCTCGCCGAGCGCGCGGCCGAGGCCGAGCATCGAGGCGGAGATGATGCCCGGGCGGCCGAACGGCAGCACCGCGGTGCGGATCATCTCCCAGCGGGTCGCGCCGAGCGCGAGCGCCGCCTCCTCGTGCATCCGCGGCGCCTGCCGGAAGACCTCACGGCTCACCGCGGTGATGATCGGCAGGATCATGATGGCCAGCAGGATGCCGACGGTGAACAGGGTGCGCGGCACGGTGCCGGTCCGGGACTGGTCGAAGACGTACGTCCAGCCGAGGTACTCGTCCAGCCAGCTGGTCAGTCCGTACAGGTGCGGCACCAGGAAGAGCGCGCCCCAGAGGCCGTAGATGATGCTGGGCACGGCCGCCAGCAGGTCCACCAGGTAGGCGAACGGCTGGGCGATCCGGCGCGGCGCGTAGTGCGAGATGAACAGCGCGATGCCGATAGCCACCGGCACGGCGATCGCCATCGCGATGACCGCGCTGACGATGGTGCCGAACGCGAGGACGGCGATGCCGAAGACCGGCTTCGGGGCGTCCGGCGTCCACTCGAAGGTGGTGAGGAAGTTGCCCTGGTTCTTGCCGAGGGCGATGCCGGAGCGCCAGGTCAGGAACCCTGCGATGGCGGCCATGACGACCAGCAGCAGGATGCCCGAGCCTCGCGCGGCATTCATGAAGATCTTGTCGCCGAGCCGGCTGTCGCGCTTGCGGCGTTCCCTGCCTCGCGGGGCGGCAGGGGTGGATGAAGTCATTGGTCTACTCCGGTCTGGTGGTGCTGCCCCGAGGGGGCGGCACCCTGGCGGCGGTGCCCCGGACGTGCTTCTCGGTCTCTGCTCCCGGTGGAGCGGCCCCGACCCCCCTCGTTCACGGGGCCGCTCCACCGGAGGTCCTACTGGGTCAGGCCAGCGTCGGGATGACGGCGTTGACCTTGTCGGTCAGCTCCTTGGGGAGCGGCACGTAGCCCTTCTCACCGATGGCCTTCTGGCCGGCGTCGCTGATGCCGTAGGCGAGGAAGGCCTTCAGGGTGTCGAGGGTGTCGGCCTTGTTGCCCTTGTCGCAGACGATCTCGTAGGTGACCAGGACCAGCGGGTAGGCGCCCTCGTCCTTGGTCGCGTAGTCGAGGGTCAGCGCGAGGTCGCTGCCGGTGCCGGCGATCTTCGCCTTGGCGAAGGTGGTGGCGGCGTTGGCGGCGGTGGCCTCGACCGGCTTGGAGGCGCCGGTGTTGATCGCGGCGCTCTTCAGGTTGTTGGTCTGGGCGTACGACAGCTCGGCGTAGCTGATCGAGTTCTTGACCTGCTTCACCTGGGCCGCGACACCGGCGGAGCCGTTGGCGCCCTGGCCGCCCTTGCCCGCCCAGGCCTTGCCGGCCGGGTAGGACCAGGCGCCGCCCGAGACCTTGGCGAAGTACTTGGTCAGGTTCTCGGTGGTGCCGGAGTCGTCCGTGCGGTGGACGGCCTGGATGTCGGCGTCCGGCAGCTTGGCGCCCGGGTTGAGCGCGGCGATCGCCGGGTCGTTCCACTTGGTGATCTGCGAGTCGAAGATCTTGGCGATGGTCGGGCCGTCCAGGACCAGGTTGTCGACGTTGTCCACGTTGTAGACGATCGAGACGAGACCCGCGACGAGCGGCAGGTTGATGCCCTGGCCGCCGGTGCAGACCTTCTTGCTGTCCTCGACCTCGGCCGGCTTCAGCGCCGAGTCGGAGCCCGCGAACTGGATCTTGCCCTGGTTGAACTGCTGGACACCGGCACCCGAGCCGCCGCCACCGTAGTTGATGGAGGCTTCCTTGCAGGCCGCACCGAAGTTGGTCTTCAGGACGTCGATCGCGGTGCCCTGGGCGGTCGAGCCCGCGGAGAGCAGGGCGGTGGGCTTGCTGCCACAGTTGATCGCGGCCGGAGCGGACCCGCTGGAACCGCTGCCGGCGTTGGTGTTGTTGTTCTCGTCCGAACCGCAGGCGGCGAGCGACAGCGAGCTGACGAGCGCCATGGCACCGATGGCGAGGGCCTTGGAGCGGCCGTTCCGCTGGAGCTTCACAGGGGTGTCCCTTTCTGTGGCATTGCCCGGCGCGCGGGCCGTACGAAGACGGCGGAGCGCGGGTTTTGCTGTGGTCCGGGGCCCGTGCGGCCCTCCGGTATCCCCGAAGTTAGGCCGGGTAAGTGACACGACAGCCGGTCGGAAGTGAACGGCGAGTGAACCTCGAACGGATGGCAGGAAACTACGTCAGGTAGTAACGGTTGCGTCACGGCAAGGGCGCGGGGAGATCACTTCCACTGTTCCTTCACCGACGGCCGGCCCCGCCCACCGGCCACCGGCCGGGCGCCCAGCAGCTCCAGCAAGGCGTCCACCAGCACCCGGTCCCGCTCGTGCGTGAGCCGCGCCCGCGCCTTCCCGGCCGGCAGCCAGTCCAGCCGGTCCACCTCCCGGCTCGGCCGGAACGCCCCGGCGGACGGCACCGCCGCCCAGTACCTGACCTCCTTCGGCCGCCCCTGTGCCAGGTAGTGCTGGGCCGGCAGCTCATCCCCCAGGACGCAGCTGAACCCGGTCTCCTCACGCACCTCGCGCAGCGCCGCCTCGACCACGCCCTCGCCCGGGTCGAGCTTTCCCTTGGGCAGGCTCCAGTCGTCGTACTTGGGCCGGTGGATCACCGCGATCCGCGGCCGCCCCAGCCGGCCGCTCTTCTTGGGCCGCCCGGGCAGCCAGAGCACCGCGCCCGCCGCCAGGACGACCGGCGACCGCCCGCCGCCGGGGCTGCTGCTCGTGAAGGGGCCATCGGCCTGCTCGGTGCTCAGGCGGTTGCGCAACTCATGCCATCCGGGGTGCGGGGTCGGACCCCCAGCCCTCGGCCGGGGGAATTTCCAGCCCACCGTCCAGGCCGGACGGGAGCTCGGGCCACCGGTGGCCGAAGGCGTACCGCGCCGCCTCCACCTCCAGTCGTTGATCAGCATGCACCACACCGAGCACGTACGCCGTGGCGGGCGTGATCCTCGGCGTCCGTGCCGCGGTGGCCGCGGTGACCGCGGCGTCCGCCGCCTCCTGGTGCCGGCCCAGCACCTCGTCCAGCTCGTCCAGCTCGACGGCCGGCCGGCCGCACACCTCCGACGCGTACCGGGCCCGCTTCACCAGGATCCGCACCCGGTGCCACGGGGCGTCGTCCGCCGCGAGCGCCGCGTCCGCGTCCACCGCGCCCCGGGCCGTCGGCACCGAGCCGAGCCGGCGCAGCCCGTCCCCGCCGTACGGAGTGGCGGCCCGCTGCAACGGCAGCTGCCGGGCGCTCGCGGCCAGCGCGGTGAACGCCGCCCCCGCCTGCGGCAGCAGCACCGCCGCGGCCCGGCCGCCCGCCGCGTCCAGCATCGGCGCCTCGGCGACCAGCAGCGTCATCCGGTCCGCCAGCGCGTGCAGCCGCGCCGAACGCAGCTCCTGGAGCACCGACGTGTGCGCCCTGGTCCGGGCCAGGGTCAGCTGGCGGTCGAGCAGCGCCCGCGCCTTCGGGACCCCGGCGTGGCCGGCGAGCATCCCCGCGCCGTCCGCCTCGCTGCCGCTCAGCGCGTCCAGCGCGCCCAGCAGCCGGGCCGAGCGGCGGACGTACCCCGGCTCCAGCGCCAGCAGGTTGAGCAGCCAGCGAAGCTCGGTGCGCGACTCCTGCGCCCAGGTCTGTTCGAACGTGCCGCCGAAGGTGTGCAGCAGCCCGCCGATCCGCCGCACCGCCCGCAGCAGGTCGGCCGTGCCGACGGACGGGACGACGGCCGTCCCCGGTCTGGCGCCGACCTCGCCCACCGCCTGCGGCAGCGCGCGCAGGAACACGCCGGCCTGGGCGGTGAGATGGCTGGAGAGGATGTCCCCGGCGGTCGCGGTCGAGGCCGCCAGGGCCGTCATCGGCGCATCGGTCATGACTAGCTAGATCCCCGTTCCCCCGGGGCCGTCCCCCGGGGCTGGTGGCCGACCGCTGCGGCGGGTCCCGACCGCTCAGCGGCTCGCATCAGTGGCTCGCGTCAGTGGCACGCGTCAGTGGCACGCATCAGTGGCACGCATCAGTGGCCGCCGCCCTCGCCGGCCTCGGTCTCAGCGGCCCGCGTCGGTGGTCGTGGCCGGGCGCCGGGGCAGCGGCGCACCGTCACCGGGCCGCGGCGGCCCGGCGGCGCTGGCGCGAGTCGATGAGCAGGTCCTGGACGTGCCGCAGCGACTTCCCCTCCGCGTCCTGGGCGTGGCGCGTCCACGCCCCGTCCGCCCCCAGGTGCCAGGACTCCGTCTCGTCCGACACCCCGAGGTCGATCAGCCCGGACAGCTCGGCCCGGTGCGCCGGGTCGGTGATCCGCAGCAGCGCCTCGATCCGGCGGTCCAGGTTGCGGTGCATCATGTCGGCGCTGCCGATCCACACCTCCGGATCGCCGTTGTTGCCGAACACGAAGATCCGCGAGTGCTCCAGGAAGCGCCCGAGGATGCTGCGCACCCGGATGTTCTCGCTCAGCCCTGGCACCCCCGGGCGGATCGCGCAGATCCCGCGCACCCAGACGTCCACCGGCACGCCGGCCCGGGACGCCCGGTACAGCGCGTCGATCACGGCCTCGTCGACGATCGAGTTGACCTTGAGCTTCACGTACGCCGGACGACCGGCGCGGTGGTGGGCGATCTCGTTGTGGATCCGCGAGATCAGCCCGTCCCGCAGCCCGCGCGGCGCGGTCAGCAGCCGGCGGTACGACTCGCGGCGCGAGTAGCCGGAGAGCCGGTTGAAGAGGTCCGAGAGGTCCGCGCCGACCTGCGGGTCCGAGGTCAGCAGGCCGATGTCCTCGTACAGCCGGGCGGTCTTCGGGTGATAGTTGCCGGTGCCCACGTGCGAGTAGCGCCGAAGGGTGTCCCCCTCCTGGCGGACCACCAGCGACAGCTTGCAGTGCGTCTTGAGCCCCACCAGACCGTAGACGACGTGGCAGCCGGACTCCTCCAGCTTGCGGGCCCACTTGATGTTGGCCTGCTCGTCGAAGCGAGCCTTGATCTCGACGAGGACGAGCACCTGCTTGCCGGACTCCGCCGCGTCGATCAGCGCATCCACGATCGGCGAGTCACCGGACGTCCGGTACAGCGTCTGCTTGATCGCCAGCACGTCCGGGTCGCCCGCGGCCTGCTCGAGGAAGGCCTGCACCGAAGTGGAGAAGCTGTCGTAGGGGTGGTGCAGCAGCACGTCCCGCTCGCGCATCGCGGCGAAGATGTCCGGCTGGGAGGCCGACTCGACGTCGGTCAGCCCGCGCGCCGTACCGGCCACGAACTTCGGGTACTTCAGCTCGGGACGGTCCAGGTCGGCGATGCCGAACAGGCCGGTCAGGTCGAGCGGGCCGGGCAGCGGGAAGACCTCCGCCTCGGTGATGTTCAGCTCCCGCACCAGCAGGTCCAGGATGTAGGGGTCGATCGACTCCTCGACCTCCAGCCGCACCGGCGGGCCGAAGCGCCGCCGCATCAGCTCCTTCTCCAGGGCCTTGAGGATGTTCTCGGTGTCGTCCTCCTCCACCTCGAGATCCTCGTTGCGGGTCACCCGGAACGCGTGGTGCGCCAGCACCTCCATGCCCGGGAAGAGCTCCTCCAGGTGCGCCCCCATCACGTCCTCCAGCGGCACGTACCGCTGCGGCGACGCCTCCAGGAACCGGGCCAGGGACTGCGGGACCTTCACCCGGGCGAAGTGCTTGTGGCCCGAGACCGGGTTGCGCACGACCACGGCGAGGTTGAGGGAGAGCCCCGATATGTACGGGAAGGGGTGCGCCGGGTCCACCGCCAAGGGGGTGAGCACCGGGAAGATCTTCTGCCGGAACAGGGTGTGCAGCCGGGCCTGCTCCTTCTCGGCCAGCTCCGGCCAGCGGACCAGCTCGATGCCCTCGGCGGCGAGGTCCGGCAGGACCTCCTGCTGGAAGGCGGCGGCGTGGCGGGCCATGAGCTCGCGCGAACGGGTCCAGATCAGATCCAGGACCTCGCGCGGCTGAAGGCCCGAGGCACTGCGCTGGGCCACTCCGGTGGCGATCCGGCGCTTCAGGCCGGCCACCCGGACCATGAAGAACTCGTCCAGGTTGCTCGCGAAGATCGCCAGGAACTTGGCCCGTTCCAGCAACGGGATCGCAGGGTCCTCGGCCAGCTCCAGGACCCGCTCGTTGAACGCGAGCCAGCTGCGCTCGCGGTCCAGGAAGCGGCCCTGGGGCAGCTCCTCCTGGTCCTGCCCGTCGGCGGCCGGCAGCTCCGGCGGTATCCCCAGGGCACTGGACATTCTGGCCGGAGGCGACAGCGGGGCAGAGACGGGGCGGGGGATGCTCATGGGCTCCAGCTCCTCCAGCAGGACGGCGTCCGGACGCGACAGGCTCTGCGGGCCCTCGTTCTCGCCCAGCGCCAACGCCCACCCGCCCGGCGCGGTCAACACGGGACCGGCCGGCAGGCGTCGCCGACGCTGCACGAACGAGACACTGCGGACTTCATCCTGTGATCTTCGCGGCAGCAATTGAATCCACGGTAAACACCGCATGGCCAGGAGGAAAGCTGAGTCGGTCGGGGCCGGGGCCGGACCGGTGTCGTACGACCGACCGGTTGCCTCCGGCCCCGGCTCTCCGCTATGCCCCGCTCGGCTCCTGGTGCGTGCGGTACTCGGCGCGGTACATCAGGTCCACCTCGTGAATGATGAACCCCAGTCGTTCATATACCCGCACAGCGGCCGGATTGTCGGCATCGACGTAGAGAAGTACGGTCGCCAGCCCCCGCTCACCCGGGCCGCCGCCGGTCAGGTGCCGCAGGCCGGCCGCGGTCAGCGCCCGGCCGAGGCCGCTGCCCTGCTCCGCCGGGTCCACCCCGACCACGTACACCTCGCCCAGCGCCGGCTCGGTGGCCGTCGCCGGGTGCACCTTGGTCCAGTGGAAGCCCACGACCTTGCCGCCACGGGTGGCGAGGAAAAAGCCCGCCGGGTCGAACCAGGGCTCGGCCAGCCGGTCGGCGAGGTCCCGCTGCGTCCAGGCGCCCTGCTCCGGGTGGTGGGCGAAGGCCGACGCGTTCAGCCGCAGCCACTCCGCGTCGTCGACGCCGGGACGGAACGTCCGCAGCTCGACGCCGTCGGGGAGCGCGACCTCCTCGGTCTGCGGCCCGGTCCGGCGCATCTGCCGCAGCTCCCGGACCAGCTCGGCGCCGTACCGCTCGGCCAGATGGCGGGCAGCCGGGTGGCCGCCGTGCACCCAGAAGTCCACGTGGTCCCGGCCGGCGCGGTGTGCCTCGGCGAGAACCGCGTCCACCAGCGGGCGACCGTAGCCCCGGCCGCGCACGGCCGGAACGACCACCAGCTCGGCGGAGGGGTTGGCATCACCGGCCTGGGGGACCTCCAGCTGGCCGTAGCCGGCGATGCCCTTGGCTTCACGGCCTTCGTGCTGGACGAGGTGGACTACCCCGGGGCGGGCGGAGTCGGAGGAACGCAACCGGAGCCGCCCCTGCTCAGAGACCGCCTCCCGGCCGTCCACCGCCTGAGCGTCCGCCAGGACGCGCAGTGCGCCGTCCCGCACACCCGGCGAAAGCACCTCACGGGCGACCACCGCGCCCTCGCCGGTCGCCGGTGTTCCGTCGTAGACCCGTTCCTGCTGAGCGTCCTGATCGTCCATGCCCTGACGATACGTCAACCGGAAACGCAAAGAACCCCCGATCCGTGACGGATCGGGGGTTCTTTGTGAATGATTGTTCGGCGGCGTCCTACTCTCCCACAGGGTCCCCCCTGCAGTACCATCGGCGCTGTGAGGCTTAGCTTCCGGGT